>NZ_DASWVV010000097.1:0-16317 GCF_036406155.1 Devosia sp. | reverse complement strand
CGCGGGCGTCGGGCTGGCGCTGGCGGCCACCGGCCACGCCGGCGCCGCCGAGCCGCAGTGGCTCACGCGCCCGGCCGTGTTCCTGCATGCCGCAGGCATCGCCTTCTGGGCGGGCGCCCTGCCGGCGCTCGCGACCCTGCTCCGCCACCGTTCGGCCGAAGCCGCAGCGGCGTTGCGCCGGTTCTCGCTTGCGGCGCCGTTCGCCGTGCTGCCCCTGATCGTTGCGGGAGCGACGCTGGCGCTGGTCCAGGTACGGGCGCCCGAAGCGCTCGTCGCCACCGCCTATGGCCGCGTCCTCATGGTGAAGCTGGCCCTGCTCGTCGTGCTTTTCGGCCTCGCCGCCTTCAACCGCTGGCGCCTGACCCGCCCGGCGCTGGCGGGCGAGGGGGCAGCTACCCGCACCCTCGTCAGGGTGATCGCCGTCGAGGCCGTGCTCATCGTGGCGGTGCTCGGAGCGGTGGCGACGTGGCGCTTCACGCCGCCGCCGCGGACGCTGGCGGCGGCGCAGGCGGCGCCCCTCGTCACCCACATCCATGCCGGCAAGGCGATGGCCGAGATCACCTTCGCCTCGGGTGACGCCGGCGGGAACGCCGCCGATATCCTGCTGATGAACACCGATTTCGGCGCCCTCGACGCCGACGCGGTCACTCTGGTCGCGAGCAACCGGGCGCTCGGCGTGGAGGACATCGGGTACCCGGCCGACAGGCAGCCCGACGGCACCTGGAAGGTAGAACCTCTGACCATTCCGGTTCCCGGCACGTGGACGATACGGCTCGATGTCCGCGTCTCGGAGTTCGAACTGCTCCGGCTCGAGGACGAGATCGCCTTCGGCGTAACCGAGTAGCGCCGGGCGTACCCGCTATTCCCCCAGTGCCGTGCGGATCTTGGCCGAGGCCTTGACGAAGTCGATCCGGCCCGGAAAGTCGGCCTTCAGCGCGGCGACGACCTTGCCCATGTCCTTGCCGCCCTGCGCCCCGGTCCTTGCGATGGCGTCGATGATGGCCGACTCGATCTCCTCCTCGGACAGCCCCTTGGGCAGGAACTCGCTGAGGATGGCGATCTCCTCGCGCTCCACCGTCGCCAGGTCCTCGCGCCCGGCCTTGGCGTAGATGCCGAGGCTCTCCTCGCGCTGCTTCACCATCTTTTGCAGCAGCACCAGGATGTCGGCCTCGGCGAGCGGCCCCCTGCCCTGCCCGCGCGCCTCGATGTCCTTGTCCTTGATGGCGGCGTTGACGGCCCTGAGCGTCGCCGTGCGCCGCTGGTCGCGCGCCTTCAGCGCCTCCTTGTATCCCTTCTCGATCGCCTCGCGCATGTCGTCCTCTTGTGGCTGCGGTTTCCCCGACCATATAGCCCCACGGGGCGCCGTTATCCACTTGCGCTGCGCCGGCCCGGCTCGTAAGAGGGGGCCGTCATCGACCATTTGCGAACTCTTGGAGACCCACCGTGACCGGCTGGCAGCAATCCCCCGCGACCGCGCTTCTGATCCTGGCGGACGGGACCCGCCTCGAGGGTCGCGGCGTCGGCGCTGTCGGCCACGCCGCCGGCGAGGTCTGCTTCAACACGGCGATGACCGGCTACCAGGAGATCCTCACCGACCCCTCCTATGCCGGCCAGATCATCACCTTCACCTTCCCCCATATCGGCAATGTCGGCACCAACGACGAGGACATCGAGACGGTGAACATGGCGGCGCTGTCCGGGGTGCGCGGCTGCGTGCTGAGGGCCGACATCACCAATCCGTCGAATTACCGGGCCGCGCACCGGCTCGACGCCTGGCTGAAGACGCGCAACATCATCGGCATCACCGGCATCGACACGCGCGCCCTGACGGCACGCATCCGCGAGACGGGCATGCCCAACGGCGTCATCGCCCACGCCCCCGACGGGCAGTTCCACGAGCCCTCGATCCTCGCCGAACTCAAGGCCTTCCCCGGCCTCGAGGGGCTCGATCTCGCCCGGGAGGTCACCACCGCCCAGACCTACAAATGGGAGGAGACCGGCTGGCAGTGGAACGAGGGCTACGGCCGGCTCGAGGACCCCGAGTTCCACATCGTCGCCGTCGATTACGGCGCCAAGCGCAACATCCTGCGCTGCCTCGCCGACCAGGGGGCGCGGGTGACGGTGGTACCGGCCACGGCCACCGCCAAGGAAATCCTCGGCCACGATCCCGACGGCATCTTCCTCTCCAACGGCCCGGGCGACCCGGCCGCGACCGGCAAGTATGCCGTGCCGACGATCAAGGCGCTGATGGAGACCGGCAAGCCGATCTTCGGCATCTGCCTCGGCCACCAGCTGCTCGGCCTCGCCCTCGGGGGCACCACGTCCAAGATGCACCAGGGCCACCACGGCGCCAACCATCCGGTCAAGGACCTGACCACCGGCAAGGTCGAGATCACCTCGATGAACCACGGCTTCGCCGTCGACGGAGAGAGCCTGCCGGCCGGGGTGACGCAGACGCATGTCTCGCTGTTCGACGGCTCCAATGCCGGGCTCGCCGTCGACGGCAAGCCGATCTTTTCGGTGCAGTACCACCCCGAGGCCTCGCCCGGCCCGCGCGACAGCCACTATCTGTTCACGCGCTTCCTCAACCTGGTGCGCGCGCAGAAGGGGTTGCCGCAGCGCCCCGAGCGCGAGGCCCCCGCCGCCTGAGCCGCCTGTCGGCACAAAAAAAAGAGGCCGCCCCTGCGGGCGGCCTCCGGCGTTTCGGCGGGAGCTTACTGCGCCACGGGGTTGGCGGCCAGGTAGGCCTCGTACTCGGCCTGGTCGACCTTGCCGTCGGCATTGGTGTCGGCGGCCTTGAAGGCCTCTTCCGTCAGCTCGGCCCACACGGCCTGCGCTTCGGTCAGCGAGACGTCGCCGCTGGCATCGGCGTCGACCGCCGCGAAATCGGTGACGACCTGCGCCATGGCGGCGCTGGCAAAGCCGATGGCGACGAGGGAAACGAGGAGCTTCTTCATGATGTTATTTCTCCGTAGTCAGGGTGAAACGGTGCGGGAGGAGACCGGCACCGACAGGCGACGCAACCGCCGCCCGCGTTCACGAAGAAGCGAGCCGATTGTGAAGAACTGAGGGCAGCCAAAAGGCCCGCACCGGGAATTTTTCCGGAGAAAACTAGACGTTAGTTGTAAACCCGTGAACATTTGGAGATCACGGAACCGGCCGCGCCGAGGCGCGTTATCGCTTGTTTGCCCTGTTGCGGGCGCCCGGTCGGCGCCTACACCGCGCCGCTGGCGAAGGTGTCGCACTGGCCGACGTCGCCGCTCTCCAGCCCCCGCTTCAGCCAGGCCATTCGCTGCGCCGAAGTGCCGTGCGTGAAGTTGCGCGGCTGCACGGTGCCGCGCGTCAGCATGTCGTCGCCGATGGCGTTGGCAGCGTTGATCGCCTCCTCGATGTCACCCTGGTCGAGCAGCTTCTCCTGGTTGACATAGTTGGCCCAGACGCCGGCATAGCAGTCGGCCTGCAGTTCCACCTTGACCGAATAGGCGTTCTGGTCACCCTGGCTCAGTTGCGGCCGCATGCGGTTGAACTCGGGCAGCACGCCGGTCAGTTGCTGCACGTGGTGGCCGATCTCGTGGGCGATCACATAGGCTTGGGCGAAATCGCCGGGGGCGCCGAACTGGCGCCGCAGCTGCTCGTAGAAGCTCAGGTCGATATAGACCTTCTGGTCGTTGGGACAGTAGAACGGTCCGCTGCTGGCGTCGGCGATGCCGCAGGCCGACGTGGTCTGCTCGGAGAACAGCACGACCTTGGGCGGCTCGTAGGTCAGGTTGTTCTGCTTGAACACCTCCCCCCACAGGTTCTCGGTCTCCTTGACCACCACGCCCACGAACTGGGCCAGCTCGTCCTCGGTGGCGTTCGTCGAGGGCAGCTGCGAGGTCGACACCTGGGTCGGCGCAGTGGGGCCGGTGCCGGTGAGCAGGTCGAGCGGGTTGATGCCCATCAGCACCAGGATGATGCCGATGGCGACGAGCGTGCCGAGCAGGCCCAGGCCGCTGGAGCGCCCGCCGCTGGGGATGCGGAAGCCGCCGCCGCTGCCGAACGGGTTGTAGCCGAGGCCGCCGCGCCCGAAGCCGCCGCCCCCGCCCACCGTCGTGCCCCGGCGATCCTCGATATTGGAGCTTCGCTCCCGGCCGCGCCACTTCATGCGGATCTCCCCGTTCTGCGCCTGTCGCGTTGAAACCTGCTCCAGTTTGGCGCAAAGTCCAAATTTGACCAACCGGTCCACAATAGTTCGTGTCGTCTTGAGCCGTCACCGCAACGTCACCCATCGGTGACACAGCAATGCCGCTCCGTGGCCGGGCGGACACATAACCGGTTCCTCGCCTCTGTCGTTCCGCCCGTCCGTGCGTTTTCGTCTTTCAGGGAGATTCGAGATGAAGCTGGACTACCGCGTATCCCGCCGCGCCTTCCTCGCCGGCTCGGCCAGTGTCGGCGCCATGGTCGCCCTGCATCCGTTCGCCGCACAGGCGGCGGCCGGCCAGGCGCATCTGCGCATCATGGAAACCACCGATCTGCACGTGGCCGTGTTCCCCTACGATTATTATGCCGACGCGCCCAACGACACGCTGGGCCTGGCACGCACCGCCGCGCTCATCGATGCTATCCGCGCCGAGGCGGGCAACGCCATCCTCGTCGACAACGGCGACGTCATCCAGGGCAACCCGATGGGCGACTACATCGCCTACGAGAAGGGTCTCGACGGTGAGCCGCATCCGATCATCGCCGCCATGAACACGCTCGGCTACGAGGTCGGCACGCTCGGCAACCATGAATTCAACTACGGGCTCGACTTCCTCGACGCCGCACTCAAGGGCGCCAATTTCCCCTTCGTCTCCGCCAATCTCGTCAAGGCCGACGGCAACCGCGCCCCCTACATCGCGCCCTATCGCGTCGTCGAGAAGCAGCTCGCCGATGGTGCCGGCAACAGCTACCCGATCAAGCTCGGCTTCATCGGTTTCCTGCCGCCCCAGATCATGACCTGGGATGCAACGCACCTGGTCGGCAAGGTCGACACGCTTGATATCGTCGAGACCGCCAAACAATACGTGCCGCAGATGCGGGCCGAGGGCGCCGACCTCATCATCGCCCTGTCGCATTCCGGCATCGCCGCCGACGCCCCGGCCGGCGCCGAGAACGCCTCGCTGCAGCTGGCCGCGGTCGAGGGCATCGACGTCGTCCTGACCGGCCACCAGCACCTGGTCTTCCCCGGCCCCGACTACAAGGACGTGGCCGGGGCCGACATCGAGGCCGGCACACTCAACGGCAAGCCTGCCGTCATGGCCGGGTTCTGGGGGTCGCACATGGGCCTCATCGATCTCCTGCTCGAGCGCGCCGACGACGGCAGGTGGAGCGTTGTCTCGCACACCTCGGAGGCCCGCCCGATCTTCGAACGCGTCGAGGGCAAGGTGCAGAAGCTGGTGGAGAGCAAGCCGGAGGTGCTCGCCGCCGCCCAGGCCAACCACGACGAGACTCTGGAATATGTGCGCCGCGCCGTGGGTGAGACGGCGGCGCCGTTGCATTCCTATTTCGCCCTCGTCGCCGACGATCCGTCGGTGCAGATCGTCAACATCGCGCAGAAATGGTACATGGAGCAGATGCTCAAGGGCACCGAATGGGAAAGCCTGCCGATCCTGTCGGCGGCTGCCCCGTTCAAGGCCGGGGGGCGCGGCGGCCCGGACTATTATACCGACGTGCCGGTGGGGCCGGTCGCCATCAAGAACGTCGCCGACCTCTACCTCTACCCCAACACCATCCAGGCCGTCGTCGTCACCGGCGCCGACGTGCAGAACTGGCTCGACCGCGCCGCCGGCATCTTCAACCAGGTGGCCGCCGGAGCCACCGACGCGCCGCTCATCAATCCGGACTTCCCCTCCTACAATTTCGACGTCATCGACGGGGTGACGTACCGGATCGACCTGACCAAGCCGTCGAAATACGGCGTCAAGGGCGAGGACATCGGCAACACCGAGAGCCGCATCGTCGACCTCATGTTCGAGGGCAAGCCGATCGATCCGGCGCAGAAGTTCGTCGTCGCCTCCAACAACTACCGCGCCGGCGGCGGCGGCAGCTTCCCCGGCCTCGGGCCCGACAAGATCATCTTCAAGGGGCCCGACACAAACCGCGACATCATCGTGCGCTACATCGTGCAGAATGGCACCATCAACCCGTCCGCGGACAGCAACTGGTCGCTGGCACCGCTGGGCGGAACGGTGCTGTTCGAGACTGGCCCCCGGGCGAAGGAGCACCTCGCCGACGTGACGGCAGTGAAGATCGAGTATGTCGGCGAGGCCGAGAGCGGCTTCGCCACCTACCGCATCGCCCTGTAGCGGCGGCAAACCTCGGGCGACAGGGCCGGGAGCGATCCCGGCCCTCGTCTTGCAACCGGCTTGAATTTGCTCGGCAAAATTGCTCAGGTATTGACCGTCTACCTCTCGGCCCAAGTCCACACTTTGCGTCAGACGGTTGCGATGGACCAGAAATCCAGAATCCTGTCCCTGCTCGAGCCGGCGGGCATCACTCTCAACGGACCCAACCCCTGGGATCCGCAGATCCGCGACGAGCGCTTCTGGAACCGGCTCTTCGCCCAGGGCTCGCTAGGGCTCGGCGAGGCCTACATGGATGGCTGGTGGGACGCCGAGGACCTCGCCGAGTTCATCAACCGCGTGCTCAGGGTCAATCTCGACCAGGCGGTCAACCTGACGCCCGGCTTCCTGTGGCAGGTGCTGCAGGCCAGCATCCTCAACATGCAGACCGTCGCCCGTTCGCGGCGCGTCGCAAAGCTGCACTACAGCGAGACCGACGCCTACCGCGCCTCGCTCGACGCCCGCATGACCGGCAGTTGCGGCTACTGGCCGGAGGGCGTCAGCAATGTCGACGAGGCGCAGGAGGCCAAGCTCGACCTCGTCTGCCGCAAGATCGGGCTCAAGCCGGGCCAGCGCGTCTGGGACATCGGCTGCGGCTGGGGCGCCTTCATGGGCTTCGCCGCCGAACGCTACGGCGCCGAGTGCGTGGGCGTCACCGTCTCGCCGGACCAGGCGGCCTACGGGCGCGAGCGCTACAAGCACCTGCCGGTCGAATTCCAGGTCAAGGACTACCGCGAGTTCGACGGCAAGGCCGACCACGTCGTGTCGATGGGCATGTTCGAGCACGTGGGTTACAAGAACTACCGCACCTATTTCGAGGCGGCGCGCCGGGCCATCAGCGACGACGGGCTGTTCATGCTGCACACCATCGGCGCCCAGAAGACCACGAAGACGATCGAGCCGTGGCTGGAGAAATACATCTTCCCCGGCGGCGTCATCCCCTCCATGGCCCAGATCGGGCAGGCCATCGACGGCCTGTTCACCGTCGTCGACGTCCACAATATCGGGCCGCACTACGACAGGACGCTGATGGCCTGGCACGAGAATTTCGAGGCCAGGTGGCCGCGGCCGAACACGCCCGAGGGCGAGCGCTTCTACCGCATGTGGAAATACTATCTGCTCAGCTGCGCCGGCGGCTTCCGCGCCCGCATCCTGCAGGTGTGGCAGTTCGTGTTCTCGACCGGCGGCGTGCCCGAGGGCTACCGGACGGCACGGTGAGCGTCGCGCCCGCCATTGAAAGGCCGGCTTCTGCGCCTCATCTGGAGGCCATGTTCCGTGTCGCCTCCTACAATATCCGCCGCGGCCTGGGGACCGATCTCAGGCGCAACCTGCACCGCAACCTCGCCGTGCTGAAGGAAATCGACGCCGACGTCGTCGCCGTGCAGGAGGCGGATCCGGTGCTGGGCGAACTGTTCGAGCATCTGCCCGCCTCTGCCGTCGCGGCCGAGTCCGACTACACGCCGGTGACCCTGGGTACCGCGCGCGGCGACATTTCCTGGCACGGCAATGTCGTGCTGGTGCGGCGCACCGCCACCATTCTCGACGTCCACCGCATCGCCCTGCCCTCGTTCGAGGAACAGCGCGGCGCCGCCGTGGTCGATCTGGCGCTGGGCGGCCGCAGGCTGCGCGTCGTCGCCATGCATCTGGGCCTGCTCGGCAGATGGCGGGCGCGCCAGGCGCTGGCGCTGCTGGAGCGGGTGGAGACCTTCGCGACTCACTTGCCTACGGTCATGCTCGGCGATCTCAACGAATGGCACGGCGGCGGCGCCTGTCTCGCCCATTTCGGCCGCAAGCACCACGTCGCCTCGCCCGGCCGCAGCTTCCCCTCGCGGCTGCCGCTGTTTGCCCTCGACAAGATCGTCATCAATCCCGAATTGCGGCTCGTCGACGCCGGCGTCCATGACAGCGCCCTCGCCCGCAAGGCCTCCGACCACCTGCCGGTCTGGGCCAGTCTCTCCCTCGCCGCGCCGGCCGCGGCCACGCCCTAGAGCGGGCGCGAGGTGGCGAGGTCGGCCTCGAGCTGGCCGAGCAGGGCGGCGTGGAAACCGCGGTCGCGGCTGACCAGCGCCCCCTCGAGATTCATGCGGATGCTGTCGATGCCCAGGTTGAAGCTGCCGACCGCCGCCCAGTCGCCGTCAATGGCGGCGAGTTTGGCGTGCATCATCCCGCCGGTGTAGCCGTAGACCTCGACGCCGCGGCCCAGCAGCCGCCGGGCGTAGCGGAAGGAAAAGATGTCGGTGAGCGGCTGGTCGCTCCGCGCCGGAATCATCACCCGCACGCGCACGCCGCGCCGCGTCGCCCGCTCCATCACCCGCCAGAAGCGGCCCACCGGCACCAGGTAGGGCGAGGTGAGGATGACGCTGTGCTCGGCATGCGCGATGCGGTCGAACAGCACGGTGTCGTATTCGCCCCGGCTCTGCCGGTAGGGCGAACTCACCACGAACGACCAGGTGCGCCCGTCGGGCGCCCGCGCCCGGGCGCGCACCGGCAGCGGCCGCGTGCCCTCGGCGGCATAGGCCCAGGCCACATCGAACTCGGCCAGCGCCTCGGCCGCCACCTCGTGCTCGATCAGCGCCATGGTGTCGCGCCAGTCCTCCATCCTGGGGGCGAAGCAGGAGCCGCCGGTCATCAGCAGCCGGCCGTCGACGATCAGCGTCTTGCGGTGCAGCCGGTGGAAGGCCGAGGACGGATGGCGCAGGAAGCCGCGCGGCGGGTGGAAGATGGCGACCTCGCCCCCGGCCGCGACCAGGGCCCTTGCCCCGGCACTGGCGGCGAGCGGCCGGCTGCCGAACCAGTCGGCCAGCAGCCGCACGCGCACCCCCTGTCGCGCCCGGTCGGCGAGGATGTCGAGGATCTCCAGGCCGATGCCGCGATGCGAGAAGATGAACTGCTCGATGGCGATGCTTTCCTGTGCCGATGCGAGGATCGCCTTGGCAGCCGCCCAGGCCGCGCGGTTGCTGTGCAGCAGCGCCCAGCACGGCGCTGTCGCAAGCGCCGGCGCCGTCTCGGCGGCCGGTGCGGCTCCGGCGTCGATCGTCACGGCCGCTTGCCCGGCAGCAGGGGACATGGCTGCACCCGTCACGAGGGAAAGGGCGTCTGCGCCCTGCCCCGCCTCCCGGACGGGGACCGCGGTAGGGTCGCCCCGGGAACGCTCCAGTATACGCATCAGGCGGCCCGCCCCGGAGCGAATTTCGTGCTGCCGGCGGCGGACCTGGCCGCCGTCAGCGGTTGGCAGCATCCATCGCTCCGGTCGGCACGTCGACCGCAACGGTCCCGCCGTTCCAGTTGAACAGGAAGAAGAAGGCCAGGACCATGAGGACGACGATGGCCACGGCCGCCACCATGTCCGGTTGGCCGTTGTGCTCGCTCGTGCGGGACTCGTGCTCGTGCGCCACCATCTCAGTGCTCCATCGCCGCTGTGTCGGTGCACTCAACGGCCACCCCTGGCGCCCGGTTCCGGCGGTAACCGGCGCGGACGGCGCCGTTTGCGCTTCGCGCCGGGCTATGGCATCAGCAACGGGCCATGCCGCTCACCTACCGCCACGCCACCGCCGCCGACCTGCCGTTCATCGTCGGGCTGATCGTCGCCGACAGCGTCGTTGCGACCGGCGACGACCCGGCCGCGGCGGATGGACCCGACTACGCCGCGGCGTTCGCCGCCATCGACGCCGATCCCAACCAGGAGCTGCTGGTCGCCGAGTTCGACGGCACCCCGGTCGGCACCTTCCAGCTCACCTATATCCCGGGCCTGCAGCGCCGCGGCATGAAACGGGCGCTGGTGGAATCGGTGCATGTCGCCCCGGCGCAGCGCAACCGCGGGTTCGGCGGCGAGATGATGCGCTGGGCCGCCGCGCGCTGCCGGGAACGCGGCTGCGGTCTCATGCAGCTTACCTCCAACAAGCAGCGCACCGACGCGCACCGCTTCTACCGCCGGCTCGGTTTCGAACAGAGCCACGAAGGCTTCAAGCTGCTGCTGTAGCGCTCAGCGCTCCATCGCCCCCAGCCGCACCAGAACCTCCGGCGGGATGCCGTAGAGGCGGATGATTTCCTGCTGGTCCCGCAGCCCGCACAGTTCGCGCTGTACGAGGAAGGCCCACACCTCGCGCGCCGCCGCCCGCACCAGCCGCAGCCGTTCCTCGGCCGGCCCGTCGCTGGCGCGCAAGCGCGCCAGCGCCGCTTCAACCAGCCGGCCCTGATGGCCGAGCGAGGCGGCCTTGTCGGCCAGCATCTCGGCGGCGAGCACGTCGATGCCCTGCCGAGCGCGCAGTTGCGCCTCGGCGAGCAAGCGGGGTGGAGCGAGCGACATCGGGGCCTTCCTGTGGCTGGCGTCAGGGTAGGCAAGCCGCCGGCCGCGTGCAACCTGCCCTTTGCCAGCCGCGGCAGCCCGGGCTAGAACGACCTTGCCCTCCCTGTCGGTCCTGCCCATGTCCACGCAATCGTCGCCCCGCGCCGCCACCCTGATCGGTTTTACCGCCGTGCTGTTGTGGTCGCTGCTCGCCGTCTTCACCGCCGCCAGCGGCACCATGCCGCCGTTCCAGCTGACCGCCGTCACCTTCTCCATCGGCGGGCTGGCCGGCGTGGCGCTATGGGTGTTCCGGCCGCACGCGGTCAAGGCGCTCAGGCAGCCATGGCCGGTGTGGCTGCTCGGCATCGCCGGGCTGTTCGGCTACCACGCCCTGTATTTCACGGCCCTGCGCAACGCGCCGCCGGTCGAGGCCGGGCTCATCAACTATCTGTGGCCGCTGCTGATCGTCGTGTTCTCGGCCCTGCTGCCCGGCGAGAAACTGCGCCTGTATCACGTCGCCGGGGCGCTGCTGGCGCTGGCCGGCGCGGCGCTGGTCGTCACCGGCGGGCGCGGCCTGTCGTTCAACCCCGACTATCTCGTCGGCTACGGCGCCGCCCTGCTCGCGGCGTTCGCGTGGTCGGGCTACTCCGTGCTGTCGCGCCGCTTCGCCGCCGTCCCCAGCGACGCCATCACCGGCTTCTGCCTGGTGACGGCGCTCCTCTCGGCGCTCTGCCACCTGGCGCTGGAGCAGACAGTGTGGCCGGCGGACGCGCTGCAATGGGGCGCCATCGTCGCCCTCGGGCTCGGCCCCGTCGGGCTCGCCTTCTATGTCTGGGACATCGGCGTCAAGCACGGCGACATCCAGGTGCTGGCGGCCGCCTCCTACGCAGCGCCGCTGCTGTCGACGGCGATCCTCATCGCTACCGGCTACGCCGCCTACAGCCACGCCATCCTCGTCGCCAGTCTGCTTATCACCGCCGGCGCCGTGCTCGCCGCCCGCGACATGCTGTTCCGCCGCAAGGCACCCGTGGCGGCGACGGAGAAGGGGGCGTGACCGCGGCCCCGCCGCCCGCTCACCAGATGTCGTTGTAGCTGGCCGGGTTGCTGTTCTGCCTGCCGTCGGGCCGGTCCAGCCCGGCGAGACGCTGCATGTCCGCCGCCCCCAGTTCGAAGTCGAACACGTCGATGTTCTGCCGCAGGCGCTCGGCATGGATGGTCTTGGGAATGACGATCAGGCCCTGCTGCAGGTGCCAGCGGAGGGCCACCTGCGCCGGGCTCCGTTCGTGCCGGGCGGCGATCTCGGCGAGCACGCTATTGTCCAGCACCGCACCGCTGCCCAGCGGGCTGTAGCACTCGATGGCGATGCCGTGCCGGGCGTGGAAGCCGCGCACGTCGCGCTGCTGGAACTCCGGGTGCAGCTCGATCTGGTTGACCGCCGGCCGCACCCCGCTCGCCGCGACGATGCGCTCGATGTGCTCGGGCAGGAAGTTGGAGACGCCGATGGAGCGGACGCGGCCCTCTTCCTGCAGCCGGACCAGGGCCCGCCAGGCTTCGACATAGAGGTCCTGCCCCGGCACCGGCCAATGGATCAGGAACATGTCGAGATAGTCGAGGCCCAGCCGGCCGAGGCTGCCTTCGAACGAGCGCAGGGCATCGTCGAAGCGCTGGTCCCTGGTGCGCAGCTTGGAAGTGACGAACAGCCTGCTGCGGTCGACACCGGCCGCACGGATGCCGGCGCCCACGCCTTCCTCGTTGTGGTAGCCCTGGGCCGTGTCGATCAGCGTGTAGCCGGCGGCGATGGCCGCGAGCACCGTCGGCGCCGTCTGCTCGGGCGGCACCTGCCACACCCCCAGGCCGAGCTGCGGGATGGCGTTGCCGTCGTTGAGCTGGATGGTGGGCACGGTCGGCATGTTCGGCTCCTGGGCTGGTCGGCTACTGCTTGAGGAACCCCCCATTGCGCAAATGGTTCGCGGCGCCCGCCTTTGCGCCGGCCCGGCCCGAGTGCAAGCGGGCGGCGGGCGTGCTATGGTGCCGGTGTTGCTCATCGGAGGCTTCCTCCCATGAAACCGGCTCCCGCCACCGTCACCCGGCCGCGCGCCAGGACCCTGCCCAAGGTCGCACGCCCGCCCTTGCACAAGGTCATCCTGCTCAACGACGACTACACGCCGCGCGACTTCGTCGTGCGCGTGCTCAAGGCCGAGTTCCGCCTCAGCGAGGACCAGGCGCACCGCGTCATGATCACCGCCCACACCAAGGGCAGCTGCGTCGTCGCCGTGTTCATCAAGGAGATCGCCGAGACCAAGGCCAACCGCGCCACCGAGGCCGGACGCCAGCAGGGCTTCCCGCTGCAGTTCACCACCGAGCCCGAGGAGTAACCGGCGCCGCGCGCGATAACGTCCCGCGCACATTTCTGAGAGCAACCCGTGCGGCGCCCAACTTTGGCTGGCCGATCGGCGCCGGCAGGCGGCATACTGTGCGCTGGGGGCGACCACGGCGCGGCGAGGCATCGGCCGCGTCAGGCAGGGAGCGTCCGAGCGTGAAGCGACGGTCACTCTACAGCAGGTCCGCCACGCCGCGCACGGGCGACGGGTCGCGGCCGGCTGTCGCCGCGCGTGACGCCCCGCTGGGCCCGCCGCCGGCTCCGCTGCCGCCCGAGCTGCCGCTGCGCCGGCGCGCCGCCCAGGCCTGGAACCGCTTCTACGCCCGGCATCCGGCCCGGCTCACCGCCCTCGCCGCGATCGCCGGCGCCCTCGTCCTGTTCGGGGCCTACGAGGTGCTGCGGCCCCCGGGACAGCGCCTCACCCAGGATGACATCAACGCCGCCGTCAACTTCGCCATCGACGAGCGCGGGCGGCCGCCCTCGATCGCTTCGCTCGCCTATGCCGCGATCATCCCCTCGGTTGTGCGGGTCAACGGCTACGATCCCGCCGCCGGCCCGCCGCAGTCCGACCCCGGCGGCGAGGCGCCGGTGGAACTGCCCCGCGCGGACGGCATCGAGGAAGATTTCCACGAGCAGTTCACCGCCGTCGGCACCGGCGTCG
Organism: Devosia sp.; assembly: GCF_036406155.1. GTDB lineage: Bacteria > Pseudomonadota > Alphaproteobacteria > Rhizobiales > Devosiaceae > Devosia_A. The sequence continues at coordinate 2,629 of NZ_DASWVV010000097.1, read as the reverse complement.
TCATCGACGACCAGGGCACCATCCTCACCAACCTGCACGTCGCCCGCGCCGCGCAGCGGCTGCGTGTGGTGTTCCACGACGGCACCGAGGCCGACGCCTTCATCACCGGCGCCCGCCCCGAACTCGACCTCGCCATCATCCGGCCGACCGTGCTGCCCGACGATCTGGTGCCGGCGACGCTTGGCGGCAGCGCCGATCTCAGGCCCGGCGACGACGTCGTGGCCGTCGGCTTCCCCTTCGGCATCGGCCCGTCCGCTTCCGCCGGCGTGGTCTCGGGGCTGCTGCGCGTGCTCGAGCAGGAGGGGCGCATGCCGATGCGCAACCTCATCCAGTTCGACGCCGCCGCCAATCCCGGCAATTCCGGCGGGCCGCTGGTCAATGCAGACGGCGAGGTGGTGGGCATTGTCAGCGCCATCCTCAACCCCTCGGGGCTGCGCACCTTTGCCGGCATCGCCTTCGCCGCCACCATCGAGGACGCCGCCGGCGCCGTCGAGGAGTCCCCGCTCTAACCCGCAAGAGGAACGGATCATGGCCGAACGCCCGCCCGTAATCGCTGCCGCCCCCGCCGTGGCTCCGCTGATGGAGCAGGTGCTGTACGAGGTGAAAAAGGTCGTGGTCGGGCAGGACCACTTCCTCGAGCGCGTATTGATCGCGCTGCTCGCCAGGGGGCACCTGCTGGTCGAGGGCGTGCCCGGGCTGGCCAAGACGCTCACCGTCAACACGCTGGCGCAGGCCATCCACGGCAGCTTCCGGCGTATCCAGTTCACCCCGGACCTCGTCCCCGCCGACCTCGTCGGCACGCGCATCTACAACCAGAAGACCGGCGAGTTCTCGACCGCGCTCGGGCCGGTGTTCTGCAACCTGCTGCTCGCCGACGAGATCAACCGTGCCCCGGCCAAGGTGCAGAGCGCCCTGCTCGAGGTGATGCAGGAGCGCCAGGTGACCATCGCCGGCGAGACGCATGCCGTGCCCGACCCGTTCGTGGTCATGGCGACGCAGAACCCGATCGAGACCGAGGGCACCTATCCGCTGCCCGAAGCGCAGGTCGACCGCTTCATGATGAAGGTGCTGGTCGATTATCCGTCGGAGGAGGAGGAATTCGTCATCGTCTCGCGCGTCACCGGCGCCATGCAGGCGGCGGCGCGGGTGGCGACGACCGAGCAACTGGTCGAGCTGCAGACACGCAGCCGGGCCCTGTATGTCGATCCGACCCTGATCCAGTTCGCGGTCAAGCTCGCCGCCGCCACCCGCCTTCCCGAGAGCGTCGGGCTCGGCGACCTCAAGCGCTTCATCGCCTACGGGGCGAGCCCGCGCGCCTCGATCAACATGATCGAGGCCGGGCGGGCGCTCGCCTTCCTGCGCGGCCGCGACTACGTGCTCCCCGAGGACGTCGTCGACGTCGCCCCCGACGTCATGCGCCACCGGCTGTCGCTGAGCTACGAGGCGCTGTCGGAATCGGTGACCCCCGACGACATCGTCGGCCGCATCCTGCGCGCCGTGCCGGCGCCGGACAAGCCGCTGCAGGCCCATGTCGACCTCGCCCCGACAGGCTGAGCGGCTGCTCGGCCGGCTGGAGTGGACGGTCGCCCGCCGGCTCGACGGGCTGCTGCAGGGCGACTATCGCACCCTGTTCCGCGGCGCCGGGCTCGATTTCGCCGATCTGCGCGAGTACCGGCCCGGCGACGACGTCCGCCACATCGACTGGAACGTCACGGCGCGCACCGGCGTGCCGCATGTCCGTGTCTTCACCGAGGACCGCGACATGACAGCCTGGTTCCTGCTCGACCTCAGCCCGTCGCTCGATTTCGGCTCCGCCGGGCAGGACAAGCGGCAGGCGCTGGTCGAGTTCACCGCCGTCATGGCCCGCCTGTTCGCCCATCGCGGCAATAATGCCGGCGCCATCCTGTTCGACGGCGTCGCCGACCGGCTGCTGCCGGCCAGGTCGGGGCGCCGGCACGTGCAGTATCTCGTCGACAAGGCGCTGGCCCATCCGCGCCGGCTGCGCGCGCCCCCCACCGATCTCGGCGCCTTTCTCGGCCGCGCCGCCGCCGCCATCAAGCGCCGCGCGATGGTCTTCGTCGTCTCCGATTTCGTCTCGGTGCCGGGATGGGAGGGCCCGCTCGGCCGGCTCGGCGACCGCCACGAGACGGTGGCGGTGCGCCTCACCGACCCGCTCGAATTCGCCCTGCCCGATCTCGGCCTGATCCCCTTCGAGGACGCCGAGAGCGGCGACCAGCTCGTCGTCGATACCTCCGACCGCGGCTTCCGCCGCCGCTTCGCCGAGGCGGCGGCACGCTGGGAGGAAACGCTGGCCGCCGGGTTCGAGCGCGCCGGCGTCGACGCCCTCGAGCTCAGGACCGACGACGATCTGGTGGAGGCGATCCTGCGTTTCGCCGGCATGCGCCGGGCGCGGGCCCGGCTCGCCCAGGGAGGAGTTGCGGCATGACCTTCATCTGGCCCGACATGCTCTGGCTGCTGCTGCTGCTGCCGCTCCTCGCCGCCGCCTATGTGTGGCTGCTGCGCCGGCGCAGGAAGCTGACGCTGCGTTACGCCAACCTGCCGCTGGTCCGGCAGGCGCTCGGCCGCGGGCCGGGGTGGCGGCGGCACCTGCCGCCGGCCCTGCTGCTGG
>NZ_DASWVV010000096.1:0-9526 GCF_036406155.1 Devosia sp. | reverse complement strand
CGCCAATGCCAGGACCCTGGCGGCGCTCGCCCTGGCGCCCGCCGCGAGCGGCACTGCCGAGCCGGTCGCCGACCTCGCGCGCCTGCTAAAGGCCAACCTGCAGTTGCTGCGTCCCCTCGAGCAGGCGTCCCCGGACGGCTTCGACAGCCCGCTCGCCGCCTACGCGGCGGAGCAGCACCGGGCCCAGGAACTGGCGGACAAGCTGCAGGACGGCTGGGAGGTCTATGCCGGCCGGCTGACCGCGGCCCAGATCTCGGGGGCCATGCCGGCCGGAGGCTTCCGCCCCTCCGACCGCAGCTGGTCCCTGCAGCGCCCCTCCGGGGCGGCGACTGCCGGCTTCGGCGACCTCGTCTTCGAAGCCGGCTCCGACGCCGCCGGCATCTATGCCGAGATCGGCATCGTTCCGACCGAGGCCGGCCCTGGCGACGCCGTGCCGCCAGCCGCGGCGGACGAGGCGCGTGCGCAGCCCATGCCGGCGGCCGACGCCGAGGCGCCGGCCTGGGTCGTGCAACCCGATGCACGCGGCCTCCCCGCCGCAATTGCCGCCAATACCGACGCGCACAGCCTGACACGCATCGAATCCGTCAGGATCGACTGCCACAGCGACGGGACGCTGCGCTACACGATTGGCGCCGAGGAGGATTTCACCGAGTATCGCGTCTATGCCAGCGCCGCCGATTTTGCCGTGGTCCGCGCCTCCGCCAACGCCGTCACGGGCGGGCAGGCGCTGCTCATGTCGGATGTGCTCAGGATGGCTTTCGAGTGGGCGAGCCGCGACGTTTCGCTGGCTACGCCGATGATCATTTCCCCGAGCGACGCACCCGAACTGCGGGTGGCCCTGCCGGTGCGCAACTATCTGCAGGCCCGCGGCACAGTCCTCGATGGCTGCGTTCCGTGGACCGAGCCGCCCTCCCCGGCCGCCACGGCGACGGCGCCCGGCGGCGGAGCCTCGGTGCAGTCACCGACACCGTATCCGCGGCCAGCAAACCGCCCATGATTGGCCGTACCTGTGACATATTTGCAATCGACTGGTCGAAATGCGCCGCAATTCCCCACGCGCGGTTGTGCAAGTCAGCCGGCTTCGGCACAAATGTTGTGGGGAAGTCTAGTGGGGACTCGGATGATCAACTTTCGTGGAGCGGCGACGCTCCTGGCGTTCCTTGCTCTGGGATCGGCGCAGGCTGCCGACCTGCCGGGGCAGTTCGCCATGGGCGGTTGCCCCGTGGCGGGCGCCTCGTCCCTTGCCTTTTCACCGGTGGAGCAGATCGAAGATCGGGTCGCCGACTTCTATGCCGATGCCTCCGCCGCCCTGGACAGCCAGGGGGTCCTGCTCTCGCGCTCACCGGCATTCCTGTGGGCCCGCGAAGCCCGGTTCCAGTGTGGCAAGGCCATCAGCTACCTCAATGGCGGGCATGTCGACGTGCAGTCGGTGCAGAAATGCGACTGCGCCCATGCCCGGCTGGCACAGTATCGGTAGGTGGCGGCATGTCAGAGGGACGTAACTTGAAGATCCTGCGCAACGCGCTCCTGGGAACGCTCGCCGGCCTGCTGCTGGCGGGGGGCACCGGCGGCGCAGCCGCCCTGACCCTGGCGGAGGCGGCGAAAGTCGCCATCGAGTCCAATCCTGAAATCGGCCAGGCCGCCGAAAACCGGGAGGCGATCGAGTTCGAGCTCCGCCAGGCGCTGGGCCTGTACCTGCCGCGCGTGGACCTCGAGGCGTCGGTGGGCGTCCAGTTTCTCGACAATCCGTCCCGGCGCGCCGGCGGCATTGCCGATGATCCGCTCTATCCGTCGCAGATCGGACTGACCGCGAGCTACGACCTGTTCGACGGCGGCTTCCGACAGGCCGAGGCCAACCGGCAGGCGGCGCGCGTCGACGGCGCCTCGTTCCGCGTGCTCGAGCGCAGCGAGTTCATCACGCTGCAGATCACGAGGCTCTATTTCGAGATCGTCCTGCAGCAGCGCATCATCGACCTCAGCCGCCAGAACGTCGCCTTCCACGAGACCACGCTGGAGAACGTCGCGGCGGCGGTCGGCAGCGGCACGCTGACCGAGGCCGATCGCCAGCAGGCGCTGGAGCGCCTCAACGCGGCGCGGGCGCGCGTCGCCGAGGCGGGCGAGGAACTCGAGGCCGCCAAGATCGAGTTCTACAAATATGTGGGCCTGCCGTTCACCGACCCGAAACTGCCGGGTCGCATCGGGGCCGCGCTCCCCGACAGCCTGGACCAGGCCATCGCGGCCGGGCGCATCAACAATCCGAGGGTCCTGCTCGCGGGCGCCGACATCGACGCCGCCGCCGCAGTGGTCGAGGAGTCGCGAAGCGGCCAGTTGCCGAAGCTCACGCTGGAGGGCCGTGCCAACACCGGATGGGACGTGGGCGGTGTCAACGACGCCACCACCGACATCCAGGGGCGCCTCGTATTCCGCATGAACATCTTCGACGGTGGCATCAAGAGCGCCGAGGTCCAGGAGAACATGCGGCGCGAGAGCGAGGCGATCCTCGCCCTGTCGCAGGTGCACCGCGAAGTCGAAGAGGCGGTGCGCATTTCCTGGAACCGCATGCAGCGGCAGGCCGAACTGGCCGGCGCCTATCAGCAGCAGCTCGATGCTTCTGCCGGGCTGGTCGGGTCGTACCAGGAACAGTTCGATGTCGGACAGCGCTCGCTGCTCGACGTGCTCGACGCACAGAACACCCGCTACAATGCGCAGGTGCTGTTCGAGACCGCGCAGTTCAGCGTCCGTTTCGCCGAATACCGGTTGATGGCCGCCTGCGGGCTGTTGCTGCGGCATCTGCGCCTCGAAGCGCCGGCCCAGGCGGACGCCTATGCGCGGGGCCGGCTGGGTACGCCCAATTACGAGGAGGCCGAGCCGGGCGTCCGCAAGCCGGTGGACCTGAGTTCACCCTTCGACCTGACGCGCTTCGTCAACTGACGCAAGCCTTCCGGCCCGACCCGGAACCTTGGCGGCGGCAGGCGCCGTCAGCAGCGCCCGCCCGGCGTTCCGGCGGCCGGCGGGTTGCGCCAGGGCAAACCCGGCGCGCGGCGCGGGAGTGTATGCATGTGTCGTTTCCCGGGCCCAGCAGTTGATGGTCAGCAGCAAGGACAACACGACGGGACTTCTGGCGAAGGTCGCAAGGCGGTCGGCGAGACCTGAGGCGCGACCGACGACGCCGGACGAACCCGCCGCCGCCCCGCAACCACGCGACGGGCCTGCCGACGAGGCGACGCCGGACGCGGTCCTCGGCGTCGTGCAGTATCTGGCAGGCCTATGGGGCAAGCCGGCGTCGAAGGATGCCATCACGGCCGGCCTGCCGCTCGACCGCGGACGGCTGACCGAACGGCTGCTCGCCCCGGCGCTGGAACGCGTCGGCTTGCAGGTGCGCACGGTGCGCCGCTCGCTCAGGCAGCTGGGCGAATTCGAGATGCCGGCGATCTTCGTGACCCGCCAGGGCGAACTGAGGGTTTGCGTCGGCCGCGAGCCCGGCGGCGGCCTGCGCTGCTACAATGCGGAAGCGGGCTTCGAGCAGGTCTTCGACGGCGCCGCCCTCGACCTGCGCATGCGCCGCACCCTGCTGCTGGTGCAGCCGGTGTACGAAGCGGCCGCGGCCACGACGGCCAGGGCCCGGCGCCACTGGCTCGCGGCGGCCTTCAGCGGGCACTGGACGAGTGCCTTCTACGTCATGCTCGCCGCGGTCTTCATCAATCTGTTCGCCGTGGCCTTCCCGATCTTCACCCTCAACGTCTATGACCGCGTCCTGCCCAACGCGGCCACTGCGACCCTGTGGGTGCTCGCCATCGGGCTGATGCTGGTGCTGGTGTTCGACACGCTGCTGAAGCTCGCCCGTGGCGTCATCATCGACTATGTCGGGCGGCGCATCGACTACCGCCTGTCGGGCCTGCTGTTCGACCGCGTTCTCAACGCCCCGCTGGCAGCGCGTCCGGCCTCGACGGGCGCGTTCATCAGCCGGGTCGCGCAATACGAGGTGCTGCGCGACTTCCTCGCCTCCAGCACGCTGGTGCTGTTCGTCGACGTCATCTTCATGGGTCTGTTCGCCTACGTCATCGGCGTGCTCGTGGGGTGGCTGGTGGTGTTCCCGCTGATCGCGGGCGTGATCGCCGTGCTGGTGACGCTGGGCATCGGCCTGCGGTCGGGGCGCAGCGTCGAGGCCGCCCTGGCCGAAGCGGCGCAACGCAATTCCCTGCTCGTCGAGGCGCTCACCGCCCCGCAGACCATGAAGGCGTCCCGTGCCGAAGGCGAATTCCTGCGCCGCTGGGAAAGCACGGTCCTCGCCACCTCGGCGACGCAGAGCCGCATCAAGTGGTACCAGTCGCTGGCCACCAACATCACCGCCGTGACCAGCCAGGCGGCGATGCTGAGCATCGTCATCGGCGGCACCTATCTGTTCGCCGACGGGCAGATCTCGATGGGCGCGATCATCGCCGCCATGATGCTGTCCAACCGCCTGATCGCGCCGATTGCTCAGATCTCGGCATTCCTGCTCAAGACCCGCGGCGCCGCCGAAGCCTTCCGGACGCTGGCCGCCATTTTCGAACTGCCGGACGAACGCGGGCAGGCCGAGCGCTACGTCAACCGCGAGATCACGCAGGGCAAGGTGGAGTTCCGCAAGGTCCGCTTCGCCTATCCCGGTGCCAGGACCCACGTGCTCGACGGCGTCTCCTTCACCATCAATCCGGGCGAGAAGGTGGGCATCATCGGCCGCATCGGGTCGGGCAAGACGACCATCGGCCGACTGCTGGTGAACTTCTACACGCCGAGCGAGGGGGAGATCCTCGTCGACGGCATCGCCATCGACCAGTACCACCCGCACGAGCTGCGCCGGCAGGTCGGCCTCGTCATCCAGGATCCCGAACTGTTCAGCGGCACCGTGCGCGAGAACATCCTGCTGTCCAAGCCGACTGCAACGGAAGCCGAACTCGTCGACGTGGCACGGCGCGCCGGCGTCGAAGCCTTCGTCGCGCGCCACCCGCTGGGCTATGACCGGCCCGTCGGCGAGGGCGGGGCACTGCTCTCCGGCGGCCAGCGCCAGGCCATCGCGCTGGCGCGCGCCATGCTGGTGCGGCCCACGATCCTGTTCCTGGACGAGCCGTCGAGCTCGATGGACCTGGCCACGGAGCGGCAGCTCATCACCCACCTGAGCGCGAGCCTCGCTCCGGAGCACACCGTCATCATCGCAACGCATCGCTACAGCCTGCTGGCGCTGGTGACGCGGCTGCTGGTGATCGACGGCGGCCGCATCGTCGCCGACGGTCCCCGGGACGCGGTGCTGCAGCAGCTGAAGTCCAAGGGAGAGCCGACGTGAGCGCCCCGGCCGCGCCGCGGTCGAGCCGCTTCGCGCTGGCCGCCGACCGGCCGCCCCGCGGCTGGCTGTTGGTGATCGTCGTCGTCGGCGCCTTCCTCGTCCTGGGGGGCGTGTGGGCCGCCCTGGCCGAGGTGGACGAGGTCAGCCGCGCTCCCGGCCGTGTCATCCCCTCCGGCAAGACGCAGGTGATCCAGAGCGCCGAGGCCGGCATCGTCGCCGAGATCCTGGTGCGTGCCGGCGAGCAGGTGAAGGCCGGCCAGCGGCTCATCCGCCTCGACGATACCACGACGTCCTCGTCGGCCGGCGAGGTGGAGGCGCGGGTGCGCGCCCTCGAGGCCCAGGTGGCGCGGTTGCGGCTCGAGCAGGCCGGCGGCACGGCGCTCGAATATACCTGCCCCGAAGCGGTAAAGGCGGCCGCGCCCGGCGTCTGCGAGAACGAAGCGAACCTGCTGGCGGTGCGGGCCCAGGCCCTGGCCCAGGGCAAGGAGGTCCTGCAGCAACGCGTCGAACAGCGCCGGCGTGAACTCGGCGAGGTACAGTCCAACCGCCAGCGCCTCGAGCAATCCCTGGCGCTCGCCCAGGAGCAGCTCGACCTGCTGACGCCGCTCGCCCAGAAGGGCCTGGTGGCGCAGACCGAATTCATCGCCGCCCAGCGTGACGTGAACGACCTCGGCGGGCAGGTCGCCGCGGCCGACGAGGCGACGGGCCGGCTCGAGGCCGCCCTCGCCGAGGCCGAACTGCAGGTGCAGCAGGCCGAGCTGCAGTTCCGCCAGGATGCCCTCAACGATCTCACCCTGCGGCTCGCCGAACTGGCCTCGGCCGAGGAGCAGCTGCGCGGCGCCGCCGACAGGGTGTCGCGCACCGATATCCGCTCCCCCGTCGACGGGGTCGTCAACAATCTCGACGTCAACACCATCGGCGGCGTGGTTGCCGCCGGGGCGCGCCTGCTCGACATCGTGCCGGTTTCCGACACCCTGCTGGTCGAGGCACGGCTCAAGCCGTCGGACGTCGCCTTCGTGCTGCCCGGCCAGAAGGCGATCATCAAGCTGACCGCCTATGATTTCTCCGTCTTCGGCGGGCTGACCGGCATCGTCCGGAACGTCTCCGCCGACAGCATCGTCGATCCGCAGACCCAGGAGACCTATTATCTGGTGCTGGTGCAGGCGGACTCGGCAACGCTCTCCTATCGCGACAGGCAACTGCCGGTGCTGCCGGGCATGGTGACCGACGTCGAGATCCTCACCGGCAAGAAGACCGTCCTGCAATATCTGCTCAAGCCGATCAACAAGGCCCGCGACGAGGCGTTCCGTGAACGATAGCGCGTCTTCGGCCGACCTCATCCCCGTGCACGCGCCACGCCCGCATGACGGCCTGATCGAGGCCGCGGCGCCGCAGTTCCGCACCGTCAGCACGCAGCACGGGCGCACCGGCATCCGTATCGAGCGGGTATTCTGGGACGGCCTCGACCGGTTGAGCCGCGGGCAGGGGCGCAAGCGCCGCGAGCTCGTGGGCGAGATCATCGCGCTGGCGCGGGCCGCCGACATGCCGGTGGCCAGCGCGCTGCGCTGCTACGTGGCCGCCGCCCAGCGGTCCGAGCTCGACCGGCTGCAGCAGCTTGCCGGCACCGTGCAGGCGGTCCGCCTGCTGCAGGCGGGCCCGGTGCCATCGTTTGCGCTCAACCGCCACAAGCGCCTGCTGCGCGCCAACCCGGAGTTCGTGCACTATCTGCGCCGGCTCTTCGCCCAACCCACGGTGAGCGTTTCGCCCGAGGTGGCGCAGCTGTCGCTCGAGCGGCCGCTCGGGCAGCTGTTCGATGAACTGGCGGACGACGGCACGGCGACGCGTTGCCTGGTGACCATCCGCGTCGGCGACCAGCTGCGGCGGGCAACGTGCCGGATCGTGGCGGCGCCGCCCTTCCCCGCGCAGGCCCTGGTCGGCTTCGTCCTGAGCGAGCTGCCGAAGTGAGCCACGTTCCCCGGCACTGGCAGGAAAGCCTGGGAGCCCTGGGCCGGGTGGCTGCGGCGGCGCTGTTCGCGGCAACCTTGGCGGCGTGCAGCAGCGCCGGCATGCTGGCGGGCGCACCCGCCGGCGCCCCGGCCGGCGAGGCCGCTGCCCCGGGCCAGTTCGGCACCGGCCCGCGGATCGTCGGGGTCCTCGCCTTCACGGAACCGGGCAACCTCTCGGACGGGGCTGACGACAGCATCGTCCGTGCCGCCCGGCTGGCCGCCGGGGCGCTCACCGGCAATCCGGTGACGGTGCTGGTGCGTACCGTCGCCACGGCCGCGGACGCCAGCACCGCGGCAGGCGAATTCGCCGCGGCGGAGGCCGGCATCATCATCGGCCTCGATGACGCCGCCACGGCCCTGCAGGTGGCGAAGTCGCTCCCGCCCGGGCGGACGCCGAGCATCTCCCTCACCAGCTTCTCCGACCTGGCCTACCAGCTCTACGGAGCGGGCTTCGTGGTCAACGAGGAGGCCGTCGCGCTGGTCAACGAACTCGCTAGGCGGGGCCACGCCTCGATCGCGGTGGTGAGCACGCAAGGCCGCGCCAGCCAGGCACTCACCAAGGCCGTGCTCGGCCTGGCGGCCACCGCCGGCATCGCGGCGAGGCCGGTCGATGGCTCGACCGACAGCCAGTTCCTCGCCGGCATGAGCGCCCTCGCCGACGCCGGCGTCGCCCCGGCGGCCGTCGTGTTTGCCACTGGCCCGCAACGGGCCGCCGCCATGCAGGCGACGCTGCGTGCCGATCCGCGGTACGCCTCGGTGGCGCTGGTGGGCAATGCCGGCTGGTCGCTGACCTCCCAGCTGCCCGCCGCGCTCAAGGGCGCCTGGCACACCGCCCTTGCCGGCGCCAGCCTCGGCGACTTCGCCGAGCGGTTCAAGGCGGCCAACGGCACCGCGGCGACGCTCAACGCCGCCATGACCTACGACCTGATCGTCCTGGCGGCGGCCCTGCCCCAGGCGATCAAGGAGGAGCCCTATCATCCCGAGATTCTGACCAACCCCCAGGGGTTCAAGGGCTTCACCGGGCCGTTCCGTTTCGGCCCCAACGGCATGCTGGCCGCACGGCGCTACGAGATCGTCGAGGTCAGGTGATCGATACGCATAACCCGATATGCGTGTCGGTTAAGGTTACGCAAATATTTCCGCCTATTGCATAGCCGCATATGCCTTCCGGCGCGTCCTCCGTTGCCAAACCGCCCCACGCACTCGAAGTTGGCCGGTAAGCGACAGTTAACCATTCCGGGGGCACGCCATGGCCGCACGCATCGACTTCGATCCTTCCATGACCAGTGAGCCGGAGCACGGTCTGCTGGCTGCCGGCAGCGCCGGCTCCGTCTCCCGCGGTGGCGATGCGGCAGCCGCGCCCACCGAGCCCCCCGCCGATGCCGAAATGCCGGCGGCCGGCGCGCGCGACGTCGTCGCGATCGAGGAGGGCGCCATCCTTCGCCTGCCGGAGGGGGCGAGCATCGACAGCCCGCGCGTGAACGGCGCCGATCTCGAATTCGTGCAGCCGGACGGCTCGGTGATCGTCGTGCCCGGCGGCGCCGTCACCGGCCTCACTATTTTCATCGGCGATGTCGAGATCCCGCCGCAGACCGTAGCGGCGCTGTTCGAAGCCAGCGGCATCGAAACGGCAGCCGGCCCGGCGGCAGAAGGGCCTGCCAGTTCGGGCGGCAACTTCGCCATTCCGCCGGGCGGAATCGGCCCGGCCCTGCCCTATGGGCCGCTACTGCCGCCCACCGAGCTCGGTTTCGGCCCGCTCGATGAACTGCCGCGCTACGAGGGCCTGCTGGACGACAGCGAGACGCCGGAAAACGGCCTGCCCGGGCCGATGGCGGCCGAGCTGGCGGCCGTCGTCGAGGATGAAGAACTTGCGAACGGGATAGACGAGCCCGACGATGCCGTGCCCGACCTGACCGATGTGGTGAGCGGCAACGTCAGCGACAACGGGGACTGGGGGGCGGACGGGTTCGGCCGCATCACCCAGTTCGCGGTCGGCGCCAATGCGGCGGTGGCGGTGCCCGCGGGCGGCTCGGTCACGGTGTATTTCGACCAGGCCGGGGCCTATCTGGGCACCGATGCCACCGGGGCGGCGGCGAGCCTCGTGGTCGACAGCACCGGCGCCTACAGCTTCACCCTGCTCGACAACCTGCTGATCGCCGGCTCCGGCGAGCAGGTCGACACCCTCGGCGAGGTGCTGTTC
>NZ_DASWVV010000095.1:0-2144 GCF_036406155.1 Devosia sp. | reverse complement strand
CGCAGCGGCCACCGGGGCAACTGCGGCGGGCGCCGCCGCGACCGCGGCTGCGGGCTGGCGCAGCGCGGCGAGCCGGGCGCGGATGGCATCGAAACTGCTCGCCACCGCCATGACGTCGGGCAGGGGGCGCTGCCGGTCCTGTTTTTCCGCGCGGTTCGGCCCGGAGAAGGCACCGCTGCTGAAGATGTCGTGGATGGTGCCGGGGGCGACGACGGCGCCCGACATGGCCAGTACGGCGCCCGGCCCCTCGCCCGTGCCGCCGAGCGAGCCGTAGGCCGGACCGGCGGCCCCCGTGGTCAGCCCAGCGTAGGAAAGGACGGCGAAGCAAGCACCCACCGTGGCTCGGAGGAGCGCATGCTCGGCATGAGCCCTCGCGGCTCGTGCGGACCTGACTGCTGGGGCCATCAAAACGCTTTACTATCGACGCAACGCAACTACCGACGGCCCCGGCAACGGCGCGCCAACAGCGCGCACCCCTGCCGCTCCAGACACGCCCCGCCTACACTGGCGCGTGTCCAAAATGCCGACGTTCGGGATAATGCGGGGTTAGGGTTAGCTTCCGGTAAACGCGCAAAGCTGCGACGCTCGGGCCAGGCCTTTGCGGCACCTCCCACGGGACCGGACCGCTGCGCGGGTTCAGGCGGAGGCGGGTTGCTGCGCCAGCGTCAGCCGGGCCACCGGCACGCGATAGGGCGAACAGCTGACATAATCGACGTCGAGGCCGGAAAAGAAGCGCAGCGACGCCGGGTCGCCGGCGTGCTCGCCGCAAATGCCGATCTTGAGGTTGGGGTTCGCCGCCTTGCCGCGCTCGATGGCGATGGAAATGAGTTCGCCGACGCCCCGTTCGTCGAGGGTGACGAACGGATCGAGGTCGTACAGGCCCTTGCGCTGGTAGGCGGCAAGGAAGGCCGGGGCGTCGTCGCGCGAAATGCCGTAGGTCGTCTGCGTCAGGTCGTTGGTGCCGAAGGAGAAGAAGTCGACGGCCTGGGCAATGTCGCCGGCCCTGAGCGCGGCGCGCGGCAGCTCGATCATGGTGCCGAAGGCGAAGCGTGCGCGCGCCTCGGGAGGCAAATCGGCGGCGTCGACCGCGGCCATGACGCGCTCGCGCACCCAGGTGACCTCGCGCACGGTGGACACGAACGGCACCATGACCTCGAGCGCCACCGGCTCGGCCTGCCGGCGCGAGGTCTCGCGCACGCCGGCGAGCAGCGCCTGCATCTGCATCTCGAGGATTTCCGGATAGGTGATGGCGAGGCGCACGCCGCGATGGCCCAGCATCGGGTTGACCTCCTCGAGCCGGTCGAGGCGGAGCCGCAAGGTGCGCACGGCAAGCCCCAGCGAGCGGGCGGTCTCGTCGATGTCCTCCTCGCCCCGCGGCAGGAATTCGTGCAGCGGCGGGTCGAACAGGCGCACGCAGACCGGCCGCCCCTGCATCGCCGAGAACAGGCTGGAAAAGCCCCCGATCTGGATATCGACGAGCGCGCTCAGGGCTTCGGCGCGGTCGTGCTCGTCCTCGGACAGGATCATGCGGCGCAGCGCCACCATGCGCTCGCGCGAGAAGAACATGTGCTCGGAGCGCGCCAGGCCGATGCCCTCGGCGCCGAAGCTGAGGGCGGTGCGCACCGCCTCGACGGTCTCGGCGTTGGCGCGCACCTCGATATCGCGGCTGGCGTCGGACCAGCCGAGCAGGCGCGAAATGGCGCCCCCGATATGCGGCTGGCTGAGGGGCAGCGCGCCCAGATAGACGTTGCCGTCGGTGCCGTCGATGGTGATGCGGTCGCCGGCACGGAAGCTGCGCTCGCCGATGCGGCAGGTCATTTCCGCCAGATCGACGCTCAGCGTGCGGACGCCGGCGACGCAGGGCGTGCCGGTGATGCGGGCGACCACCGCAGCGTGGCTGGTCATGCCGCCGCGGGCCGTCAGGATGCCCGTGGCCGCCTTCATCCCCTGGATGTCGGCGGGCCCGGTCTCGGTGACGACGAGGATGCAGTGGCGGCCGCGCGCCCGCATGCGCGCCGCGTCCTCGGTGGTGAAGACGATGGCGCCGCTGGCGGCGCCGGGCGACACGCCCAGCCCCGAGGCGACGATTTCGGCATCGTCCGGCGACTTGAGGCGCGGGTGCAGCAGCTGCTGCAGCCGCGCCG
>NZ_DASWVV010000094.1:0-5351 GCF_036406155.1 Devosia sp. | reverse complement strand
GTCGGTGATGGTTTCGCAGGCACGCCTGATGACTTCCACTTCAACTGCCTCGCGAATCAGTTGGGCTGCCCGAACCTTTTCCAGCCGGATTGGTGCCACCCGTGTTCCACTCTGCGGGTAAATGTCGACGAGCCCCAGGCTGGCAAGCCTCAGCAAGGCCTCGCGCACGGGCGTTCTCGACACCCCCAGGCGTTCTGAAAGCTCCGCCTCGCGGATGGGTTCCAGTGGCCGAAGCACGCCCAGCACGATGTCGTTGCGCAGCAACTCGTACACGTTTTGCGCTGTGGACCGGGGCCGCAGGCGGGGCGTTGGCGAGGTGTTGGACATCTGTTGCAGGTGCGCCTCGAGCGCTGGACAAGGTGTGCACACTAATATATTAGTACCCATATCCGGTCAACGGCCGGAGTACGGCGAAGGCCGCCAGAGACCAGGCGCTACCCGCGCCCTCACAATAGGCCGGGGGTCGTCAACAGCCCGAGATGGGGAGGAACACAATGAACAGATTTATGGCTACCTTGCTCGCAGCGTCGGCCGCGGTCGCGGTGATGTCGGCGTCTGCGATGTCTGCTGAGTTGCCGAAGAAAATCGGCTACGTCACCAACTACGCCACGCACGAGTGGTATCAGAACGTCATCAAGGGCATGCAGGACCGTGCCCAGCAGCTCGGCATCGAATTCGAGGTGCGTGACGCCAACCTTGACGTTGCCCGCGAGGTTGCCATGGCCGAGGACTTCATGTCCCAGGGCGTCGACGTTCTCATCATCACGCCGGTGAATGAGGAAGGCGTCGTTCCCCTGGTCCGTCGGGCCAAGGAAGAGGGGCTGCCGCTCGTCCTGGAGGGCAATCCCGTAAAGGGCATGACCACCATGGTCGCGATCTGCGACTATGACACCGGCTACCATGCGGGCGTCGAAGCGGGCAAATACGCGCAGGAGAACCTGGGCGGCGTCGCCAAGGTAATGAATGTCGGCCTGCCACTGCTGTCGGCAACCGTATTGCGCTCAAACGGCTTCATGGACGGGCTCAAGACCATCATCCCCGAGGCCACGATGGTGCACGACCTCGACGGCGGTGGTAACCCCGACCGCGCGCTGGAAGTCTCCGCCGCGGCGCTCGCTCAGAACAGTGACATCAACATCATCTATGGCATCAACGACTCCTCCTCGCAGGGTGGCCTGCAGGCCTGGAAGGCGAGCGGCCGCTCGCAGGATGGTCTGCTCGTGGTCGGCACCGGAGGTGAGGGGCTGGGCTTCATCAACATGATGGACACCGAGCCCTCCTACCGGATCGAGGCCGCGATGTTCCCGGAGAAGGTCGGCTTCACCTCGATCGACGCCGCCGTCAAGCTGTTCAACAACGAGACCGTGCCCGAGCACATCGTCTCGCCGACGGCGCCGATGGTGGGCAAGGACGCCTGGAAGCAGTTCTATTCGGTCGAGGGTACGACACGCACGATCAATTGGGATAGCGTCAACGCCCTGCAGCCGCCCGACAAGTGCATGAAGACGGCCGCCGATCTCTAGGCTGCGAACTTTCCGGGCCGGGACGCTGCGGCGCCCCGGCCGTTTCCATGTCACCACGGGGTTGAGATGAGTGACGTCACCCAGCCGGCGGGTGCGGGGGCCATGCCCAGCAGGCTCACCGACAACAGCCAAATCGTTCTGGTTCTCCTGCTCCTCGCGTTGTGCATCGGCATCTCGCTCGCCGCGTCGCAGTTCTATTCCGTCGAAAACGTAATCGCCATCCTCCGGCAATGCTCACTGGTGCTGATCGTCGGCGCCGGCATGACCATGCTGTTGATCGCCGGAGAGGTCGACCTGTCGGTGGGCGCGTCACTCGCCTTTTCCGGCTGCGTCGCCATGGATGTGACCAACAAGACGGGCAGCGTGTTCCTCGGGGCGTTGGCAGGCATCCTGTTCGGGGGGGTTGTCGGGCTCTTCAACGGGCTCGTCGTGACGCGCCTCAAGGTGAACTCCTTGATTGCGACCATCGCCACCATGATGATCCTGCAAGGTGGCGTATTCCTCTACACGCGCGAGGCGGTCCAGAACAAACACCAGCAGCCCGCCTTCACCGAGATTTCCACGGGCTATCTCGGGCCGATCCCGTTGCCCGTGATCATCGCCGCCGGCGTGTTCGTGGTTGCCTACATCGTGCTGCGCTTCACGACGATCGGGCGCTATATCTACGCCGTGGGTGCCAATGCACGCGCGGCCCGTCTTTCCGGCAAGCAGCCCGAGTCCCTCAAGCTAATCGTCTTCGTTGTTACCGGCCTGCTCACCGGCCTGGCCGGCCTCATCCTCGCATCGCTCATGAACACGGGTCAGCCGACGGCGGGCCGCGGCTTCGAACTCACCGTCATTGCGGCGGTTATTCTTGGGGGCACCAGCCTGCTTGGGGGGCGCGGCACCCTGCTCGGCACGTTGCTCGGTGTGCTCATTCTCAAGGTTATCGACAACGGCATCATCATCCTGCGCTGGGACCAGAACCTGCAGATGGTCGTGCCGGGGGTCGTCATCGTGCTCGCCACCTATCTCGACCTGCTGCGGAGGCGCGCCGATGCCCGCTAGCGCCGCACTGGAGAAGGCCACCCCCGAGCAAGGGGTGCCAGCAATGGAGATGGTTGGCATCGGCAAGCGTTTTCCCGGGGTGCTGGCCCTCGAGAATGTCAGCCTGACGCTCGAGCCGGGCAAGGTACATGCCCTGATGGGCGAAAACGGCGCCGGCAAGTCGACGCTCATCAAGATCCTCGCCGGGGTCTACCAGAAGGACGCAGGCACCATCCGCATCGGCGGAGTGGAGGCCGACCTGCGATCGCCCCGCGACGCGCTGCGGCAGGGGATCAAGGTGGTGTTCCAGGAGATCGCACTCATCTCGGAGTTCACCGTCGCCGAGAACATCTTCCTTGAGCAGTACCCCGTCAACGGCGCGGGCTCGATCGACTGGAAAAAGATCCGCCGCGAGGCTGCCGCGCTTTTCGAACGCATCGGCTTCAACATCCACCCGGCGGCGAAGGTCGGCGACCTGCCCGTCAGTCAGCAGCAGATGGTCGAGATCGCCCGTGCCCTCGCCCACGAAGCGCGGATTGTCGTTATGGACGAGCCGACATCCTCGCTCACCCCCCATGAGGTCGCCCTGCTGTTCGGGGTGATCCGGCGCCTCGCCGCTCTCGGCATCGCCGTGGTCTATGTCAGCCACAAGCTCGATGAGATCTTCGAAATTGCCGACACGGTCACCGTGCTGCGCGACGGCCATCACATTTCGACGACGCCGGTTCGCGAGCACACGCACGATAGCCTCATCCAGGACATGATCGGCCGCCGCATCGATAACCTCTTCCCACGCTCCCGCGGAGTGGCGCGCGACGAAGTGGTGGTCAAGGTGGAGGGGCTGTCGACAGACAAGCTCAAAGACGTCTCCTTCGAGGCGCGTGCCGGAGAGGTGCTCGGCTTCTTTGGCTTGATGGGAGCGGGGCGGACTGAGCTCGCCAAGGCGATTGTCGGCTACGATCCGATCCGCACCGGTCGCATTACCATCGCCGGCAGTCCATTGAGCCCACATACCACACAGACCGGCGTCGCCCTCGGCATCGGGCTGCTCAGCGAAGATCGCAAGACTGAAGGCTTGATGCTCGAACTCCCCGTGCTGCAAAACACCAGCCTGGCATCGCTCGATCAGTTCGCCCGCGCCGGCTTCGTCGACGAGCCGCGCGAGAGGAGCGCCGTGCAGGCCTTCGTCGATCGATTCCGCATCAAGACGCCCGGCCTCGGTCAGCAGATCAAGAACCTCTCGGGCGGCAACCAGCAGAAGGTGCTGCTCGCCCGTTGGCTGATGCGCGGCCTCAAGGTCATCGTTGTCGACGAACCGACAAGGGGGATCGACGTCGGGGCGAAATCAGAGATCTTCGCGCTCATCGACGAACTCGCCGCCCAGGGGCTGGCCGTCATCATGATGACGTCGGAAATGCCCGAGTTGCTCGGCCTCAGCGATCGCATCGCGGTGATGGCGGAGGGGAGGATCACAACCACCATGTCACGCGACGAGGCCACCCAGGAGAAGATACTCAATGCCGCAATCGCCTAGCCTGTCCGCTGCGGCCGGTCCCAAGAGCCTCGTCGAATTGCTGCGGGCCCTGGTCCGACGCAACGAGTTCGCTTTGTTGCTGTCGCTCGCGGTGCTGATTGTCTTCTTTTCCCTGACGTCCGGGAGCTTCCTTACCCCCCGCAACATTACCAACGTGCTTGGTCAGGCTTCGCTGGCCATGGTGGCGGGCCTCGGGCTCGGCCTGCTGGTCATTGCAGGTGAAATCGACGTCTCCATTGGCTCGCTTGCTGGCGCTGTTGGCATTCCCCTTGTGGTAATCATGAACGCCACGGGTTCCCTGGAGCTAGGCATCGCGGGGGCGTTGCTCCTGGCGCTTTGCGTCGGCGCGATAAATGGCTTCCTCGCCGCATATCTGGGCATCAATTCGCTTATTGTCACGCTCGGATCCCTGTTCGTGATCCGTGGGGGCATCTACCTCTACACGGGCCAGAAGGCGATCCCCGACGACGTCATGCTCGAAAGCTTCTACCAGCTGGGCAACGGCCGTCTTCTCGGAGCCGTTCCGTACCCGGCACTGGTCGCCCTCGTGCTCCTCGTCTGCTTCATCTACCTGATGCGCCATCGCCCCTTTGGCCGCAAGCTGTACGCGGTGGGGGGCAATCCCGAGGTGGCGCGGCTTGCCGGGTACGACGTCAAGCGCGTCAAGTTCTTTGCTTTCGTGATCTGTTCGCTGCTCGCCGGCATTTCAGGGATCCTGCTGTCGTCGCGGCTCGGGTCGGCTGTTCACGTCGCGGGGCTTGGCTTCGAGTTTCAGGTTGTAGCTGCCGTAGTGCTTGGCGGGGTCAGCCTCGCGGGGGGGATCGGGAGCCTGTTCGGCGTGGCTCTGGGTGTGCTGATCCTGTCGTTTCTCGCCAATGGTCTCGGGATGCTGAACCTTGCCACCGAGTGGCAACTGGTCACAACCGGTCTCATCATCATTGCGGCGGTCGCCTTCGACGAACTCAAACGCCGAGCCAAATAGGAGACATCAGCATGGGACGCTTGCAGGGAAAGATCGCCGTTGTGACCGGTGCCGCGGATGGCATTGGCCACGCCATCAGCGAGGCGATGGCGCGGGAGGGCGCCCATGTGTTCGCGTCGGACATCAACGACGAAAAAGGCAGGGCCGTCGTTGACACGCTCCGGCAGGGCGGCGCATCGGCGGACTACGTCCACTGCGATGTCTCCATCGACGCCGACATCGCCAGCCTCATCAACGGCGCCATCGAGAAGAAGGGTCGGCTCGACATCCTCGTCAACAACGCCGC
>NZ_DASWVV010000093.1:0-29577 GCF_036406155.1 Devosia sp. | reverse complement strand
TGCTCGGCGCCTTCTGTGCAGTGGCGTTTCGCCAGCTGATCACGCTCGAAACCGTGACCGTCGATCCGACCCAGCTTTCTCCCTGGGGCACGCCCCTCGAAATCAGGACGCCGCTGGCCCAGACCTGGTTCGGCGACTGGGGCGGATTCATGATCGAGTACTCGGTCCCGCTCGCCATCCTGCTCGCCATCCCGGTCATGCTGATCGTCGGCATCGTCATGGAACGCGGTCTCATCAAGCACTTCTACAAGCGCCCGCATGCCGAGCAGATCCTCGTCACCTTCGGCCTCGCCATCGTGCTGCAGGAGATCATCAAGGCCATCTTCGGCGCCAACCCGATCTCGCAGCCGATGCCGCCCTCGCTGGCCGGCGCCGCCGATGTCGGTGTGTGGCTCGGGCTGGCGCCGGGCGCCGTGACCTACCCCCTCTGGCGCCTGACCTATTTCCTCTTCGCCGTCGTGGTACTGGGTGCCGTGTTCGCCTTCCTGCGCTTCACCACCTTCGGCATGGTGGTGCGCTCCGGCATGGCCGACCGCGAGACCGTCGGCCTGCTTGGCATCAACATCGACCGTCGCTTCACCATCATGTTCGGCCTCGCGGCCGTGGTCGCCGGGCTGGCCGGCGTCATGTACACGCCGCTGGTGCCGCCGACCTACAGCATCGGCATGGACTTCCTGGTGCTGAGCTTCGTCGTCGTCGTGGTGGGCGGCATGGGCTCGCTGCCCGGCGCCGTCGCCGCCGGCTTCCTGCTCGGCATCCTGCAGTCCTTCGCCTCGATGAACGAAGTCAAGCAGGTCATCCCGGGCATCGACCAGATCATCATCTATCTCGTCGCCGTCGTCATCCTGCTGGTGCGGCCCCGTGGCCTGCTCGGCCGGCGCGGCGTCATGGAGGCCTGAGCCAATGAACCCGTTCGCCATGCCCCGCCGGGACGCGATCACGCTGGCCATCTTCGCCGTGGTCGTCCTCGCCATGCCCTTCTGGCTGGCCCCGTTCGGCGCCGCCTATCCGGGCCTGCTGCAGAAATTCGCCATCTTCGGCATCTTCGCCATCGGCTACAACATCCTGTTCGGGCTCACCGGCTACCTGAGCTTCGGACATGCGGCCTTCCTGGGGGTGGGGTCCTACACGGCCGTGTGGTCGTTCAAGCTGCTCACCATGGACGTGTTCCCGGCCATCATCTTCGCCGTCCTCCTGGCCGGATTGTTCGCGCTGCTGATCGGCTGGCTCAGCCTCAAGCGCTCGGGCATCTACTTCGCCATCCTGACGCTCGCCTTCGCGCAGATGATGTACAACCTCGCCTATTCGGTGCTCACCCCGATCACCAACGGCGAGACCTCGCTGCAACTGACGCTGAAGGACCCCCGCCTCATCGACATGATGTTTATGGAGCGCGGGGCGGGGCTGCCGTCGGCAACCCTGCTGGGGCACAACTTCACCGGCTTCGAGGCGTTCTATTTCACGGCCGTGATGCTCATCCTGGCCTTCTTCGTCGCCCAGAAGATCTTTTCGTCGCCCTTCGGCATGATGCTCAGGGCCATCAAGTCGAACCAGACGCGGATGAACTATACCGGCTTCAACACCAAGCCGTACACGCTCACCGCCTTCGTCATCTCCGGCATGTATGCCGGGCTCGCCGGCGCCCTGCTGGCCGTCACCGATCCGCTGGCCGGCGCCGAGCGCATGCAGTGGCAGGCCTCGGGCGAAGTCGTGCTGATGACCATACTGGGGGGCGTCGGCACGCTGGTCGGACCGGTGATCGGTGCCTGGCTCATCAAGTATTTCGAGAATATCTTCTCGGCCTTCAACGAGGGCATGCTGAGCCGGTTCTTCGACTTCCTGCCCGACGGCGTCCAGGACCTGGTGGTGACGGTGACCAGCAAGTTCGTGGGCGAAGGCTGGCACCTGACCCTGGGACTGCTGTTCGTCCTCGTGGTCGTGTTCCTGCCCGGCGGCATCATGGAAGGCGTCCGCCGCCTCGGAAAGTTGTTCCAGCGCCAGGGCAAGCCCGGCGCGGGGGCGGCCGTGCGCGTCCAGCCAGCGGAGTGAGGCGATGACCCAAGCTGAAAAGAACGTCGTTCTCCACGTTGCCGACGTGCACAAGAATTTCGGCGGGCTGCATGCCCTCGCCGACATCGACCTGCAGGTCGAGGAGGGCAAGACCCACGCCATCATCGGGCCGAACGGGGCGGGCAAGTCGACCCTGCTCAACGTCATCATCGGCCGCATCCCCCCGACGCGGGGCGCGGTGGTCTTCGACGGCAAGGTGCTCACCGGCAAGAAACCGCATGAAATCAACCAGATGGGGGTGGTGCGGGTGTTTCAGACGCCGGAGATTTTCCCGGATCTGTCGGTGCTGCAGAACGTGATGGCGCCGGCCTTCGCCAAGCGCGACGGCGCCTTCCGCATCAACATCATGACGCCGCTCGAGGCCGAAACCGAGGTGCGCGAGGAAGCCGAAGCCATCCTCCAGGATGTCGGGCTGTATGAGCGCCGGCTCGTCCATGCCGGCGCCCTGAGCCGCGGCGACAAGCGGCGGATGGAGCTGGCCATGTGCCTGATCCAGCATCCGCGGCTGCTGCTGCTCGACGAGCCGACCGCCGGCATGTCGCGGCACGACACCAATACCACCATCGACCTGCTCAAGAAGATCAAGGCGCGCGGCATGACCAAGATCATCATCGAGCACGACATGCACGTGGTGTTCTCGCTCGCCGACAAGATCTCCGTGCTCGCCGGCGGCCGCATCATCGCCGAAGGCCACCCCGACGAGGTGCGCGGGAACCCCAAGGTGCAGGAAGCCTATCTCGGTGGTTCACACACTCTGGAGGTTGCCCACTGATGAGCGCGATCACGATGGATACCGATTTTGTCGCCGAGACGAAGGCTGCCGACCGGACGGCGCCGCAGGACGCCCCGTTCTTCGCCGCCAGGGACATTCACGCCTATTACGGCGAGAGCTATATCGTGCAGGGCGTCAGCTTCGACATCCGGCACGGCGAAATCCTGGCGCTGCTCGGCCGCAACGGCGCCGGCAAGACCTCGACGCTGCGCACCATCGCCCGTGTCGACAAGCCCAGCCTGACGCAGGGCGAAATCTGGCTCGAGGGGCGCGCCATCCATCGCATGAAGTCCTTCGAGGCGGCGCGCGCCGGCATCCAGCTGGTGCCGGAAGACCGTCGCATCATCCCCGGACTCACGGTCGAGGAGAACCTGACGCTGGCCAAGGTGGCGCCCGGCCGCGGCTGGGAGCTGGAGCGCATCTACCAGCATTTCCCCAGGCTCGCCGAGCGGCGCCGGCAGGAGGGCGTGACGCTGTCGGGAGGTGAGCAGCAGATGCTTGCCATCGCCCGGGCGCTGGCACGAGACATCAAGCTGCTGCTGCTGGATGAGCCCTACGAGGGTCTGGCCCCGGTCATCGTCCAGGAAATCGAGCGCATTCTCAACGAAATCAAGGCCATCGGCATCACCAGCGTGATCGTCGAGCAGAACGCCATCGCGGCGTTGCAGCTTGCCGATCGCGCCGTCATCCTCGACACCGGCGAGGTCGCGTTCACGGGCACCGCCAAAGAGGTACTCGACAACGCCGATCTGCGCCACGAATATCTCGCTATCTAGCCGGGATTACCCTGCGATCCGAAGATCGCTAACTTGAAGGGCCTGCCATGAACCGTCACGTTTCAACCATGCAACCGCACAGCCGCCTGACCCCAGCGCAGTTCGAGGCCCAGTATGCGCGCTCGCTTGCCGAGCCGGACGCGTTCTGGCGCGAGCAGGCCAAGCGCCTCGACTGGATCAAGCCGTTCACCAAGGTGAAGAACACCACCTTCGAGTACCCCAACGTCTCGATCAAGTGGTTCGAGGACGGGGTGCTCAACGTCGCCGCGAACTGCATCGACCGCCACCTCGAGAAGCACGGCGACCAGGTCGCGCTGATCTGGGAGCCCGACGATCCCAAGGCGCAGGCGCAGCACATCACGTTCCGGCAGTTGCACGACGAGGTCGGCCGCTTCGCCAACGTGCTCAAGGGGCTGGGCGTCAAGAAGGGCGACCGCGTCACCATCTACCTGCCCATGATCCCGGCCTCGGCCTTCGCCATGCTCGCCTGCGCCCGTATCGGCGCGGTGCACTCGGTGGTGTTCGGCGGGTTCTCGCCCGATGCCCTGGCCGGCCGCATCAATGACTGCGACAGCCGCGTGGTCATCACGGCCGACGAAGGCCGCCGCGGCGGCAAGAGCGTGCCGCTCAAGGCGAATGTCGACATCGCCCTGGAGGACTGCCCCGGCGTCGAGAAGGTGCTGGTGGTCAAGAACACCGGCGGCACTATCGCCATGAAGGGCAGCCGCGACCTGTGGTGGCACGAGGCCGCCGCCGGGGTCGAGCCGTTCTGCGAGCCCGAGCCGATGAATGCCGAGGACCCGCTCTTCATCCTCTATACCTCGGGCTCGACCGGCAAGCCCAAGGGCGTGCTGCACACCACCGGCGGGTACCTGCTGTGGTCGGCGCTGACGCACGAGATGATCTTCGATCCGCGCGAGGGCGAGGTCTACTGGTGCACCGCCGACGTCGGCTGGGTCACCGGCCACAGCTACATCGTCTACGGGCCGCTGGCCAACCGCGTGACCACGGTGATGTTCGAGGGCATCCCGACCTATCCGGACGCCTCGCGCTTCTGGAACATCGTCGACAAGCACAAGGTCAACATCTTCTATACTGCCCCCACCGCCATCCGCGCGCTGATGGGCGCCGGCCAGCAATATGTGGACGCGGCCGATCTCTCCTCGCTGCGCCTGATCGGCTCGGTGGGCGAGCCCATCAACCCCGAGGCTTGGCACTGGTACGACCAGCAGATCGGCAAGGGGCGCTGCGAGATCGTCGACACCTGGTGGCAGACCGAGACCGGCGCGACCATGATCACGCCGCTCCCCGGCGTGATCGCCACCAAACCCGGTTCGGCGACCAAGCCCTTCTTCGGCGTGCAGCCCGCCGTGCTGTCGCCCGAAGGGGTGCTGCAGGAGCAGACCAAGGCGGAGGGCGTGCTGTGCATCAAGGACAGCTGGCCGGGGCAGGCGCGCACCCTGTGGGGCGACCACCAGCGCTTCATCGACACCTATTTCCAGACCTACCGTGGCTACTATTTCTCGGGCGACGGCGTGCGCCGCGACGAGGACGGCTACTACTGGATCACCGGCCGCGTCGACGACGTGCTCAACGTCTCCGGGCACCGGCTGGGCACCGCCGAGGTGGAGAGCGCGCTGGTCGCCCATCCCAAGGTCTCGGAGGCGGCGGTCGTGGGCTACCCGCATGCCATCAAGGGGCAGGGCATCTACTGCTATGTCACCCTGATGGCCGGCGAGAAGCCCTCGCCCGAACTCGAGGCCGAGCTCAAGTCCTGGGTGCGCAAGGAGATCGGCGCCATCGCCGTACCCGACCTCATCCAGTTTGCCGACGGCCTGCCCAAGACCCGCTCCGGCAAGATCATGCGCCGCATCCTGCGCAAGGTGGCGGAGAACGACTACGGCTCGCTCGGCGATACCTCGACCCTCGCTGATCCGACGGTGGTTGACGCGCTCATCACCAATCGCCGGAACAAGTAGCGGCCGCCGGCCGGGACCCGGTCGGATGCGTCATCGCAAGGGAGCGTCGCAGGACTCCTGCGGCGCTCTTTTCTTGCGCCGGGGTCGTGCCGGATCACCCCCTGGTCTGCCGCCGGCAGGCGGGCTGTGCAAGGAGCCTGCCGGAGGCAGCGGGCCCCTTGTGCGGGGACTCCGCTATTGTTATGAATCATAACAATGGGAGGAAGGGATGAACGCTGGGCCGCGACCGGGTCTGCGCCCCGTCCGCATGGGGCAGATGCGCGCCGAATGCGTGCAGCGCGACGACGGCACGGTCTATGTGCGTTCGCTCGAGACGCTGGGCGACTATCCGCGCAGCCTGACCGACCGGCTGGCGCAGTGGGCGCAGGCCACCCCGGACGCGCTCTTCCTCGCCGATCGCAAGGGGTCTGACGGCAGCTGGCGCCGCCTCAGCTATGCCGAGGCGTGGGACATGGTCCGCAACCTGGCGCAGGCCGTGATCGACGCCGGGCTATCGGCCGAGCACCCGCTGGTCATCCTCTCCGGCAACGAGATCGAACACGCGTTGCTCGGCCTCGGCTGCATGCTGGCCGGGGTGCCGTACGCGCCGCTGTCGCCGGCCTATTCGCTGCTGTCGCGGGATTTCGCCAAGCTGCGCCACGTCATCGCCCTGCTCGATCCGGGCATGGTCTACGCCAGTGACGGCGAGCGCTTCGCCGCGGCGATCGCGGCGGCCGTCGACCCGGCAACGCCGCTCGTCGTCCGCAGCCATCCACCGGCGGGCCGGCCTGCGAGCCTGTTCGCTGCCATGGCGCGGACCCGGCCGGGGCCAGCGCTCGATGCCGCCGATGCCAGGGTCGGCCCCGACACCATCGCCAAGTTCCTGTTCACGTCGGGCTCGACCGGTCTGCCCAAGGCGGTCATCACCACGCAGCGCATGCTGACCTGCAACCAGGAGATGATCCGCTCGGCCCTCGCCTTTCTCGGCGAGGAGCCGCCGGTCCTGGTCGACTGGATGCCGTGGAACCACGTCGCCGGCGGCAGCCACAATTTCGGCATCGCCCTCTACAATGGCGGCAGTTTCTATATCGACGACGGCGCGGCGACGCCCGAGCGCATCGGCCGGACGGTGCGCAACCTCAGCGAAATTGGCCCCACCTTCTATTGCAACGTGCCCAAGGGCTTCGAGCTGCTGGTCGACCAACTGAACGGCGACGCAACGCTGCGCAACAGCTTCTTTTCCCGGCTCAAGGTGCTGCAATATGCCGGCGCCAGCCTGTCGCAGCACGTCTGGGACGGGCTCGAGCGCGCCGCCCGCGCGGCCACCGGCGAGCGCATCATGATGATCACCGGCTACGGGTCGACCGAGACGGCGCCCTTCGCCTTCACCACCACCTGGCCGGTCGACCGGGCCGGGCTGGTCGGGCTGCCGGCGGCGGGGCTCGAGGTCAAGCTCGTGCCCAACGCCGAAAAGCTCGAGTTGAGGCTGCGCGGCCCCAACGTCACGCCGGGCTACTGGAAGATGCCGGAGCAGACGGCGGCGAGCTTCGACGAGGAGGGCTACTACCGGATCGGGGATGCGCTGAAGTTTGCCGAGCCGGGCAACATCGCCCGCGGCTTCGTCTTCGACGGGCGCGTCAGCGAGGACTTCAAGCTCGCGACGGGCACCTGGGTCGACATGGGCGGGGTCCGCGCCGGCGTGCTGGCCGCCTGCGCGCCGCTCATCCGCGACGTGGTGCTGACCGGGCTCGACCGCAACCATATCGGCGCGCTGCTTTTTCCCGATCTGGAGGCGTGCCGGCGCCTCGCGGGCCTGCCGGCGGGGACGGATGCGGCACAGATTGCCGCCCACCCGGCGGTGCGGGGCGCCTTCCAGGCGCGGCTCGACGCGCTTGCCAGCCGCGCCACCGGCAGCTCCAACCACGTGGCCCGCGCCGTCATCATGGCCGAACCGCCCTCGATTGACGCCGGCGAGGTCACCGACAAGGGTTCCATCAACCAGCGCGCGGTGACGTCGCGGCGCTCCGCGCTGGTGGCCGGCCTCTATGCGGAGCCGGCGCCGGCGCACGTGCTGGTCTTCACCCGGGGGACAGGGGCATGAGCGGGGTCAGGCAGGGGCTCGTCGCCATGTTCGAGGACGCCTGGCTCCTCGGCGGCGCGCGCACGCCGTTCGTCGATTATCGCGGGCCGCTGGCGGCGGTGTCGCCGATCGACCTCGGCATCAAGGCGGCCCGCGCCGCCATCGCCCGCAGCGGCGTCGAGGCCGCCGATATCGGCACCACCATCGCCGGCTCGATGGCGCAGGCCTCGTTCGACGCCTACGTGACCCCGCGCCATATCGGGCTCTATGCCGGCGTGCCGGTGGAGCGGCCGGCCCACCTGGTGCAGCGCATCTGCGGCACCGGGCTTGAGGTGCTGGTGCAGGCGGCCGACGCGGTGGCGCTGGGGCGCGCCGACCTGGTGCTCGGCGTCGGCACGGAATCGATGAGCCGCAACCCGATCGCCGCCTATACCCACCGCAACGGCTTCGCCATGGGGCAGGTGGAGTTCAAGGATTTCCTGTGGGAGGCGCTGTACGATCCGGCCGCCTGCGTGAGCATGGGCGACACCGCGGAAAACCTCGCCCACCAGTACGGCATCACCCGCGAAGCAGTCGACCGCTTCGCCGCCCGCAGCTTCGAGCGCGCCGTCGCGGCGCGCGCGGCCGGGCACCTTGCCGAGGAGATCGTGGCGGTGGTCGGCGAGCGCTTCGAAGTCGATGGGCTCGCGCCGCGCGGCATCGCATTGCCCAGGGGCGTCGAGGCCGTGGATGCCGACAGCCACGTGCGGCCGTCGCCCTACGCGGTCCTGGCCAAGCTCAGGCCCGCTTTCGGCGGCGTGCAAACGGGCGGCAACTCCTCGGCCATCGTCGACGGCGCGGCGGCGGCGCTGGTCGCCTCCGGCGCCTATGCGGCCGGGAAAGGGCTGAGGCCGCTCGCGCGCCTGCGCGCCGGCGCCTCCGTCGGGGTGCCGCCGCATATCATGGGCATCGGGCCGGCCCCGGCCATCCGCGCCGTGCTCGCGGCGAGCGGGCTCAGGCTCGCCGACATCGGCCGCATCGAGATCAACGAGGCCTTCGGCGCCCAGACGCTGGCCTGCGTGCGCGAGCTCGACCTCGACGAGGACAGGCTCAACGTCAATGGCGGCGCCATCGCCATCGGTCACCCGCTCGGCGCCACCGGCGTGCGCCTCGCGCTGACGCTGGCGTTCGAACTGCGGCGCGCGCAGCAGCGCTACGGCATCGCCTCGGCCTGCATCGGCGGCGGGCAGGGCATCGCGCTGCTGATCGAAAACCCGGAGGCTTGAGCATGCGCATCGCGGACAGGGCAGCACTGGTCACCGGCGGCGCCTCGGGGCTCGGTGCGGCCACGGCCCGGGCGCTGGCGGCGAAGGGGGCGCGTGTCGCCATCCTCGATCTCAACGAAGAGGCAGGCGCGGCGGTGGCGCGGGAGATCGGCGGCCTTTTCGTCCGCTGCGACATCGCCGACGCGGCGAGCGCGGAGGCGGCGCTGGTGCACAGCCGTGCGGCGCATGGCGCCGCCTCGATCCTCGTCAATTGCGCGGGGATCGGCACCGCTGCTCGCGTCGTCGGGCGCGAGGGACCGATGCCGCTCGCCGCCTTCGAGCGCGTCATCCGCGTGAACCTTGTGGGCACCTTCAACGTGCTGCGCCTGGCCGCAGCCGAAATGAGCACTGCCGAGCCGGTCGGCGGCAGCCGCGGCGTCATCATCTCCACCGCCTCCGTCGCCGCCTTCGAAGGGCAGGTCGGGCAGGCGGCCTACGCCGCCTCCAAGGGCGGCATCGCCGCCCTGACGCTGCCGGTGGCGCGCGAGCTTGCCCGCTTCGGCATCCGCGTGCTGGCGATCGCGCCCGGGCTGTTCATGACGCCGCTGCTGGCCGGGCTGCCGCAGGAGGCGACGGACGCACTGGCCGCGGCGATCCCCTATCCGGCCCGCCTGGGCGACCCGGCGGAATTTGCGCAACTGGTGCTGGCGATGATCGAAAACGACTATCTCAATGGCGAGACGGTGCGGCTCGACGGGGCCCTGCGCATGCAGCCGAAATAGGGGGACCAGATGTTGACGGCCACGCGCGAGGTGGAGATCGAGTTCGGCGATTGCGACCCGGCGGGCATCGTCTACTACCCCAATTATTTCCGCCTGTTCGACACGGCCACGGCGCATCTGTTCGAACTGGCGCTGGGCATGAAGCAGGCCGCCTGGGCAAGGCGTTACGGCATCGTCGGCATCCCGATGGTCGACACCGGCGCGACGTTTCTCCGCCCGTCGCGCTACGGGGATGTCGTCATCATCGAGAGCGCCGTCGCCGGCTTCGGGCGCTCGCGCCTCGATGTCGGCCACAGGCTGTTCAACGGCGGCGGTTTGGCGGTCGAGGCGCGCGAGATCCGGGTCTGGGCCGGCGTGGACCCGGACGATCCCGGCAAGCTCAAGTCGCAGGCGATCCCCGAGGAGGTGATCGCCGCTCTCTCGGTCACGGCCCGATGAGCCGCGCCAGCAGGTCCATGAGTTGGTCGCGTGCCGCGGCGCCGCCGAGCCGTGCCACGCACTCGGCCTCGAACGTGGCCTGCACGGCATTGGCGCGGGCCGCGACCTGCCGGCCCTCGGCGGTGAGGAACAGCGCGTTGGCGCGCCGGTCGCCGGCAGTCTGGTGCCGCTCGGTCAGGCCGCGTGCGTCGAGCCCCCTGATCAGGGCCACGAAATTGGCGCGCTTGATGCCGAGTGCGGCGGCGATCTCGCTCTGCTTGCTGCCCGGATTGGCCTCGATCAGCGCCAGCACCGAGAATTCGGCAGGGGTGAGGGCGAGTTCGGCGAAGTGAGTGGCAAAGCGCTGAAACACGGCCATCTGGGCGCGGCGCAGCCGATACCCGACGATGCCGCTGACCGGGCCGGCATCCGGGCGGTTGCGGTGCGGTCTCGTGTCTGGCGGTGAGGGGCGGTCGTCCATGGCGCTCGTTCTCGCGGCTGCGGCGGAAATGTTATATGGTAGAACATTCGGCGGGGTAAGGGCAGGCGGCACGAACGGTGACGGGCACGGTTCAGCAATATGCACGATATTGTCACTCGTTTCGGCAATGCAGTGCCCTGAGGGTCGAGGCCCTTTTCGGGGCGTCGTGGCCGCACCGGCCGGCAGTGGCCGCGTGCGATTGTAGGACGGGGAGGCAATGACGAAGGCCGAGACAGTCGTGGAGACGCGGATCGAGGGCCCGCTCGCCTTCGTGGCGTTCAACCGCCCCCACAAGCGCAACGCCGTGAACGACGCCACGGTCGAGGCGCTGCGGCGCTTCTTCGGCGATGTCCCGCAAGGGGTACGGGCGGTCGTGCTGTCGGGAAACGGCGGGCATTTCTCGGCCGGGCTGGACCTGAGCGAGCAGGTGCGGCGCCAGCCGCACCAGGTGATGCGGCATTCGCGCCATTGGCATGCGGTGATGGACCATATCCGGTTCGGCGGCATTCCGGTGGTCGCAGCCCTGAACGGCGCGGTCATGGGAGGCGGCCTGGAGATCGCTGCCTGCTGCCACGTCCGCGTCGCCGAGCATGGGGCGCAGTTCCGCATGCCGGAGGGGCAGCGCGGCATTTTCGTGGGTGGGGGCGCCACGGTGCACCTCAGCGCCATCATCGGCGCCGACCGGCTTACCGAGATGATGCTGACCGGGCGGACGCTGACCGCCGAGGAGGCTCACCGGATCGGTATCGCCCACTATCTCGAGCCGGCCGGGGGCGCCCTCGCCAAGGCGCGGGAGCTGGCGCTACGGGTCGCGGAGAACTCCGGCACCGTCAACGCCCTCGTCATCCAGTCGATCGCGCGGATCGCGAAGATGTCGGCGGATGGCGGGCTGTTCGCCGAAAGCCTGGCCGCGGCGCTGAGCCAGGCCGGCCCCGATGCCGAGGAAGGCCTCAACGCTTTCCTCGAGAAACGCAAGCCCAGGTTCAGCTGAGGTCGCCGCGACATTCCTGGCGGATATGTTAGGGGAGCAACATTTCATTTTACCGGGATTGCACAAGCAACGACCATCACAGGGTGCCGGGGAGGGCGCATGAGCATGGATAACTCCGCAGTGGGTCGCGCCATCCACGGACTGGCCAGATATGTCGCGCTCGCGGGGGGAATGGTTCTCGTCGCCATCGTGGTGCTGATCGTGGTCAGCGTCATCGGGCGGACCCTGATCTGGGCGGGACTCAAGCCGATCACCGGTGACTACGAGCTTGTCGAGGCCGGCACCGGCTTTGCCATCTTCGCCTTCCTGCCGTGGGTACACCTCACGCGCGGCCATGCCGTGGTAACGGTGTTCACCGATTTCCTCAGCGCCCGGATCGACGCCTGGATCGTGGTGGTGGCCGACGCGCTCATGCTGGTCATCGCCGCCGTCATCGCCTGGCGCCACTGGTACGGCATGATCGACAAGCTCAATTACGGCGAGACGACGCTGCTACTGCGCATGCCTTTGTGGTGGTCCTACGCCGCCGGCATGATCGGGGCGGCCACATGGGTAGTGGTCTCGGCCTATGTGCTCGTGCGCAGCCTGTCCGAGGCCACGACCGCCCGTCCGACGCCTCCCACCCAGGGAGCCGTGCATTGAGCAATATCGAACTCGGGATCTGGTCGTTTCCGGTCATCCTGCTGCTCATCTTCGTGCGCATCCCGATCGGGCTCGCCATGATTGCCGTCGGTATCGTCGGCTCGTATCTCATCACCGGCTCCTTCAACCCGGTGATGGCGCAATTCAAGAACCTCACGCACGGCACGTTCGCCAGCTATTCGCTGTCGGTGGTGCCGCTGTTCCTGCTGATGGGGCAGTTCGCCTCCCAGGGCGGCCTGTCCCAATCGCTGTTCCGTGCGGCGGCCACCTGGCTCGGCCACCGTCGCGGCGGGGTGGCCATGGCTGCTGTCGGCGCCTGCGCCGGGTTCGGCGCGATCTGCGGCTCGTCGATGGCCACGGCCGCCACCATGGGTCAGGTCGCGCTGCCCGAACTCAAGCGCTACGGCTATTCGGGCGCGCTCGCCACCGGCACGCTCGCCGCCGGCGGGACGCTCGGGATCCTCATCCCGCCCTCCATCATCCTCGTCATCTACGCCATTCTTACCGAGCAGAACATCGCCAAGCTGTTCATGGCCGCGCTCATCCCGGGCATCCTCGCCGCGCTCGGTTACGTCATCACCATTTCCATCTATGTCCGCCTGAACCCGGACGCCGCCGGCAGGCGCGAGCGCATGCCCTATCGCGAACGCTTCCGCGCCCTGCTGGAGGTTTGGCCGGTGATCCTGATCTTCGTCGTCGTCATCGGCGGCATCTATGGCGGCATCTTCACGCCCACCGAGGCAGCGGCCATCGGCGCTGCGGGCACGGGGATCGTTGCGCTGCTCAATGGCGGGCTGACGCGGCGGAACTTCGTCGAGGGGATTCTCGCCACCGCGTCGTCGACGGCGATGATGTTCCTCATCGTGCTCGGCGCCGGCGCGCTCAACGGCTTCCTTGCCATGTCGCAGCTGCCGCAATTCGCCGCCGATTTCGTCACCAGCCAGGGCTTCAACCCGTGGCTGGTGCTGGTGTGTGTGCTCGTCATGTACCTGATCCTGGGCTGCGTCATGGACTCGCTGTCGATGATCCTGCTCACCGTGCCGATCATCTATCCGATGATGAGCGCCCTCGATTTCGGGCTGCCGCCGGAAGAGTTCGCGATCTGGTTCGGCATCCTGATCCTGATCGTGGTGGAGGTCGGCCTGATCACGCCGCCGGTCGGCATGAACCTGTTCGTCATCAACGCCATGGCCAAGGGTACCCCGCTCGGCCAGACCTACCGGGGGGTCATGCCGTTCGTCGCCAGCGACCTGATCCGAACGGCGATCCTGACCCTGTTTCCGCCACTCAGCCTTTACCTCGTCCGGCTGTTCTACTGAGGAGGACGGCCGGACTCTGCGCAACTAACGCTCCCGAAGCGGAGCACCACCTCAGAAAAGTCGATCACGGGCGCGGATGCGCCATGAAGGGAGAGAGAGCATGAATAAACTCGGATTGATCCTGGGCGGCGCGCTTGCCGCCATGATGTTTGCCGGGGCCGCAGCGGCGCAGGACGTGACGCTGCGGCTGCACCAGTTCCTGCCGGCGCAGGCGGCCATCCCCAAGATGGCCATCGAGCCGTGGGCGAAGGCCATCGAGGAGCAGTCGGGAGGACGCATCAAGTTCGAGCTCTATCCGGCGATGCAGCTCGGGGGTACGCCCGCCAGCCTGTTCGACCAGGCCAAGGACGGCGTCGTCGACGTGGTCTGGGTGGTGCTGGGCTACACCCCGGGCCGCTTCCCCAAGTCGGAAGTGTTCGAGTTGCCGTTCCTCATCACCAACGGCGAGGACTCCTCGGTCGCCTTCCAAAAATACATCGACGAAAACGCGATGGACGAGTTCGCCGGGGTCAAGCTGATCGCGGCTCATACCCATGGCCCCGGCCTGTTCCACACGGCAGACCCGATCACCAGGCTGGAGGACCTCAAGGGCATGAAGATCCGCGGCGGTTCGCGCATCATCTCCGACATGCTCGGCCGTCTCGGCGCCGAGCCGATCGGCATGCCCGTCCCGCAGGTCACCGAGGCGCTGTCGAAGGGCGTGATCAACGGCACCACCATCCCCTGGGAGGTGACGCCGTCGGTCAAGGTCGCGGAACTGGTGAAGAACCATACCGGCTTTTCGGGTGCCCATGGCCTGTACAGCCAGACCTTCGCCCTGGTGATGAATCTCGACAAGTACAATTCGCTGCCCGATGACCTGAAGGCCATCATCGACGCCAATTCCGGCATCGAGGTTGCCCGCAAGTTCGGCCAGGCGATGGATCAGGGCGACGCTGTCGGTCTCAAGATCGCGCAGGACCTCGGCAACAACATCGTCACCCTCGACGAGGCCGAGACGGCCCGCTGGAAGGAAGCGGCGCAGCCGACCATCGACCAGTGGTTCGCCGACATGGAAAAGCTCGGCATCGACGGCAAAGCGCTCTATGCCCGGGCGACGGAACTGGTGAACACCGAGTCCGGCCTCTAGGCCGACGGATCAGGGGCCGGGGCGCTGCAGGGTGCCCCGGTCTTCCACCTCTTGGTGAGGCCCTTGTCGATGCTGCGGAGCGGGTTCGTGCGAAGCGGCGTCGCGCCGTCCCGCCGCCAGCAGGTCCGCCCGGAAGGCGCTGGGTGAAATCCCGGCTTCACGCCCGAAGAAACGGGTGAAATAGGCGGGGTCGTCGAAGCCGAGCATGGCGGCGACCCGCTTGACGCTCAGGTTGGTGAAGGCGAGCTGGCGCCGTGCCTCCAGCACCAGCCGGCGGTTGATGAGCTCGAGTGCCGAGGCACCGGCGACGGCGCGGCAGACCCGGTTCAGGTGGCTGGCGGTGATGCCCAGTTGCGCGGCGTAGCGGGCGACCGGCGCGTGGCTCGCGAAATGCTGGGCGACCAGGTGCTGGTACGCCAGTACCAGCGCTACTGCGCGGCTGTCGCCCATTTCGGGCCGGGCCCCGCGGCTGCGCTCCCTTGATGCTTCCACCCGGCGCAGCGTGGTCAGTTGCAGCGACAGGCAGGCCGAAAGGACCTGGTCGCGGCCGATCTCGTGCCGGGCCAGCTCGCGCGCAATCGTGGCCATGCCGTCGGCGAGCCCTGAAGCCTCCCGTCCGTAGCCGGCCAGGGAGATGACGCGCGGGCGTTCGAAATGGGCGAGCAGCGCGGGCGCGCTGGCGAACAGCGCGGCGAGGTCGCGCTGGAACACCGTCAACACCGTGCCCTGGACGTCGGCGGTGAACTCGAAGCCGTGGACCACGAGCGGCGGCAGCGTCACCGCCGTGGGCGGGGCCAGCGGGATGAGCCGGCCGTCGAGGCTCAGGGTGGCCTCGCCGGCAGTCAGGTACAACAACTGGAACAGCAGGGCGTGGCGGTGCGGCCTGATGGAGTAGTCGTGCAGGCGGCTGCGCTCCTGGATCGGTTCGGCGTGCATCCAGTCGAGCGGCATGGCATCGCCCGGTTCACCATACAGCGACCAGGTGGTGATGGTCCCTTCATCGGCGTGGCTATTCCGGGGTTGCATGTAGAAAAAGTACAAGCTTTTGCCCGCTCCGTCCATTGGCTTGCGGCTTCGGCCTGCCCTACTTGCTGGCTCGGGAGGGGAGGATCGTCATGCGTACACAAGTCGCCATCATCGGCGCCGGACCCGCCGGGCTGCTGCTCGGCAGGCTGCTCGACCTTGCCGGCATCGCCAACGTCATCGTCGAGCGGCAGACACCAGAGCACGTCGCCGGGCGCATCCGCGCCGGCGTGCTGGAGCCGGGTTCGGTGTCCGTGCTCGAGGCCGCCGGCGTCGGGGCGCGCCTCGCGCGCGAGGGGCTGGTGCACGACGGCGTCGAGATCGCCTTCGACGCCGACCGGCTGCGCATCGATTTCCAGGACCTCGCCGGCGGGGCGACCACCGTCTACGGCCAGACCGAGGTGACGCACGACCTGATGGACGCCCGCGCCGCCTCGGGCTCGCAGTCCTTCTACGGCGCGGCCAATGTTGTCCTCGACGGCTTCGACGACACCGGGCCGACCGTCCGCTTCTCGCAGGACGGCCAGGCGCATGGGCTGCAGTGCGATTTCATCGCCGGCTGCGACGGCTACCACGGCCCGAGCCGCGCCTCCGTGCCGGCCGGGGCCATTCGCCACTACGAGCGCGCCTATTCCCTCGGCTGGCTCGGCATCCTGGTCGACCAGCCGCCGGTCTCCGAGGAGCTCATCTATGCCAGCCACGAGCGCGGCTTTGCGCTGTGCTCGATGCGCTCACCCACGCGCAGCCGCTACTACATCCAGGTGCAGGCCGGCGAGCGGGTCGAGGACTGGAGCGACGAGGCGTTCTACGACGAGTTGCGGCACCGGCTGCCGGCCGACGCCGCGGCGGCCCTGCAGACGGGGCCATCCATCGAGAAATCCATCGCCCAGTTGCGCAGCTTCGTGTGCGAGCCGCTGCGCTTCGGGCGGCTGTTCCTCGTCGGCGACGCGGCGCATATCGTGCCGCCCACCGGGGCCAAGGGGCTCAACCTCGCCATCCGCGACGCGGCCGAACTGGCCGCCGGGCTCGCGGCCCACTACGAGTCGGGATCGGACGCGCGGCTCGACGGCTACTCGGACCGGGCGCTGCACCGGATCTGGGCGGCGGAGCGCTTCAGCTGGTGGATGACGATGCTGCTGCATCGCTTCCCGGACGCCGACAGTTTCGCGCGAAAAATCCAGCGCGCGGATTTCGAGCAGCTCCTCCGCTCCCCCGACGCGCAGCGCCTGCTCGCCTCCAACTATATCGGGGCGTTCGAATAGGGCAGGGCGCCGCCGCGCCTCTGGCACCCACCTACTGGCCGGCGCCCTTGCGTGCCGCGTAGGCGCGCACCGCGTCGCCGAAGGCCGCGAGAATCCTGGCCGATGTCGTGTCGGTGCGGAACCAGTATTCGGGGTGCCACTGTACGCCCAGGGCAAAGCTGCCGGCGCTTTCCGCCGAGACCGCCTCGATGGTGCCGTCGGCCGCCGTGGCCTCGACCTTGAGGCCGGGCGCCAGCACGTCGATGGCCTGCCGGTGCAGCGAATTGACCTCCACTGCCGGTGCCTCGACGATGTCGCGAAGCAGGCCGCGTTCGCGCACCTCGACCGGGTGGCGGATGGCGAAGCGCGCCTCCTGCAGGTCGCTTTGCGGGGCGCGGTGATCCATGCGCCCGGGCAGTTCCTGGATTTCCGTGGCGAGGGTGCCGCCGAGGGCGACGTTGAGCTCCTGCATGCCGCGGCAGATGGCGAGCACCGGGACGTGCTTCTCCAGGGCCTTGCGCACCAGTTCGAAGCTGACCCGGTCGCGGTCCTGATCGTAGGGCTCGTGCGCGACGGAAGCTTCGCCGCCATAGCGGGACGGATGCACATTGGAGCGCGACCCGGTCAGCACGACGCCGTCGACCCGATCAAGCAGGCCGTCGAGATCGAGCGTGCCGCCGAGGTTGGGCAGCGACAGCGGGATCACGCCGGCGCCGTCGCGCACGGCGTCGAGATAGGTCTGCGGCGTGGCGTGCCAGCGGTAGCCGTCGGCGACGCGAACGTCGGTGGAGATGAGGACGATGGGGGTGGTCATGGTTGCGGTCTTTTCAGTGGTCGGGGAGATGGCGCTTACACGCCGAGGCGGTCGCGCATGCGATACCACCACGAGCCGATGATGGTCAGCGGTACGCTGAAAGCGTGGCCGCCCGGGAAGGGATAATAAGGCAGGCTGGCCCAGACGTCGAAGCGTTCGGAATGGCCGGCGACGGCTTCGCCGAGGATGCGGCCGAGCAGGTGCGTGGTGGTGACGCCATGGCCGCTGTCGCCGTGCGAGAAGTAGACGGTCGGGGACAGCCGCCCCACATGCGGGATGCGGGTCAGGGTGAGGGCGAAGTTGCCGGTCCAGGCAAACTCGACCTCGATGTCCTGCAGCTGCGGGAAGGTCTTGAGCAGGTTCGGCCGGATCGCCGCCTCGATATCCCGCGGGTTGCTGCCGCCGTAGCCAACGCCGCCGCCATAAAGGAGGCGATTGTCGGCGGTGCGGCGGAAGTAGTCGAGCACGTAGTTCGCATCCTCGACGCAGTAGTTGGCGGGGAGCACTGCTTCCGCCAGCGCCGGCGCGAGGGGGGCGGTGGCGATGATCTGGCTCGAGACCGGCATGATCTTGCCGCTGATCTCGGGCAGCAGCCGCCCGAGATAGGCGTTGCCGCACACCAATACGTAGCGGGCGCGGACGGCGCCGGCCTGCGTGCGGACGGTGGGGGAGGGGCCGGTGTCGACGGCGATCGCCGGCGACTGCTCGTAGATGCGGCCGCCCAGCGCCTCCAGCGCCCTGGCCTCGCCCAGGACGAGGTTCAGCGGATGGATGTGGCCGCCGAGGCGGTCGAGCATGCCGCCGACATAGCGATCAGAGGCGACGATGGCGGCAAGGCCCGCCCTGTCGACCATTTCGAGCCCCGCGTGCCCGTGCGTTTCCCACACGCGCCTGGTCTCTTCCATCTCGCGCAGCTGCTTGCCGGTGAAGGCGGCGAGAAAGTTCCCTGGCCTCAGGTCGCAGGCAATGGCGTACTTGGCCACACGCTCCCGGATGATGTTGCCGCCCTCGAGCGACATGGCGCCGAGCTGCCAGGCCCGCGCGCTGCCGTAGCGCCTCTCGATCACCTGCAGGTCGCGACTGTAGCCGTTGACGATCTGGCCGCCATTGCGGCCGGAGGCGCCGAACCCGACGCGCACCGCTTCCAGCACCACCACGCTGAAACCGCGCTCCGCCAGCTCGAGCGCCGCGGAAATTCCGGTGAAGCCGGCGCCAATGACGCAGATGTCGGCCTCGACCTCGCCATGCAGCGGCGGGCGAAGGGTGTCGTCATTGGCGGTCGCCGCGTAATAGGACGGGGCGTGGCCGGCGGCGGAGGCGGCGACTTGGTCCATCTCAGACCGTCTTGATGAAGGCATCGTATTCGACATCGGTGACGCGGTCGCGGAACTCGGCCAACTCCTGGTTCTTGCAGGCCAGGTACAGGGCCTTGTAGTCGGCACCAAGGCAATCGGCGATGAACTGGGAATTGGCAAACAGCGCGAGCGCGTGGTCCCAGTTGTTGGGCAAAGGGGCGTGTTCGGGCAGGTGCGCATCCTGGACAAGTTGCGGGCCGGGCTCGATCCGCTCCTCGATCCCCAGCAGCGCGCCGCCAAGGATGGCGGCGAGCACGAGATAGGGGTTGCTGTCGGCCCCGGCCACACGATGCTCGATGCGCGTCGCCTGCCGTTGGGAAGAGACGATGCGGACGGCGGCCGAGCGCGTCTCGAGCCCCCACGAGGCGTACATCGGGGCGTGCTCGCTGACGGTCACGCGGCGGAACGAATTGGCGTTGGGGGCGAAGATCGCCATGCTCTCTGCCATGGTCGCCAGCAGCCCGCCGGTGGCGTGACGCAGCGGCTCGGCCAGTTCGCCGTCGGTGCCGGCGAAGACGTTGCGGCCCTTGGCGTCGAGCAGCGAAAAATGCACGTGCATGCCGCTGCCGGCGCTGCGCCCATAGGGCTTTGCCATGAAGGTGGCGTCGTAGTCGTGCTTGCGGGTGACACCCTTGACGATGCGCTTGAGCAGGACCGCATGGTCGGCGGCGAGCAGCGCGTCAGGCACGTGCTTGAGGTTGACCTCGTACTGGCCGGGGCCGTTTTCGCGCAGGACCGTGTCGGCGGGGACCTCCTGGGCGCTGCAGGCGCGCGCGATCTCGGCAAATACGACCTCGAACTCGTGCAGTTCCGAGATCGACAGCACCTGCGTCTGCCGGCTCTGCCAGCGGACGTCGCGCGAATTGGGCGGGCGTACCGGATCGAGGGCGGAATGCACCGGATCGATGAGATAGAACTCGAGTTCGGTGGCGACCACCGGGGTCAGCCCCAGCCGGCTGTAGCGCTCGAGCACCGAGCGCAGCACATTGCGGGGATCGGCAAAGAAGCCCGTGCCGTCTTCGTTGCGCATGCCGAGCAGGACCTGCGCCGTTGGGCGGGACAGCCAGGTGACGGGGGCCAGGGTTTCGCTGATGGGCAGGCAGAGCCCGTCGGGATCGCCGGTGCCTTCGGCGAGGCCGGCAGCGTTGACATCGCGTCCCCATACGTCGAGCGCGTAGATAGAGCGCGGCAGGGCCATGCCGTGGGCGAGAATGTCGGCGGCGCGATCACGCGGGATCCACTTCCCACGGGGCACGCCGTTGGCGTCGATCACGAATGCCTCGATGACCTCCACCTCCGGATGTTCGCTGAGGAACGTCCGGTCATATGATGATATCGACAAGAACCACCTTTTTTGCTGCCTCGGATGGCTGCCATAGTCCCCGTTGCCGGAAATAAACTCAACCCCCGCGCCGTTCAGGTGCCCCGCGGCTTGGCACGGCTCGTGGGAAGGGCGGCAAGCGGGTCGTCCGGCCAGGGGTGGCGCGGGTAGCGGCCGCGCAGGTCCTTGGCCACGTCCTTCCAGGAGCCGCGCCAGAAACCGGGAAGGTCGCGCGTGGTCTGGATCGGCCGGCGTGCCGGGGACAGCAGGACGACGAGCAGCGGCACGCGACCGCCGGCGACCGCCGGATGGCGGTCGAGCCCGAACAGTTCCTGCACGCGGATTTCGAGCGCCGGCCCGTTCTCCGCGGCATAGTCGATGGGCACGCGCGAGCCGGACGGGGCGTCGAAATGGCTCGGCAGCAGGCGCTCGATCTCGGCCCGCCTGGACCAGGGCAGCAGCGTTTCCAGCGCTGCGGCAAGATCGTCGGCGGTGACGTCGGCGAGGCTGGTGCGGCCCACGAGATGGGGCGCGAGCCAGCCGGCGTCGCGCCCCAGCGCGGCGTCGGAAAGGTCCGGCCAGTCGTCCCCCAGCGTGCGCGCGAGATAGGTGGCGCGCGCCCGCAGCGCGTTTTGTTCGCGGCTCCACGGCAACAGGTCGATGCCGATCGCGGCGATGCCTTCGGCCAGCACGCGCGCCGCCTCTGCCGGATCGGCGGCTTTCACCGGCCCCTCGCCGAGCCGCAGCGCGCCAAGGCGGCGCACGCGCCTTGCCCGTACGCTGCGCGAGGGGCGGTCGAAGCCGAGCGCCGTCTCCTCCTCGATATGGGCCATGAACAGTTCCTCGATCGGTTCCCGGTCGATGGTCGCTGCGGCACGGATGCGTCCCGCCGCGGCGGTGCCGGTCAGGTCGGCAACGACGAGATAGGGCGCGGCGGCGAGCGCCTCCGTCGCCTCCAGCGCCGCCGCCCGGCCGTTGGCGAGGCGGAAACGGCCGGGAGCGCCCGCCGCCTGGGCAACGCGATCGGGATAGGCACGCGCGAGATGGCGGCCGGCCGGCTGCGGCGCGCCGCCGCCACCACCGGCGAGGTTGGCCCAGCTTCGGGCCAGCGCCCGCGCATCCTCGGGCCGCTTGCCCCGCTCCGCGCGAAACCGGACGAGGCGATGGGCGAGGTCGACGTCGTCGCCGCCAAGGCCACGCTCACCGAGCAGTACCGCCAATTGCGCTGCCATGAGGGCATCGCCTTCCTCGGCGGCGCTGCTGACCATGTGCGCGAGCCGGGGATGCAGGGGGAGGCGCGCCAGCGCCCTTCCCGCAGCGGTGATGCGGCCATCGGCGTCGAGCGCATCGAGACGCCGGAGCAGGCCGACCGCCTCCGCCCAGGCCGGCTGCGGCGGCGCGTCGAGGAAGGCGAGCGTGGACGGGTCGGTCACGCCCCAATTGGCAAGGTCGAGGACGAGGCCGGCAAGGTCCGCCTCCAGCACCTGCGGCCGGTCGTAGGGCGCGAGCGCCGCCGTTTGCCCCTCGTTCCACAGCCGATAGCACACGCCCGGCCCGGTGCGGCCGGCGCGGCCGCGGCGCTGGTCGGCGGCGGCGCGCGAGACACGGCGCGTCGTGAGGGTGGTGAGGCCGGTGGCCGGTTCGTAGGCAGGGGCGCGGCGGTAACCGGAGTCGATGACGATGCGGATGCCCTCGATGGTCAGCGAGGTCTCGGCGATGGAGGTGGCGAGCACCACCTTGCGCCGGCCCGTGGGCGACGGCCGAATGGCCCGGTCCTGCTCGGCGGCGGAGAGCTGGCCGTAGAGCGGCGCAATCTCGACATCAGGGGGCACGCGCCCCGCGAGGCGCTCGGCGGTCCGGCGGATCTCGGCCTCGCCCGGCAGGAACACCAGCGCCGAGCCGGGCTCGGCCTTGAGCGCCGCGAGCGTCGTGCGGGCGACTTCGTCCTCGAGCCTTGCCAGCGGGTCGGGCTCGACATACCTGGTCTCGACCGCGAAGGCGCGACCGCGGCTTTCGATCACCGGCGCATCGCCGAGCAGCTTCGCAATGCGGGCGCCGTCGATGGTTGCCGACATCACCAGCACCCTGAGATCTTCGCGCAGCGCCGTGGCGTCGACCGCCAGAGCGAGGCCGAGATCGCCCTCGAGACTGCGCTCGTGAAACTCGTCGAACAGCACGGCGGCAATGCCCTTGAGTTCGGGATCGGCGAGGATCATGCGCGTGAACACGCCCTCGGTGACCACCACGATGCGCGTATGGGCGCTGACTTTCGACTCGAGCCGGACGCGGTAACCGATCGTCTGGCCGACCGCCTCGCCCAGCGTCTGCGCCATGCGCCGTGCCGCCGCCCGTGCCGCCAGCCGCCGAGGCTCCAGCATGACGATGGTGCCGTCGCCGCGCCACTGCGCATCGAGCAGGGCAAGCGGCACGCGCGTCGTCTTGCCGGCGCCCGGTGGCGCCACCAGGACCGCGAAGGGGCCGGCCGCCAGCGCGGCCAGCAGCGCCGGCAAGGCTTCGTCGATGGGCAATGGCTCGGCGGGGAATTGCATCGGCGCTACATCGCCAAATCGGTGCCGGGCCGCAAGGGCCTCGACCGCTGGCGCGGTGCGCCACTCACGCAACGCAAGGCGGCGATGGCAGCGCCCGGTTTCGCAGCCCATCCATATCCCAGGCCGGGCCCGGATCGGATTTGCGGCCGGGCGCGATGTCATCGTGGCCGACGATCTCGGCGATGCCGTAGGCGGCGCACAGCGCCGCCGCCGCCTCGCGTGCCGCCCGCACCTGCAGGACGGTGTAGCGCTCCCAGCCACAGGACGGGGCCCCGGACTTGTGCCGCGCCTCGGTGACGCGGGCGGCGTCCACCGGCGCCCCCGACCACGAGGCCCAGCCGGTGGCCGACTTCTGCAACGTCCCCCAGTTCTCGAGCTCGATGCCGATGGCGTACCGGTTGAGGCTGGCATAGGCGCGCCCGTCCCGCCCCACCCAACGGCTCCTGCCCGCGTGCCAGGCGACCCGGTCGAACCGAACGCACTGGGTGATGCTGCCGTCGCGGCGGATGACGAGGTGGGCCGAAGCCTTCGCTGCGCGGCGCGCGAAATAGGCCGCCGTATCGAAGCCGTCGCCGCTCGCGGTGTAGTGGATGACGAGGAATCGGGGCGTGAGCGCCCCGCCGATATTGGGCGACGGCAGGTAGGGCACGCCCACGAGCCGGTGGTAGTGGATCAAGAACGCCATGTGCGCTGGTCCCGCGGTTGCTGTCGGCTCAGCATAGGGGCGCGGGCCGGAGTGAGGATAAGTGGGCCGGACTCGCTGCCCACCAGCCGAGGTCGGCCGACTGTCAGCGTCCGATTCCCGGCCACAGCAGCGGATGGGGATGAAACGACTGTGACATTTACGGCACCTTGGACGATGGATTTGCGAATAGCACGGCTGCTCCTGGATATGCCGTACAGAATACGGATTTGTGCGTGGATTTCCGTTCTTGATGCCCGTTGAAGCGGGACGTGGAAAAGCCTATGTATGGGCGGTCCCAATTCGACCTTGCTCTACCGCAACAATCGCCCGGACGGCCGTGCGATTCGGGCGGTCGAGCGGACTGCGCGCACGTAGCCAAAGGCCAGATCGATGACGAAACATGCCCTCGCCTCCTTGCTGCCGGAGACCGATCGGCTTGCCTCCTTGCGGGCCGCGATCCGCGAGGCCAACCTTGCGGACGAAGCGGAGGCTGTAGCGCGGCTGGCCGGCGAGGCTGACCTCGACGCCGGCGCCCGGCAAGCGATCAGTGCGCGGGCACGAGGCTTCGTCGAGAAGGTGCGCGCCGCCTCGTCCAGCGGCATGCTCGAAAGCTTCCTCGCCGAGTACACGCTGTCGACCACCGAGGGCATCGCGCTCATGTGCCTCGCCGAGGCGCTGCTGCGCGTGCCCGATACCAGGA
Source organism: Devosia sp. (assembly GCF_036406155.1). Classification (GTDB taxonomy): domain Bacteria; phylum Pseudomonadota; class Alphaproteobacteria; order Rhizobiales; family Devosiaceae; genus Devosia_A. The sequence goes on along the minus strand of NZ_DASWVV010000093.1, from coordinate 5,228 downwards.
CCATCGACGACCTCATCGAGGACAAGATCGCGCCCAGCCGCTGGGCCGAGCACCTCGACCGGGCCAACTCGCCGCTCGTCAACGTCTCCACCCTGGCACTGACGCTGACCGGCGAGGTCCTGCGCGATTCGGGCGCCGGCATCGCCGGGACGCTCAAGTCGCTGGTGCAGCGCATCGGCGAGCCGGTGATCCGTGCCGCGGTGCTGCAGGCGATGAAGATCCTCGGTGGCCAGTTCGTCCTCGGCCGCACCATCGAGGAGGCAACGAAGCTGGCACGCAAGCAGGAGAAGGAGGGCTTCTCCTATTCCTACGACATGCTGGGGGAAGCGGCCCGCACCGAAGCCGATGCCAAGCGCTACCGTACCGCCTATGCCGAGGCCATTGCCGTGCTGGCCACCCGCTGCAAGTCCGCGGAGGTGCGCGACAACCCGGGCGTCTCGGTCAAGCTCTCGGCGCTGCATCCGCGCTACGAAGTCATGAAGCGCGACCGGGTGATGGAGGAACTGGTCGAGCGCACGCTGGCGCTGGCGCTGATGGCGCGCGGTGCCAACATGGGCTTCAACATCGACGCCGAGGAGGCGGACCGGCTCGACCTGTCGCTCGACGTCATCGCCGCCGTGCTGGCGGACCCGCGGCTGGCGGGGTGGGACGGCTTCGGCGTCGTGGTGCAGGCCTATGGGCAGCGCGCCAGCTACGTGATCGACTGGGTCGAGGAACTGGCTGCCTCGCTCGACCGCCGCGTGATGGTACGGCTGGTCAAGGGTGCCTACTGGGACGCCGAGATCAAGCGCGCCCAGGTGATGGGGCTCGCCGGGTTCCCGGTGTTCACGCGCAAGGCCGCGACCGACATCTCCTTCATCGCCAACGCCCGCCGCCTGCTGAGCAAGCGCGAGCGCATCTATCCGCAGTTCGCCACCCACAATGCGCACACGGTCGCCGCGGTGCTGCACCTCGCGCAGGACCTGGGGGCGACGACGGCGGAATACGAATTCCAGCGCCTGCACGGTATGGGTGAACGGCTGCACGCCATCCTCATGGACGAGGCCGGCACCAGGACGCGCATCTACGCGCCGGTCGGCCGGCACGCCGACCTGCTCGCCTACCTCGTGCGCCGCCTGCTGGAGAACGGCGCCAACGGCAGCTTCGTCAACATGATCGCCGACCGCGACGTGCCGGCCGAGGTGGTGGTGCGCGACCCGTTCGCGGCGGTGGCCGGCGAGGCGGTGCGGGTCACCGCGCCGGCGGACATCTTCCAGCCGCAGCGCGGCAATTCGCGCGGCTGGGACCTCACCGACCCCACGACGCTCGAGGCCCTCGAGGCGCAGCGCGGCGGCTTCGCGACCCACCGGTGGGCATCGGGCCCGATGCTTGCCGGCGAGGTCGACGGCGACGCCACCCACGAGGTGGTAAGCCCGGCGACCGGGGAGATCGTCGGCGCCGTGGTGACCGCGAGCCGCAAGGACATCGACACCGCGCTCGACGCCGCCCGTGCCGCAGCGCCGGGCTGGGCCGCACGCCCCGTGCGCGAGCGGGCCGACCTGCTGCGCCGCACCGCCGACCTGTACGAGGCGCATGCCCCGGAACTGTTCGCGCTCGCTGCCCGTGAGGCGGGCAAGACGCTGCCGGACTGCGTCAGCGAGGTGCGCGAAGCCGCCGATTTCCTGCGCTACTACGCTGCCGAGGCGGAGCGGGCCGAACCGCGCGCGGCGCGCGGCGTGTTCACCTGCATTTCGCCGTGGAACTTCCCGCTCGCCATCTTCACCGGGCAGATCGCGGCGGCGCTGGTGGCGGGCAACGCCGTCGTCGCCAAGCCGGCCGAGGCGACGCCGCTGATCGCGGCCCGCGCCGTGGCGCTGATGCACGAGGCCGGCATCCCGCCCGAAGTCGTGCAGCTCCTGCCCGGAGCGGGCAGTGTCGTCGGCACCGCGCTCACCTCCGATCCGCGCATCGACGGGGTGTGCTTCACCGGCTCGCTCGCCACCGCCAAGGTCATCGACCGGGCCATGGCCGACCACCTCACCCCGACCGCCCCGCTGGTCGCCGAGACCGGCGGGCTCAACGCCATGATCGTCGACTCGACGGCGCTGCCCGAGCAGGCGGTGCGCGACATCCTCGCCTCGGCTTTCCAGAGTGCCGGCCAGCGCTGCTCGGCGCTCCGGATGCTGTACCTGCAGGAGGAGACGGCCGAGCGCACGCTCGAGATGCTGTTTGGCGCCATGGACGAACTGGAGGCCGGCGACCCGTGGCGCCTGGCAACCGACATCGGCCCCGTCATCGACGCCCGTGCCCGCGACAAGATCGAGGCCCACGTCGCCGAGTTCGCGGCGCGCGATGCGGTACTCAAGCGCATCGACGTCCCGGAAACCGGAACGTTCGTCGCCCCCACCGTGCTCAAGGTGTCGGGCATCGCGGATCTCAAGGAGGAGATCTTCGGGCCGGTCCTGCACGTCGCGACGTTCAAGGCCGACGAGCTCGACCAGGTCGTTGCCGCCATCAACGCCTCCGGCTACGGGCTGACCTTCGGGCTCCACACCCGGATCGACGCGCGCATGGAGCAGCTTGCGGCGGCGGTCAGGGCCGGGAACATCTACATCAACCGCAACCAGATCGGCGCCGTCGTCGGCTCGCAGCCGTTCGGCGGCGAGGGCCTGTCCGGCACCGGGCCCAAGGCCGGCGGACCGCATTACCTGCCGCGCTTCTCGCGGCCGCTGGCGGAACATAGCCCCTCGAGCGCCGTCAACGGGCTTTCCGGCCTGTCCATCGGCTTCGCCATCGCCGCGGCCGACCAGGTGCGCGCCGCGCTCGACAAGGCGGCGCCGGCGCCGCAGGCCATCGCCATGCCGGGCCCGACCGGGGAAAGCAACACCCTCAATGTGTACCCGCGCGGCGTCGTGCTCTGCCTCGGACCCGACGAAGCATCGGCGCGGGCACAGGCGGAACTGGCGCTCGCCCGCCGCAACGCCGCCCTCGTGGTCGCCCCCGGGGCGCAGCGGATCGCCGCCGAACTGGGCGGCGACGGCGCCGTCATCGGCGGCGTCGACAAGCGGCTGGCGCCCGCCGCTATCGAGGCCGGGCTCGCCGTCGATGCGGTGCTGCACTGGGGCGAGGACGCCGCGCTGAAGCCGTGGCGGCAGGCGCTCGCCAATCGCGAGGGCGCCATCGTGCCGCTGGTCGCCAACCCCGGTGACGCCGATCGGCTGATCCTCGAGCGGCACGTGTGCATCGACACCACGGCCTCGGGCGGCAATGCCGAACTGCTCGCCGGCGGTGCCCCCGCCGGCACCTGACTCAGAGCGAGGCGGCCAGCAGCACCAGCAGGCCGCCGGCGATGATCAGGTTGGCGTTGAAGGAGTTGCGCTTGTTGAACCGGTCCGGCCCGCTGAACGCCCAGAAATTGTGGTAGAGCAGGGTGGCGAGGACGACGAAGACGAGGAGCCCGGCGGCGCCGAGCGCGGTCCACGTCCCGAACAGCACCATGAGGCTCGACACCGCGTGCACGACGAGGCCGACGCCCATCACCAGCCGCGGCTGCGGCACGCCGCGCGCCGCCATGAAGCCCGCCGCCTTGTCGAAATGGCGCAGATTGCCGTAGGCGGCATAGAGAAAGGCGCCGCCGATCAGCAGGCGCCCGAGCAGCAGCAGGAACGATGGCAGGTCCGTCGGCATAGGAATCTCCACGATGGTCGGCCCGGCCGTCGACTCGTCGCCGCACGACGCGCACGTCGGTCCAGCCCGAGTGATGCCGGAAAACCGACGGCGCGACAACACCCGTCCGGCGGCCGCGAAGCGGGCTTGCGGCGTGGGCGGGACGCGCTAAGCTCGGGGTGGCGAGGCGAGGAAACAGCATGCATATCCTCATCATCGGCGCGGCCGGCATGGTCGGCCGCAAGCTCAGTGCCGCCCTGGCAGCGGCCGGGCAAGTGGGCGGAAGGCAGATCACGCGGCTGACGCTGGCGGACGTGGTTGCACCGGCGCCGGTGGAATTTGCCGGCGGGATGGAGACGGCGACCGCCGACCTTTCGGCGCCGGGCGCGGCGGCCTCCCTGGTGGCCGCGCGGCCCGACCTGGTCTTCCATCTCGCCGCCATCGTCTCGGGCGAGGCGGAGGCCGATTTCGACAAGGGCTATCGCGTCAATCTCGACGGGTTCCGGCTGCTGCTCGAGGCCATCCGGCACGAGGGAGGCAAGGCCCCCTACGTGCCGCGGCTGGTGTTCACCTCCTCGATCGCCGTGTTCGGCGCGCCGTTCCCCGAGGCGATCGGCGACGAATTCCATTCCACCCCGCTCACCAGCTACGGCACGCAGAAAGCCATCGACGAACTGCTGCTCAACGACTATTCGCGCCGCGGTTTCGTCGACGGCATCGGCATCAGGCTGCCGACCATCGTCATCCGGCCGGGCAAGCCCAACCTTGCCGCCTCCGGCTTCTTCTCCAACATCCTGCGCGAGCCGCTCGTCGGCCAGGAGGCGGTGCTGCCGGTCGGCCGCGACGTGCGGCACTGGTTCGCGAGCCCCAGGGCGGCGGTGGGCTTTCTCCTCCACGCAGCGCAACTCGACACGGCAAGGCTCGGCTGGCGGCGCAGCCTGTCGGCACCCGGCCTCTCGGCGACCGTCGGCGAGGAGATCGAGGCGCTGCGCCGCGTCGCCGGCGAGCGCGCGGTGCGGCTGATCCGCGAGGTGCCGGACGAGAAGATCGCCGCCATGGTAGCCGGCTGGCCGCGCAATTTCGAGGCGCGGCGGGCGCGCGAACTCGGATTTATGGCCGAGGCCAGCATGGACGAGATCATCCGCGCCCATATCGAGGACGAACTGGGCGGCCGCATCGGCCTGTAGCAACTCCCATGTTTCCGGGCCTCCTGAGCGCGCACGGCAAGACGCCGCCCCGGCATCCCGCCTTACGGTTTCGCCTCTGTCTGTGCGCCGCCTCCCCTTGCGAGGGAAGCGGCCCCGGCGAGGCGGTCGCCTCGGAGCGGGTAGTCCGCAAAAGGGTGAGGCTGGCGCCTCGCCGGAGCGGCCGGGTGTTTTGGAGCCGGCCCGTTACGGTTGTGCGGTCACGCAAAAAGGTTTCGCCGCATCGCTTCCGGCCAGGGCCCTGCCGCTGCCGGCGGGGGCCCTGCCTTCGGCAGCCGGGCAGCGGCTGCCAGTGTCGCGAGGCGACCGAGCGTATCGGTCGCCCGACCCGTCACGGACCGGCCTGGCCGGGACGACTCCCGGCCTGCCCGGCCGGCG
>NZ_DASWVV010000092.1:0-6859 GCF_036406155.1 Devosia sp. | reverse complement strand
CATGGCATCGGCAGCCGGGAAATAGCCCGCGACCGCGCCGAAGAACACGCCGACGATCGCGGTGATCGCAAGCACGCCGAAGCCGACCACGAAGGAGACGCGCGCGCCGTAGACGATGCGCGAGTAGAGATCGCGCCCCAGGGCGTCGGTTCCGAGCCAGTGTTCGGCCGACGGCCCCTGCAGGCGGATCGACGGATCGAGCACGGTCGGATCGACCGTGCCCAGCCAGGGCGCGAAGGTGGCCATCAATGCGATCAGCAGCAGGATGAACAGGGCGAGCCGGGTGGCCCAGCCGGCCAGAAGGCCGCTCTCGCGCATTTTCGACAGGATGGAGACGGACATGAGCGGGCCCCTTCCTCAGGAGCGGATCCGCGGATCGACGAGCGTATAGGAGATGTCGATCAGCAGGTTGATGAGAATGTAGACCAGCGAGAACAGCACGATCAGTGTCTGGATCACGGTGAAGTCGCGCGACAGCACGGAATCGAGCACCAGCCGGCCAAGGCCGGGGATGTTGAACACCGACTCCGTCACCACCACGCCGCCGATCAGCATGGTGATCGAGATGCCGATGATGGTCAGGATCGGCACCGCGGCATTCTGCAGGGCGTGGCGCGACAGGACCGACCATTCCGGCAGGCCCTTGGCCCGGGCGGTGCGGATATAGTCCTCGCCGAGCGTGTCGATCACGCTGGTGCGCACGATGCGGGTGATCAGGGCGATATAGACCGTGCTGAGCGAGATCGCCGGCAGGATCAGGTGGCGCAGGTGCTCCCACAGCCCGGCGGCGAGCGGCTTGTAGCCCTGCACCGGCAGCCAGCGCAGTTCGATGGCGAACACCAGGATCAGCAGATAGGCCACGATGAACACGGGCACCGAGAAGCCGACCACCGAGCCGGCCATCACCGCCCGGTCGAGGGCCTTGCCCTGGTACCACGCCGACAGCACGCCAACCGGCAGCGACACCAGCAGGGTGAAGAGCAGGGTGAGGATGGTCAGAGACACGGTGGCCCCCATGCGGCTCAGGATCAGCTCCGACACCGGCTTGCCCGAGATCAGGGAGATGCCGAAATCGCCGCGCAGCATGTCGCCGACCCAACGCCCGAACTGCACGATCACCGGCTGGTCCAGCCCCATGTTGCGGCGGATGGCCTCGACCTGCTCCGGCGTGGCGGCGTCTCCGGCCACAAGCGTGGCCGGATCGCCGGGCGTGAGCCGCAGGACCGCAAAGATGACGACCGCCACCACAACGAGTACCGGTAGGGTGGCGATCAGCCGCCGTGCGATCATCCCGATCATTGCTTTTCCACGTTCCAGAACACGGGAACCGCGCTGTCGAGGAAGCCCGTGACGTTGCTGCGCGCGGCGGTGATCACCTTGAACTCGCCCAGGGGGATCAGCAGGCCTTCCTGCATGGCGAGCTTCTGGATCTCGGTGGCGATGCGCTGGGCCTCCTCGGCGTTGGCGGCCTGGGCGAATTCAAGGCGCAAGGCCTCGATGGCGGGGAAGTCGGGCCAGCCGAACCAGGCCTTCTCGCCATTGGCGGCAATCGCCATGAAGCTCAGCGGGTTGCCGATGTCGGCAAGGCCCGAATAGGTGGTCAGGATGCTCCAGCCCCCCTCCGCGGCCGGGGCCTTGGAGGTTCGGCGCGTCTGCACCGTCTGCCAGTCCATGCTCTGCATGTCGACGGTGAAGCCGGCCTGGCGCAGCGACTGGGCCATCACCGGCACCAGCGGCCCGGTGAGGAAGTCGGTCGGGTGGAGCAGCACCAGCGGCTCGCCCTTGTAGCCGGATTGCGCCAGCAGGGCCTTGGCCCCTTCGATGTCGCCCTTGAAGTAGGGCTCCGAGCCGGCGTCCGACGGGAACTGGCTGGCGCAGCCGAAGACCGCGCCGCAGGTCTGGAAGTAGTCGGGATTGCCCACCTGCGCCTGCATCATCGCCGTCTGGTCGAGCGCCATCAGTGCCGCCTGGCGGGCCAGCGGGTCGTTGAAGGGCGGCTGGGTGAAGTTGAAGCGCCCCTCGCTCTGGCCGCCGCGGATCACCGAGGTCGACAGCGTGACGTCGGACTCGCCCTCGAGCAGCGGCAGCAGATCGAGCGCCACCTGCTCGATCAGGTCGATCTCGCCGTTGCGCAAGGCGTTGACCGCGGTCATGGCGTCGGGCATCGCCACCCACTCGACCCGGTCGACATGGACCAGCTTGCCACCGGCGAGGCCGCTGGCCGGCTCGTCACGCGGGACGTAGGTATCGTTGCGCAGGAAGACGGCGCGCACACCGGGATTGTATTCGTCGGCCGCGAAGCGGAACGGGCCCGAGCCGTTGGAGGAGGTGATCGCCTCGCTGACCGGCGTCTCGGCCACGGCGGCGGGCATGATGAAGGCCGGCAGCGACGACGGCTTGGCCAGCGCCCGCAGCACCAGGTCCGAGGCGACGGTGAGGTCGATGGCGAAGCTGGCCTCGTCGACCACCCGGATCCCGGTGACGAACTGGGACAGCACCTGCCCCATCTTGTCGAGCTGAATCCAGCGCTTGATCGAGGCCACGGCATCGGCCGCGGTCACGGCGCCGCCTTCGTGCCAGGTCAGGCCGTCGCGCAGCGTGAACGTATAGCTCTTGCCGTCGTCGCTGACACTCCAGCCTTCCAGCATCTGCGGCTGGACATTGCCTTCGGCGTCCACGGCCAGCAGCGTGTCATAGACCATGTAGCCGTAGTTGCGCACGATGTAGGAGGTGGTGATCACCGGGTCGAGCGAGCGCAGCGGCGCTTCCATGACGGCGGTCAGGGTGGTCTCGGCCAGCGTCGGCTGCGCCACCAGCGCCAGGCCCGAGACCGCCAGGGCCAGCAAGGAAAGGCCGGCACGACGGGTTGGGCGGCATTTGAGGGTTGTCATCAATGGTACTCCCTTGGTGTGGTAGGTGCGGTGCCGCAGGTCTTGCGCCGGCTGGCACCGGGCTTGTCCGCTCCGTTCAGGCAGCGGAAAGGTCGAACAGCGCCTCCAGCAGGATCTGCGCCCCGGTGATCAGGTCTGCGTCCTTGGTGTATTCGGCGGGGTTGTGGCTGAGGCCGCCGACACTGGGCACGAAGATCATCGCGGCTGGGCAGAGCCGCGCCATGATCTGGGCATCGTGTCCGGCGCCCGAGGGCAGGCGTCGCACGCTGCGGCCCAGGCCCTGCGCCTTGCGCTCGACGAGGTCGACGAGCGCGGGGGCGAAGGCCACGGGATCGAAGCGGGCGAGGGAACGGTGGGTGATTTCCACCCCCTCCTGGGCCGCGGCCTCGGCGGCGAAGGCCAGCAATTCGGCTTCGGCCCCATCCAGGGCCAGCTTGTCGGTGTTGCGCAGGTCGACGGTGAAGATGGCCTCGGCCGGGATGACGTTGACGAGGTTGGGGTGCAGCCGGCAATGGCCGACGGTCCCCAGCTGCCCGGCGCCGTAGCGCTGGGTGAGCGTGCGCACGAAGCGGGCGATCTCGACGAAGACCGCGCCGGCGTCGTGGCGCAGGCGCATCGGCGTGGTGCCGGCGTGGTTGGAGACGCCGCTGACGGTGAACTCGGTCCAGCAGATGCCCTGGACCCCGGTCACGGCGCCGACCTCGAGGCCTTCGTGCTCGAGCACCGGCCCCTGTTCGACGTGGAGTTCGAGATAGGCATGCGGCCGGCCGACGCCGACCGGCGCCGGTCCGGCATAGCCGATGCGCTCGAGGTTCGCGCGCACGCTGGTGCCGTCGATGCCGACGGTGTCGAGAGCCGCCTCGAGCGGCAGGTCGCCCTGATAGACGAGGCTGCCCATCATGTCGGGGGCGAAACGCGACCCTTCCTCGTTGGTGAAGGCCGCCACCTGCACCGGGCGTTCGGGCGTGATGCCCGCCCGGCGCAAGGCGGCGACGACCTCGAGCCCGGCCAGCACGCCGAGGGCGCCGTCATAGAGGCCCCCCGTCGCCACCGTGTCGATATGCGAGCCCATCATGACCGGGGCGAGGTCGCGCCGGCCGGCCAGGGTGCCGACGATATTGCCGATGCGGTCGATGGATACCTCGAGCTCCAGCTCGCGCATCCAGGCGACCAGCTGGTCGCGGCCCCGGCGGTCCTCCTCGCTGAGCGCCAGGCGGCAGACCCCGCCTCCCGCGAGGGCGCCGATGCGGCCCAGCGCCTGGATGCGGGCGAGCAGGCCCGGCCCGTCGATCTGCAGCTGGCCGCTCACTTGCCGGCTCCCGAGCGGACTTCGGCCGCGGTCCGGCCGGTGATCTGCCGGTACAGCTCAGGATCGGTGTCGCCCTCGGAGGCGAAGAACAGCACCCGGCTGTCGGGTCCAAGCCCCAGGGCCGCGGCCATGGCCGGATCTTGGGCGGCCGCCATGCCGGCGGCCACGCCGGCCACGGCGGATTCGCCGGCGACGATCGGCGGGTCGCCGCCCTCGCCGTTGGCCAGGCGGCGCATGACGGCGAGGGCCGCGTCGTCGGGGACGAGCATGAATGCGAAGCTGCCCGGCTGCAGGATGTCCCAGGCGAGCAGCGAGACTTCGCCACAGGCGAGCCCGGCCATCACGGTATCCAGCTCGCCTCCGACGGCGACCGGCTTGCCGGCCAGCGCGCTCTGGTACAGGCAATCGGCCTTTTCCGGCTCCACCACGATGATGCGCGGGCGTGCCGGGCCGAGCGTCTCCCACAGATGGGCGGCGACAGCGGCGGCGAGCCCGCCGACCCCGGCCTGGATGAAGACGTGCGTGGGCGCCGGGGCGTCGCCGAGCTGGTCGAGCGCCTCCTGCACCATGACCGAATAGCCCTGCATGACGTCACGCGGGACGTCCATGTAGCCCGGATAGGAGGTGTCCGAGACGACGAAATAGCCGTAGTCGGCGGCGTCTTGAGCGGCGCGGCGCACCGCGTCGTCGTAATTGCCCCGAACCCGCACGACCTTGGCGCCGAAGGCCGCAATCGCGGCCTCGCGCCCGGTCGACACCGTCTCATGGATGTAGATGACGCAGGCGCAGCCGGCGTTGTGGGCGCCCCAGGCCACCGACCGGCCATGGTTGCCGTCGGTTGCGCAGCACACGGTGATGCCGGCGATCAGGTCGCGGAATTCCGGCCGTGAGAGGTCGGCAAAGCTCAGGTCGCTGCGCCCGGTGCGCTGCGACAGCTCGCGCAGCAACAGGCGGTTCACGGCATAGGCGCCGCCCAGGGCCTTGAAGCTGCCCAGCCCGAAGCGGGTGGATTCGTCCTTGTAGTCGATGCGCCCGAGGCCCAGTTCTCGGGCGAGGCCCGGCAGCGCCAGCAGCCTGGTTTCGGCATGGCCGGGCCAGCTGGCGATGACCGCGCGCGCCGCCTCGAAGCCCCGACGCGAGAGGATCTCGCGGTGCGCGTCGCGATAGGCCTGCTGCGGCGCATCGGCAGCGGGGTTGAGGAACAGCCGGACGCGCCCCGACGTCAGCACCTGTGGGTTCATGGGCGTTTTCTCCTAACGATGTCTATTCGGACCGCAAATCGCGGAAGCTGCGATGGATCGCCTCGATGCGGTCAAGCTTGCGGGCGACGGCACCTTCGGCCGCGCGTGCCAGGCGATTGGCGAGGTAATTGATCAGGCTCAGCGTGGCCGCGTGGGAATCAAACAGGCCGGCACCGGAGGTCTGCACCGTGAAGGCGATGTCGCCCTGACGCGTCAGCGGCGGCTCCAGCCCATCGGTGAGGAAGGCGACCACCACCGCTTCGCTGCGCAGATGGCTCACGACCTTGGGCAGCAGGACCGAGCGGCGGCGAAAATCCATGACGATGGCGAGATCGCCGGTTTCGATCTCGGCCATCACCTCGCTCACATGCGGCTGGGTGCCGACGAGTTGGCGTACGTCTGAGCGCAGCTGCTGCAAGAGGGAGTGGGCATAGGCGGCCAGGATCTGGCCGTTGCGAAAGCCGATGACCCAGACATGGCGCGCCGCCAGCGCCTGGGCGACGAAACTGTCGACCTGCCCGGGCGGCAGCGCATCGAAGGTGGCAGCGATGTTGCGCGCGTCGCCGGCCACGAAGCGGGACATATCGTCCGACAGCGAGCCGGCATTCAGCCGTTCGAGCGGCGCGCCGTCCTCGATCTGGCCGCGTCCTTCGAGGCGGAAGTCGTTGAAGCTGGCAAAGCCGAGGCGCCGGAAGAAGCGTACCGCCGTCGCCCCCGAGACGCGCGCCCGCTCGGCCAGCTCGTTGGCGGTATAGAGCGCGATCGTGTCCAGGTGGCCCAGAACCACGTCGGCCAGCCGCCGTTCGGCCGCGGGCAGGTCGTCGAGGATTTCGAGAATGCGGTTCCGGATCGACACTTCGGCCTCACGAAATATACATTTCGCGTAGGTCTATGATGAAATCTGCATTTCATCAAGCGGATTCTCCCAGAAGCATTTCTCGCGCCGGCGCGCGCCGGCGCCGCACGGGCGTGTGCCTCCGCCTCTTGGGGGCCTGGTGAAATTCGTTGTCAGGCGGGACTTGACGGTTGAATGTGGGTCGCTTCTAACTCATATTTTCGAAACTTATACTCGCGGAGCCGAAAACATCAAATGACTATTCAATCGGCCACACCCTCGCAGGATGATTTTTCAGCGCGGACGCTGGCGAGCGACGTCCGCGAGCGCTTGCGTGCCGACATCGTCAGTGGGGCGCTGAAGCCGGGCCTGCGGCTGCGCTTCGACGAGATCAGGGCGCGCTACGATGTGGGCCTCAGCCCGCTTCGCGAGGCACTGTTCCGCCTGGCGAGCGAGGGGCTCGTGGTCTCGGAGGATCATCGCGGCTTTCGCGTCGCGCCGGTGTCGCGCGCCAAGCTCATGGATATCAGCTTCATGCGCAAGGAGCTCGAGACCATGGCGCTGAAGCTGAGCATCGAGCGCG
>NZ_DASWVV010000091.1:0-6962 GCF_036406155.1 Devosia sp. | reverse complement strand
GTTGGCCACGACCTGGCGGGCATAGAGCTTGAACTCAGGCTGCAGGGCCTCCTTGAGGGCCACGGCCTTGGCGGCAATGACGTGCATCAGGGGGCCACCCTGCAGGCCCGGGAAGACCGCCGAGTTGATCTTCTTGGCGATCTGCTCGTCGTTGCACAGGATCAGCCCGCCGCGCGGCCCGCGCAGAGACTTGTGCGTCGTCGTCGTGGTCACGTGCGCATGCGGCACCGGCGAGGGGTGCACGCCGCCGGCGACGAGGCCGGCAATGTGCGCCATGTCGACCATGAGGTAGGCCCCTACCTCGTCGGCGATCTCGCGGAAGCGCGCCCAGTCCCAGACTCGGGAATAGGCAGTGCCGCCGGCGAGGATCAGCTTCGGCTTGTGCTCGCGGGCCTTGGCGGCGACCTCGTCCATGTCCAGCAGGTGATCATCGCGGCGGACGCCATAGGATACGACGTTGAACCACTTGCCGCTCATATTGACCGGTGAGCCGTGGGTGAGGTGTCCACCCGAATTCAGGTCGAGGCCCATGAATGTGTCACCCGGCTGCAGCAGGGCCAGGAAGACCGCCTGGTTCATCTGGCTGCCGGAATTGGGCTGCACGTTCGCGAAGGCGGCGCCGAAAAGCTGCTTGGCGCGCTCGATGGCGAGCGTTTCGGCAATATCCACGTACTGACAACCACCATAATAGCGCTTGCCGGGATAGCCCTCCGCATACTTGTTGGTCATGATCGAGCCCTGCGCCTCGAGCACGGCGCGCGACACGATATTTTCCGACGCGATCAGCTCGATTTCATGCTGCTGGCGCCCCAGTTCCTTGGCGATCGCATCGGCGATCTCGGGATCCGACTGGGCGAGCGAGTCGGTGAAGAAATGCGGAAAGAGGGGAAGTGACGCGGCGGCGCTCATTGGCGTCTCCCGTGAATTGAAGGGGCCGGATTTATGGCGTGCTTGCCCTTATCACACGGGGCAGCCCGATTCCAAGGGCGATGGGTCGCAGGAATCAGAACCGACGTGGCTCGGGGGCGCGCTCCGCCAGCCGACGCCGCAGCTTGGCCAGTGCCAGGTTCTGCATCTGCAGGCGGGAGGCCGTCAGCGGTGCGATGACCACGACCTCGGTGGCGGTTGCCACGTCGATCGCTGCCACCCGCACCTGTTGGCCCAGCTGGGTGAACTCGAAGAGCACCTCGCCCGGCATGCCATCCCTGACCTGCCCCGGCGCCACGGCGGTCAGCTGGCGAAGGTGACCGTACCCGCGGCGTCGTGCTGATACACGTCGTCGCGGAAGCTGACCGTGCCCTGCCGGTTCGCCCAGGCAGTGATGTAGGTCGTATGGATCGGCACCTGATGGGTAAGGGGCACATCCAGCCGCTCGTTGGACTCGAAGGCCGCCTGGACGCCGGTAATGTCCCAGCCGCCGTTGTCGCGCAACAGCCAGGCCACAAGCGCATCGACCTCCTCGACGCGGACGCAGCCCGAGGAGTGGAACCGCGCGTTTTCCCCGAACAGCGCCTTTTGCGGCGTGTCGTGCAGGTAGACGTCGTGCTTGTTGTAGAAGTCGATCTTGCAGTGTCCCATCGAGTTTTCGGCGCCCGGATCCTGGCGGAAGGTATACTTCACTGCCTCCTCCGTGGACCAGTCGATGTCGGTGGGCTGCAACTCGTTGCCGCGGCCGTCGAAGATGCGGATCCGGAACTTGGTCAGGTACTCGGGGTCCTCGTTCATGTACTTGATCAGGTCCCTGCGGATGATGCTCTTGGGCACTGTCCAGTACGGGTTGAACTTCACCTGGTGGATCTTGGAATTGAGGATCGGCGTCGGCCGGTCCACCTTGCCGACGACCGCCGTGTGCCTCTGGACGACGGAACTTGCCTCCACCGCCTCGATCGTGGCGGCAGGGATGTTGACGACGACATAACGATCCGAGAGCGCCGAAGCCCATTGCTCGATGCGCATCGCATTCAGACGGAGCTGGTTGAGCCGGTAGTCGGTCGGCACGTTGAGGGCGTAGAAGGTCGGCTCGTCGATCTGCCCGTTGATGATCAGGCCATGCCGCGCCTGGAACAGGCGCACGGCCGCGTCGAGTCGCTCGTCGAACGTGTCGCTTATGCGTTCCTCGACCGCCATGTCGCCGTTGATCATCAGACGGCGCTTCAATGCCTTCACCGGCTTCCGGCGATGGCCGAGCATGAGGCCGAACCAGTCCTGCTGCGGCAGATCCCAGCTGCCGTTGACGGCAACGAACTGCTCGTAATTCTGGATGGCCAATTGCAGGTTGTAGGCGGTGTCGAACGACAGGATCGGCTCCACCGTCTCGATGAGGCTCAGCGCGGTCGCCGTGTTGCCTTCGCGGTCGGCCTCACGCATCACCCGATTATGGCTGAACATGTCGAACAGGTTGTCGCTGTCCTGGGCGCGCACCACGGCCGGCATCGCCAGGGCCGCCCCGAAGCCTGCCATCGAGCCCAGAAGCCTACGTCGATCGAACCGCATCAATTCACCCGAATTCATCGAATTGCGACACCTTGGCATGGGGCCTCTTACCATCCGCTTACGATGCCCTCAATTCCGCTCAATCAGCTGTGAAGCAGCCGCCGACAGGACGCCATAACTCATGAGAGACGCAGGACGATCGATCCGGGACCTCGTGCCGTCACCGTTGATCCATCCCTTTGCGGCACAAATAAGAAACGCCGGCGTGAAGCCGGCGTTCGCATCGGCGTGTGGCCTCGTCGCCACACCGGCTGCCCTCAGAGCTTGTACAGGATCTGGTCGACCCAGAAGCGCTCGAGCCGGCCAAGGGCCTTGTTGAGTCCCTCGAACGCATCATCGTTGAGGCCGCCGACCTTCTCGATCGACTTGAGGTGGCGGTCGTAGAGTTCGTCGATCACTTCCGCAACCTCTTCCCCCTTGGGCGTCAGCCGGATGCGGACCGACCGGCGGTCGGCGCGCGACCGTTCCTGGAAGATGTAGCCGGTCTCCACCAGCTTCTTCAGGTTGTAGGAGACGTTCGACCCCAGGTAATAGCCCCGCGACCGCAGTTCGCCTGCAGTCATTTCTGCATCCCCGATGTTGAACATCAGCAGGGCCTGCACGGGATTGATGTCGTCCCAGCCCATGCGGTCGAACTCGTCCTTGATCAGGTCGAGAAGCCGCCGATGAAGCCGCTCCACCCGGCTGACAGCTTCCAAATAGAGCGGCTTCAGGCCTTCAGACTTGCCCGGAGCCAGTGCCTCGGCGGCGTTGGACTTGATTGCCATTCTTGCCTCACTGTTTTTCGTCATGCGCGATTTGTTTCGCGTCTCATGGGGCCAAAATACGACGCCCCGAATAAGATCGCCTTAAGCTGCACACTTAAAACTATCTTACTGAAAAAGTTCGGCATTTTGGCTTTATGATTGGTTACGCCAAGTCATAAAGTTGTAACCTAAACGGACTCTTGAAGGGGGCTGGCGGCTATTCGCGCGCCTGCCGCAAGCGCATCCCCAGGACGAAGATGAGGGCGAGGCTGACCAGCAGTACCAGACGCACGGCAAAGCCGAAGGCGGAAACGCGGACGTCCGGGCTGCCGGCCAGGAAGAGCACCAGTTCCACGACCGTCGCCCCCACCAGCAGCACCGCCCCCCAGCTCGCCTTGATCCACAGGCCGACCGCGGCGAACAGCCGCGCCACGGCAAAGATCGCCAGATAGGCGAAGCCGGTCGTTCCCAATAGGGCGAGGGGGCTGACATTGCCGGCAGAAATGCCCAGCAGGCGCGACGCGTCGCTCAGGCCGAGCAACAGCGTGATGATGGCAAGGATGCGGATGTAGCGGCCGGAAATCTCGTTCTTGAAGTCCATCGGGGCCCTCGCGTGGCGCCTCATTAGCCGGTTGCCCCTGGCACGACAAGCATCGCCTGCGGCCAAGGGTGGGCTTGGCGCGAGGTCGCACTGGCTGGTAAGGAGCGGCATCGGATTGTGGAGCGACCAGGCATGAGCGAGCATTGGGCCAAACACGACATGGGATTCCTTGCGGGTCGCAGGCATCGCCGACTGCGGCAATCGCACTGGATGCGGGAGCTGGTGCGTGAGACCACGCTCACCCCCGCCGATTTCATCTGGCCATTGTTCGTCATCGAGGGGCACAACGAGCGCCAGCCGGTGGCATCGATGCCCGGCGTCGAGCGGCTGAGCACGGACCTGATCGTGGAGGCGGCCCGCGCCGCTGCAGCCGAGGGCATCCCGGCCCTCGCCATCTTCCCGAACACGCCTGGCCACCTGCGCAGCGACGGCGCGGAGGAGGCTTTCAACCCGGACAATCTCATGTGCCGGACGCTGAGCGCGGTGAAGGCGGCGGTCCCGCAGATCGGGCTGATCACCGACGTGGCGCTGGACGAGTATTCGAGCAACGGCCAGGACGGGCTGGTGCGCGACGGGGTGATCCTCAACGACGAGACCGTCGAGGTGATGGTCAGGTCCGCGCTCGTGCAGGCGCGCGCCGGTGCCGACGTCATCGCCCCCTCGGACATGATGGACGGGCGCGTCGCCGCGATCCGTCGGGCCCTCGACGCCGAGGGCTTCGACGACACCACCATCCTGTCCTACGCGGCCAAGTACGCCTCTTCCTTCTATGGCCCCTTCCGCGATGCGGTCGGCTCGGGCGAGCGCCTCGTAGGCGACAAGCGCACGTACCAACTCGACTACGCCAATTCCGACGAGGCGCTGCGGGAAGTGGCCCAGGACCTCGACGAGGGCGCCGACATGGTGATGGTGAAACCCGGCCTGCCCTATCTCGATGTCGTCCGCAGGGTTCGCGACAATTTCAACGTGCCCGTGTTCGCCTACCAGGTATCGGGCGAGTACGCGATGCTCTCATTGGCCGCGCAGGCCGGAGCGATGGACCGGCAGGCTGCGATGCTCGAAAGCCTCTTTGCCTTCAAGCGTGCCGGCGCCGCTGGCGTCCTCACCTATTTCGCACTGGAGGCAGCGCGGACGCTGAACCGGTAGCCGGCCGATTTCTTCGGCCGGGCACTTGCGCGGGTCCCGGCCATTCCCATTTTTCACGCATGAGCCACGTCAGCCGCTTCGGGGGCAATGCATGAGATCGGATCTGCCGGACCCGGCATCCGCGCCGGAACTGTTCGAAGGCGTGCTGACACGCCGCGTCATCGCTTTCGTCATCGACAGCGCGATCATGACGGCCATGACGGTGGCGCTCTCGATCGTGGGCGTCGTCGCGGGATTTCTCACCTTCGGCCTGGCCTGGGTAGCGTTGCCCTTCGTGATCGTCTTCGTGCTGCTCGCCTACTATGCGGTGACGCTGGGCTCGCACGCCCGCGCCACCATCGGCATGGCGGCGATGGATCTGGTGCTGACGCCGACGCGCGGAGCCCCGCTCGACGGCTGGAGAATCCTCATCCACCCGCTCGTCTTCTGGATCACCGTCTGGATCGCCTGGCCGTTCTCGCTGCTGATCGCCCTGCTCACGCCACGCCGGGAGATGGTGCAGGACCTTGTCACCGGGACGCTCATGCTGCGCCGCTCGCCAATGCAGCGGCACTGGCGGGGCCAGGCCGGGCGGGCCGGCACGCAGGCGTGACCCAAGCGCTGTTGCGGGCGGACCTGCCGGCGTCTAGACTGTCATCCCAGCCAGGGCAATGCCGTAGATGACGGACCAGACACCTGAAAACACCCAGCTCTTCCTCACTGCGGCCATGCCCTGCCCCTACCTGCCCGGCCGCCAGGAGCGGAAGCTTTTCACCCACCTCACCGGTCGCCGAGCCCAGGCGCTGCACCATCTGCTCAGCGACAACGGCTTCCGCCGCAGCCAGAACCTGATCTACCGGCCGGCCTGCGATGGCTGCAACGCCTGCCAGTCGGTGCGCATCGTGGCCCGCGAGTTCCAGATGACGCCGCGCTATCGGCGCGTGCTCAAGGCCAATGCCGACGTCTCGGTCGAGGTTTGCCCTCCCCGCGCCACGGCCGAGCAATACGCATTGTTCAGGCGCTACCTCGAGGCGCGGCATGCCGGCGGCGGCATGACGCAGATGAGCTTCGTCGACTACGAATACATGGTCGAGGATACTCCGGTGCAGACAATACTCGTCGAGTACCGGCTCAACGCTCAACCCGGGCGCCCCCTGGTCGCCCTGGCGCTGACCGACGTGATGCCCGACGGCCTGTCCATGGTCTACAGCTTCTTCGACCCGCAAATGCCGCGTCGGGGGTTAGGCAACCTGCTCATTCTCGACCATATCAGCCAGGTGACGCTCGCCGGGCTGAGCTATGTCTATCTCGGCTACTGGGTAAAGGATTCCCCCAAGATGGCTTACAAGGGCCGCTTCCGGCCGCTTGAAGTCCAGCGCGGCCCGCTCGGCTGGAAGCGGCTCGACCCGCCTAGCCCGTAAATCGGTTGCTGCGCGGGAAGCCGTTCGGCGGCTGGCGGCCGGCCTGCGCCCGCTCCCCCACCCATTCGGCCAGTTCACCCATGGACTTGGTAAAGGTGCGCCCGGAGCTGTCGGTCCAGGTGAGGCCGGCAGCGGCTTCGAATGTCTTGAGGTCGGCTATGCCGCCGTCCTTGTACTTCTGCAGGCGGACGCCCTTGCCGCGGCTCATTTCGGGCAGCTGGGCCAACGGGAAGACGAGCAGCTTGCGGTTCTCGCCGATGACCGCGACGGTGTCGCCGCTCACGGGCGCGATCAGCTTCGCCTCGTCCGTGCCGGAGACGTTGAGGACCTGCTTGCCCTTGCGGGTATTGGCGACGAGGTCGTCCTCCGCAACGATGAACCCGTTACCCACGCTGGAGGCCACGATGCGCCTGTGGCCGGGGCGGTGGACGAACATGTCGATGATGTCCTGTCCTTCCTCGATGTCCACCATGAGGCGCACCGGCTCTCCCTGGCCACGCCCGCCCGGCAGCTTGTCCGGAAAGAGCGTGTAGACCTTGCCGCCGGTCGTGAGCACCAGCAGCTTGTCCGTCGTCT
>NZ_DASWVV010000090.1:0-5580 GCF_036406155.1 Devosia sp. | reverse complement strand
GCATAGCGCCGGCCCTTCTTCAGTGCCTCCGAGCCGCTCAGGTCGATCTTGGCCAGCAGGGTCAGCACCACGGGCAGCTGGAAGCAGATGCCGAAGGCGATGATCAGCGTCATGGCGAGGCCGAGATACTCGGACACCTTCACCAGCATGTTGATCTCGCCCGTCTCCATCGAATGGAAGAAGCGCATGGCCAGCGGCAGCACGGCGAAATACACCATGGCGGCGCCCAGCACGAAGAACACCGGCGTCGCGATCAGGTAGGGCAGGAAGGCCCGGCGTTCCTTCTTGTACAGGCCGGGAGCGACGAACCCGTAGATCTCGACCGCCAGATAGGGAAAACCGAGGAACAGCGCGCCGAAGAATGCGAGGCTGAGCTGGGTGAAGAAGAATTCCTGCGGCGCGGTGTAGATGAGTTCCACCGGCGTCGGAGCCACGGCGTCGCGGTAGGGCTGCACCAGCACGTCGAAGATCGTGCCGGCGAAGAAGAAGCAGCCGATCAGCAGCGCGAATATGACGATGACCGAGCGGATCAGGCGCTTGCGCAGCTCAATGAGGTGATCGAGCAGCGGCGCCTCGGTGCCGGCAAGTTCGTCCTGGTCTCCCGACGCGGGCGGAGGAAGCTGCTTGGTATCGGCCATGCGTTAGGCCTTCTTGACGGCGGGCTTGGCGGCGGCGCCGGTCGTGCGTGCCTGCGCGGCCTTCTTCCGCGCCGGCTTCGCGGTCGCGGCCTGCGTGTCGGCCCGCCCCGCGCGCGCGGGCGGCTCGGCGGCCGGCTTGGCAGCAGGTTTTGCGGTAGGCTTGGCAGCAGGTTTGGTGACCGGCCCGGGCGCCGGCTGGGGCGCGGGCAATTCCGCGGTCTCGACCTTGGCCGTGGGAGCCGCCTTGGCCCGCGTCACGCGCTTGCGCGCCGCCGGGGCACCCGCAGGCTTGGCCGGGGCAGCGCCCTCGGCCGGCACGGCCGCGGCCTTGACCCGGGTGGCCCCTGCCACGGGCGTTATCGTCGATGCCTTGGTCACGGCCGCCTTGATCGATTCCGCCGGTGTCATGCCGGCCGCGGCGCGGATCTCATCCACGACGCTTTCCGAATTAGGGTCAGCGGGCTTGAGCACGCCGGATGGCTCCACCGTCCCCGATGCGGTGACGGTGTTGAACTCCTTGCGGATGGCGTCGGTGGTCTGTTTCAGCGGCTGGGTTATGGCGTTGCGGAGGTTCTTGACCTCGTCGAGCCCGGTCGTCTTGTTCAATTCGCGCTGAAAGTCGTTGCCCATGCGGCGGATGGTGGCGGTGAACCGGCCCAGCTTCCGCATCACGGTCGGCAACTCCTTCGGGCCGATGACGATCAGCGCCACCAGCCCGATGACGAGCATCTCAGTCCAGCCGACACCGAGCATGGTGCAATCCCCTCGAAGAACCGGTCACCCGCTAGGATCAGGCGTCCTTGCTCTTCTCGGCTTCCCTGGCTTCCAGCGGGGCACTGGCGTCAAGCCGCTGCGGCTTGTCGTCGTCCTTGAGGCCCTTTTGGAATGCTTTGATGCCCGAGGCGACTTCGCCCATCATGGACGAAATCTTGCCGCGGCCGAACAGCAGTATCACCACTATGGCCACAACGATGATGCCCCAAATTCCAGGCGCGTGCATTGTCTCTCCTACTGAACGCGAAGGCTGAAGGTGACCTGAGAAATAGGTTCAATCCTTGGCAAAGACAAGGACGTGTTCCGGATTGAGGGTAAGGAAAACGTCGCAGCCGGCGACGAACTGCTTGTCGGAGCGCTGCCGGATGCTGATCGGTTGCTCGATGCCTTCGACCAGCACCTCGCATAGGTCGAACCCTACGGCATCGCGCTTGGAGACGATGCGGCCCGGAATGCCGGCATGGGCCCGCGACATATCGATCACGCCCACCGGGCGGATGGCCACGATGACGCGGTCGCCCTCGCCGTGGCCGGGCGCCGGCACGGGGCCCAGCGGCGTGGCGGCGACGCCGCCCCGCACCGTCGCCTCGATCTCGCTCAGCGGCGACAGGAAGCGTGCGGCGCTGAGATCGATCGGGGCCTCGTAGATCCGCGCCGCGGCGTCGACCTGGGCAATGCGGCCGTGCCGCAGCAGGGCGATGCGGTCGCCCAGCACCATGGCCTCTTCCGGGTCGTGGGTGACGATGATGGTGGTCGCGTGGGTTTCGCGCAGCAGCGCCAGGGTCTCGCCCCGCACGCTTTCGCGCAGCCGCGCATCGAGGCTCGAGAACGGTTCGTCCAGCATCAGGATGCCGGGTCGCGGCGCAATGGTGCGGGCCAGCGCGAGGCGCTGCTGCTGGCCGCCCGACAGCCGGTGCGGATAGTCGTCCTCGCGATCGCCGAGGCCGACACGGTTGAGGGCGGCCCGCGCCTGCGCCAGCGCCGCGGTCCGGCCGAGCCGCTTGAGGCCGAAGCTGACATTCTCGAGCAGCGTCAGATGCGGGAACAGCGCGAAATCCTGGAACATCAGGCCGATGCCGCGCTTATCGGGCGACATGTGCACCCCGGGGCCAGAGACGATCTCGTCGTTGATCCGCACCGTGCCCGCGTCGATCCGCTGGATGCCCGCCGCCACCCGCAGCACCGTCGACTTGCCCGAGCCGGACTCGCCCAGCAGGCAGACGATCTCGCCGGGCGCCAGCTTGAGGCTGAAATGGTCGAGGACGACGCGCCCGCCCAGCGTCACTTCGACATTGTCGAAGGTCAGGGCCGACGCAAAGCTCACCCCGGCGGTCCCGCGCGGGCCCCAACCGGCCAATTCGTCGATCTGCGTCATGGTTCGTCTTCGTGCTCGGGCGCCTCGCCCAGATCATCGGGATCGAGCGGGTCCTCGTCGTCGCGCAGCGGCCCGTCGAAGGGCAGCGGAATCTGCATCGTGGCCGGCAGGCGGCTGGACAGCAGCCCGGCCCCCTTGAGTTCCTCGAGCCCGGGCAGGTCGGCGAGGCTCTCGAGCCCGAAATGATCGAGGAAAGCCTCGGTCGTGCCGTAGGTCACCGGCCGGCCGGGCGTGCGCCGGCGCCCGCGCATGCGCACCCAGCCTGCCTCCATGAGCAGGTCGAGCGTCCCCTTGCCGGTCGCCACCCCCCTCACCTCCTCGACCTCGGCGCGCGTCGCCGGCTGGTGATAGGCGATGATTGCCAGCGTCTCGAGCGCGGCGCGCGACAGCGTGCGGCTCTCAGTCTCTTCCCGCCGCAGCAGGAAGCCGAGATCCTCGGCCGTGCGGAAGGCATATTTGTCGCCGCGGCGCACCAGGTTGACGCCGCGTCCGGCATAGCGCTCGGCCAGCAGGGCCAGCAGCGCCTCGACATCGGCACCCTCGCCCAGATAGGCGCCGATCTCGGCTGGCGCCAGCGGCTCGGCCGACGCGAACAGCAGCGCCTCGAGGATGCGCAGGTTGCGCTCCACGACCTCCGCGTGCTCGATGTCGTACAGGATCTCGCCTTCAGGCATCAGTTTGCGTCCTCGGGCCCGCCGCCGTCCCCGGCCCGGCGGCGCACGAAGAGCGGGCCGAAGGCGAGGGTCTGGCGAAGCTCTACATGGCCCTGCCGCACGAGTTCAAGGCTCGAGGCGAAAGTGGAGGCCATGGCGGTCACCCGCTGCTCCGGCGTCGGCAGGTAGCGGGCGAGGTAGGTCTGCATCGGCACCCAGTCGAGGCTGTCGCCGATCAGTCGCTGCAGGATCTCGCGCGCTTCCTGCAGCGACCACACGGTGCGCTCCCGCAACTGGTAGTCGGCCGGCACCGAGCGTTCGCGCTGCGTCGCATAGGCCTTGAGCAGATCGTAGAGGCTGGCTTCCCACAGGCTGCGCTTGCGGATCGTGATCGGCTCCGGCGCGCCCCGCTGGTAGACGGCGAGACCGAGGCGTGGACGGTGCATCAGCGCGCTGGCGGCGCCGCGCATGGCTTCGAGGCGCTTCAGGCGGAACTGCAGCAGCGCCGCCATCATTTCGCCCGAGGGCTCCTCGTCGCCGGGCGCCTGCGGCACCATCAGCCGGCTCTTGAGATAGGCCAGCCAGGCCGCCATCACGAGGTAGTCGGCGGCGATCTCGATCCGCTTCTCGCGCACCGTCTCGATGAAGGCGAGGTACTGCTCGGCCAGGGCCAGCACGGAAATGCCGGAAAGGTCGACCTTCTGCCGCCGGGCCAGTTCGAGCAGCAGGTCCAGCGGCCCCTCGTAGCCGCCGACGTCGACATACATCACCTCGCCCTCGGCCGCCCGTTCCGGCGCCTCGAACCAGCCCGATGATGTGTCGCTCATGGCCGTCCTACTCACAGCTGACGAGGGACCTTGGCCCCCCGTCGAATCGCCGTCAAGCGAAGTGGCTGGCGATCAGCCGTTGGTCGCGAAGCAATCGCCGCCGTCGGCCTTGATCGAGGCGCAGATCTGGGTCGCCTCCTGCAGCGAGGCTGCCGGCAGGCGGACCCGGTACTTGACGCCCTTGGCGCCGAGATCGGCCCGCTGCACGATCAGCTGGTTGCCGTTGAACAGCGAGCCCCAGCGCGCCTGGGCCGAACGGACCGCCGCCTGGGCGTCGGCCTCGGTCGGCTGCGACGAAATCTGCACATAGGCGGCCGCCGCCGTGGCCGGGGCCGCGGCGGGAGCGTCGAGGCCGACCAGCGGCAGCTCGGCGAGCGTGCCCGCCGGGGCGGGCGCGGCACTGCGCAGGGCATTGCGATCGACCGGACGCGGCATCGGGACCGGCGCGACGAGGCTGGCGTCGAATACCGGCGGGGTCGTGCCCGCAGGCGCCAGCGCCGCCATTTCCACCGGCGGGGCGCCGGCGGCGGGCGCCTGCCCGTCGGTGATGACGGCCGCAATCGGGTCGGGCTCGGGCGTCGCCGCCAGCGGCTCCGCTTCCCCGACGGCGGCGGTCAGCAGATCCGACGGCTCGACGCTGGCGCCCGGGACGACCGGCACGTTCGGCCGGTCGACCGGCAGCGCCTCGGACCCGGCGATGGCCTCGTCACCGCTGACGATGGTGCCATCGGGGCGCACGGTGACGGTGCGGACCTTGCGGTTGGCCAGGCCGGATTCGGTCGCGGCCGGCGGCTCCGCCACGACGCGGGCGACCTCGGCAACGTCGGCTCCGGCCGTCTCGTCGCGCGACACCAGCGTCTCTGCATCGTCGGCGGCGGCAACGCCGTTGATCTCGTCGAACACCACCGATCGCGGCGCTTCTTCCGTCGCGGCATCGGCCGGCGCCGGCGGCTGCTTGGCCGGCGTCGCGTCGGCGGTCAGCACCGGCGCCTCGGTGGTCCCGCGCCCCATGCCCAAGACCCAGTACAGGCCGAAACCGGCGGCCAGAAGCAGCGTCCCGGCGACGGCGAGGCCGACATACTGCCGCAGGCCGGCGAACGGATTGGCGGTCCCCGGCGCCTTGCCCCGGGGCCGCTTGTAGGGGCTGTCGTCGCCGCTCGCCGGCCCGAGGCGGCCGACTTCGGCGCCCGTCGCCGCGGCCGCGGCGAGGATGGCGGCTTCCGCCGAGCGGACCTGCGGCTCGTTGTCCTTGAGGCCGGCCCTGCGCGGCGCAAACCCGGTCGTAAGTGGCGGCACCACCGGCGCGACGGGCG
>NZ_DASWVV010000089.1:0-2483 GCF_036406155.1 Devosia sp. | reverse complement strand
CGTATCTGGCAGTCGCACCTGGGGCAGCGCTCCCCCGACGCCGCCCTGTGCCGTCAGCTCGCAAGCTACTGCACACTGCCCGGCGGCCACATCCGCAACGCCGTGCTGCAGGCCGCGGCGCTCGACCCCGCGGAAGCCGGGCAAGGATCCGGCGACGCCACCCGCCCGATCGCCGCCGAACAGCTCGTCGCCGCGCTGATCGACGAATACCGCAAGATCGGCCGCACCCCGCCGCCGCAGCTGATGCACGCTCGGGGCACGTCATGAGCAGCCTCTCCGCCGGTCTGCGCCGCAAGAGCACACCGGAAAGGAAGGCGCCGGGCGGTGCCCCCGAGGCCAAGCCCGCCGGGAGGCAGGAACCCGCAGGCAAGGCCCCCGCCGACCAGGCCGCCGGCACGGCCCCGCAATCGCCCGACGCCGCGACCGGGGCCGGCACGCCGCAGGAAAAGCGCCCCGGCGCCCCCGGCTACCTGCAGGCCAAGCTCGCCATCAGCCACCCGCAGGATCCCGAGGAACGCGAGGCCGACCAGGTCGCCGGCGACGTGCGCCGCGCGCTGCGCAGGCCGCAGGACGCCGCAGCCGGCACGCCATGCCCCACCTGCAGCGGCACCGCCCCGCGCGGCAGCCTCGAGCCCGCGATCACCCCGCCGAAGAAGGAAGTCCTCGCGCCCAAGCTGCTGCGCGCGGTCGCGACCGGCGAGGGAGAAAAAACCACCGCCGCGACCGGCGAGGGGGAAAAGGCCGGCACCACCCCCGGCGCGAAACAATCGGCGGACACCCCCAAGACCGCCGCCGGCGGCGCCGACGCCCTCGCCGGCAAGACCGCGCCCCCCGCCACCGAACAGCGCATCGCCGCCCGCCAGGGCCAGGGCGCGCCGCTCGACCCCGAGCTGCGCGCCAAGCTCGAAGCCCAGCTCGGCCGCGACCTCTCCGCCGTGCGCATCCACACCGATGCGGAGGCCGATGCGATGTGCGTCGAGATGCACGCGCGCGCCTTCACGGTCGGCAACGACGTGTATTTCACCGCCGGCAGCTACGCGCCGGAAAGCGATGCGGGTCTCGAACTCCTCGCCCACGAGCTCGCCCACGTCGGCCAGCAGGCCGAGGCCGGCGGCCCGCAGAGCGCCGCGCCGAAGCTGCAGCGCGACTTCTGGGACGACCTCTTCGGCGGCGGCGGCGCCCCCGGCGACCCGATGGCGGCCTGCAAGGAGGAACTCGACAAGTCCGAGAAATGGGCCAGGGCCGGCCCCTACCCGGCCGCGCCGCAAGGCATCGTCGGCGCCGGCGGCATCGGCGGCTTCGACGCGCAGTACAAGCCCGACCCCGCCGAGGGCGACGGCATGCTCGACATCAAGCAGGGCGTCGCGGTCGAGTTCAAGGACACGCTGGTCGTCAGCGGTGGCGCCATCGTGCCGCACCCGGACCTGCCGGTGACCCCCGCGATCACCGCGCTTGCCGCGCGCATCAACGCGATCCCGATCCCGCTGCTGCGCAGCGCCGTGCTCGCCGCCTACCAATGGACGCCCGCCGAGCGAGCGCCGTGGATCAGCCAGCTGAAGTCGCTGATCGAGACGACCTGGGGCGGCCAGCACAGCTTCTTCCTCAACAGGCCGCGCTGGAACTGGCTCGGCGCCGACGTGCGCGTCGCCCTCGACATCGGCGCGCGCGCCAAGGCGGCCGGCGACCACATGGCGACCGAGACCTACAAGATGCCCACCGGCGAGAGCCTGCGCACCTACGACATCTCGCACGAGGTCGGCTCGGGCAGCGGCGCCGACGCCTACGACCAGACGATGCGGCTCGCGAGCACCACGACCGGCCCGAAGGAATACGACCTGCTGCGCGAATCGGTCGAGTTCGGCAACAACTCGGACGTGCTCACGCCGGCCGCGATCGGCACGCTCAACGCCTTCATCAACCAGTTCAACGGCGCCACCGCCAACGCCGCGCACCAGGAAGTGCGCGTCGAGATCGTCGGCCACGCCAGCGCCTCGGGCAGCGAAAAGCACAACATGGACCTGTCGCAGCGCCGCGCCGAAGCCGTGCGCGACTACCTCGCCAACAACGGCTTCGCCAACACCGCCTCGCGCGTCACGCTGACGCCGCGCGGCGAGACCGAAGCCGACCAGACGCAGCCCAAGCTCGCCAGCGACCGGCGCGTCGACCTCATCGTCGACGGCGGCGAGCGCATGATCACCGCGGCGCACGAATGGGGCCACGCCTTCGGCCTCGACGACGAATACCTCACCGGCGGCACCAACATCGGCGACCCGGTCGCGCACGACGCCATGGCTAAGGCCATGACCGACGCGGGCGGCAATCCGCTGCCCGGCGCGATCAAGGAACACAACGCCGGCATCATGTCCTTCGGCACCGAAGTGCGCCCGCGCCACTACGCCACCTTCCACCACGCGCTCACCACCGTCACGGCCCAATCCCCGTGGTCGCTGGGCCTGCACAAGCCCAAGTGGCAGGTCGCGATG
>NZ_DASWVV010000088.1:0-40667 GCF_036406155.1 Devosia sp. | reverse complement strand
AGATCGCGCGGGCCGCCGCGCCCCAGCGCCAGCCGGGTCAGCGCCCGGTTGACGTCGGGCACCGAGCGCAGGATCGGGCGCAGCCGGTCGGTGAGCAGGCTGTCGGCATGCAGCATCGCCACCGCGTCGAGCCGGGCATTGATCGCCTCGGGGTCGCACAGCGGCGCTGCCAGCCGCCGCGCCAGCAGGCGCGAGCCGGGGGCCGTGACGCACAGGTCGATCTCGTGGCGCAGCGAGCCCTTGAGCGTGCCGCGCTGCGTTTCCAGCAGTTCGAGGGAGGCGCGCGTGGCGGCGTCGATCGCCATATGGGCGGCGACCCGCTCGCTCGAAGGCGGCCTCAGCGCCAGCGGCGCGCCCTTCTGGCTCTGCCGCACATAGGTCAGGAGCGCCCCCAGCGCCGCCCGGCCGGCGCGCGAGAAGGCGGTGGGATCGACGGCATCGCCGGGAAAGGCGGCGCCGATGCGGGCGGCCGCCTCGACGCTGTCGAAGGCGTCGGCGCCGACCAGCTGCAGGGCGCCGCCCGGCAACGGCACGTGCGCCGCGGCCAACGCCGCCTGCGTCGCCTCGGTCAGCAGCAGTTCGGCCGGGTCGACGCGCGCCAGCTCGTCGCCGAGCTGGGCGGAGCCAAGATCGATGACCGCCACCTCGCCGGTCGACACGTCGGCCCAGGCGAGGGCGAAATCGGCCTCGCCGTGCCCCAGCATGGCGAGCGCCGCCAGGTAGTTGCTGGCCCGCGGCGGCAGCAGCTCGTCCTCGGTGATGGTGCCGCGGGTGACCAGCCGCACCACGTCGCGTTTGACCGGCGACTTGGCGCCGCGTTTCCTGGCTTCGGCGGGGTCCTCCATCTGCTCGCAGATGGCGACGCGATGGCCGAGCCCGATCAGCTTCTTGAGGTAGTCCTGGGCGGCGTGGATGGGCACGCCGCACATCGGGATGTCCTCGCCGCGGTGCTTGCCGCGCTTGGTCAGGACGATGCCGAGCGCGGCGGCGGCGATCTCGGCGTCCTCGAAGAACATCTCGTAGAAATCGCCCATCCGGTAGAACAGCAGGAAGCCGGGATGGGCGGCCTTCAGCTCGAGATACTGGCTCATCATCGGGGTGATGGCCGAACTGGCGGACGGGCTCGTAGCGAGGGGCGACTGGTCCATGGCACGGCGCAACGACGGGGGGAACCGCGAACTTAGGCGGTTTGTCCGGCAAAGCCAACCGGCGCCGGGCCGCGGGTCCCCGGCGCCGCGGGGCGGCTCAGTAGCGGTCCGTGGCGTGCCGCACCGGGCGGTAGACGAACTCCGGGAACGCCGCTTCCCTCGCCGTGCCGTTCAGGTCGGAGCAGGCCATGCCGACGAAGCCGCCGGTGAAGCTGCCGTGCTCGGCGTGGCCGCCGCATTCGTCCGAGATGAGCGAGGCGTCGAGCACGGGCCCGGCCGGCTGCCAGTCGCCGCCCGCAAGCGCATAGAAGAACTGCAGCGCCGGCCCGCGTACCTCCATCTTCAGCCGCACCGGCCCGTCTTCGGGCAACGCGATCGGCGCGCCGGGATAGACGAGCCTGCCGTCGGGGAAGCTCGCGGGCGAGCTCATCAGCAGCAGTTCGCGCCTGCCGTCCGCATGCGCCGTCACCGCCAGGTAGTGGAAATTGTAGCGCCCGTAGTAATGGATGAGACCGGCGAACTGCCGCTCGTCCGTGGGCGAGAACGCGACGACGGTCTCGGCGTCGAAGGAGAAATGCGTGACGCGGCGGGCGACCAGCGCCTGCTCGAACCAGGAGCCGGGCGACTCGCGGCCGATCAGCCTGAGTGCGCCGCCGTCCAGCCGGAAGATGCGCTCCGTAGCCGGCGTCCGCAGCCACTGGAAGTCCTCGTGCAGCTCGCCGTCGAAGCGATAGCGCCGCTCCGCCCAGTATCGCGTATCGTCGCGCGTCCCCGGCACGTCGACCTCGAGCGCCGGCACCGGGCCGCCCTTGACCCACAGCCAGTCGTCGTCGCGCCATTCGGCTTCCTGGATGCCGGTCTCGCGGCCGAGCACGCAGCGGCGCTTCTGCGTCGTCGGGCGGCCCATGAGGTGGACGAGATAGGTCCGGCCCTCCGGAGTGTCGACGATGTCGCCGTGGCCGGCGCGCTGCACCGGGGCGAGCGGCGCGTCCTTGGCGGTGAGGATATGCTTGATCGGGTGGGTCTCGTACGGCCCCGCAAGCGTACGCGCGCGCACCAGCGTGCAGGCGTGCTCGTAGCCGGTGCCGCCCTCGGCGGTGAGCAGATAGTACCAGGGCCGCCCGTCCCGGCCCCGGCGCTTGTACAAATGCGGCCCCTCGACCAGCCGCAGTTCGGTGCCCTGGAAGATGTTGCGCACCGGCCCCACCAGTCTGTTCAGGGCCGGGTCGTATTCCTGCAGCGCGATGCCGGCGAAGAGCAGCGGGCGACTCCTATGGTCCCATAGCATGTTGACCAGCCACTTGCGGCCGTCGTCGTCGTGGAACAGCGAGGGGTCGAAGCCGGAGGAATTGAGGTAGACCGGATCCGACCACGGCCCCTCGACCGCCGGCGCGGTGACGAGGTAGTTGTGCGCGTCCTTGAATGAGCCGTCCTTGCGCTTGACGTCGGTGTAGACCAGCCAGAACAGCCCGTCGGCGTAGGACAGGCACGGCGCCCAGATGCCGCAAGAATCCGGGTTGCCGCGCATGTCGAGCTGGCTCTGGCGCGTCAGCGGCCGGGTGACGAGCCGCCAGTTGGCAAGGTCGCGCGAGTGGTGGATCTGGACGCCCGGATACCATTCGAAGGTGGAGGTGGCGATGTAGTAGTCCTCGCCCACCCGCACGATCGAGGGATCGGGATTGAAGCCGGGAAGGATCGGATTGCGGATGGTGGGCATGTTGATGTGCTCGATATTTGCAGTCGGGTGCCTTCTCCCCTCGTGGGAGAAGGCGATCCGGGGGTCGTGGCGCTCACACGAAGCGGTTGACCAGGTTCTCGAGATATTCCTGCCGTCCGGAACGCGGCTTGGGGGTGATGGCCTCGTGCTCGACCCGGGCCGCGATGTCGGCGAGCGAGCGCTCGCCCCTCAGCATGGCCTGGCCCTCGGCGCCCTGCCAGCCGGCGTAGCGCTCGCGGCGCAGCCGGTCGAATTCGCCGTCCTCGATCAGCGCCGCCGCCGCCTTGAGGCCGCGCGCCAGCGTATCGAGCCCGCCGACGTGGCCATGCAGCAGGTCGGCCGGGTCGAGCGACTGGCGGCGCAGCTTGGCGTCGAAGTTGAAGCCGCCGCTGCCCAGCCCGCCCTGCTTGAGGATGAAGTAGAAGGCGAGCGCCATCTCGGCCGGGCTGTTGGGGAACTGGTCGGTGTCCCAGCCCGACTGCAGGTCGTTGCGGTTGGCATCGACCGAGCCGAGCAGGCCGAGCGAAGACGCGAGCGCCAGTTCGTGCTCGAAGGCATGCCCGGCGAGGAAGGCATGGCCGACCTCGATGTTGCACTTCACCTCCTGTTCGAGGCCGTAGCGCTTGAGGAAGCCGTACACGGTGGCAACGTCGAAGTCGTACTGGTGCTTGGAGGGCTCCTGCGGCTTTGGCTCGATCAGGATGGTGCCGGCGAAGCCGATCTTCTTGGCGTGGTCGATGACGAGGTGCAGGAAGCGCGCCATCTGGTCGGCTTCCTGCCCGAGGTCGGTGTTGAGCAGCGTTTCGTAGCCTTCGCGGCCGCCCCACAATACGTAGTTGGCGCCGCCCAGTTCGTGCGTGACCTCGAGCGCGTTCTTCACCTGCGCGGCGGCATAGGCAAAGACGTCGGGGTCGGGATTGGTGGCGGCGCCCGCCATGTAGCGCCGGTGCGAGAACAGGTTGGCCGTGCCCCATAACAGCCGCGTGCGGCTCGTCTCCATCTTGCGCGCGAAGATTTCGGCGATCTGGCGCACGTTGCGGTTGCTCTCGGCCAGCGTCGCCCCCTCGGGCGCGATGTCGCGGTCGTGGAAGCAGAAGAAGGGGACGTCGAGCAGCGCGAACAGCTCGAAGGCAATGTCGGCCTTGAGCTTCGCATGGTCCATGCTGTCGCCGAACCACGGCCGCTCGAAGGTGCGCCCGCCGAAGGGATCGCCGCCTTCCCAGGCGAAAGAGTGCCAGTAGGCCACCGCCGGGCGGATATGGTCCTCCATGCGCTTGCCTAGCACCAGCGCGTCCTTGTCGTAGTGACGGTAGGCAAGCGGGTTGGAGCTGTGCGGCCCCTCGTAGCTCACGGGCTGCAATCCCTTGAAGAAATCGGTCACTGGCGGGCCTCCTCGATGGCGGGGTAGAGCGCGCGGTAGCGCGCATACTGGTCGACATAGGCGGAACGCAGCGCCGCATCGGGCGCGACGACGCGGCTGACGCCGGGCATGGTCATCACCGCGGCCGGGTCGGCGTTCTCGGCGGCGCACAGCCCGAGCCGGGCGGCGCCGAGGGCGCCGCCGAAATCGCCGTCCTCGGGCACCGCGATCTCGACGTCGAGCATGGTGGCGATCAGCCGCAGCCAGAGGTCGGATTTCGACCCCCCGCCGACGGCGAACAGCCGCCCCATCCGCGTGCCGGCGTCGTCGAGGGCGCGCTGGCAGTCGCGGAAGGCGAAGGCGACGCCCTCCATCACCGCCTGCGCCAGGCGCGGCAGGTCGCTCGACGGGGACAGCCCGACGAAGCTGCCGCGGGCGCGGGCGTCGTTGTGCGGGGTGCGTTCGCCGCTCAGATAGGGCAGGAAGATCTCCGCACCCGGCCCCCGGAAATCCGCCGCGGCGGCGGCGGCGAGCCGGGCGGCGTCGGTACCGGCGATCCGGCCCAGCCAATTGAGGCTGTCGGTGGCGCTGAGGATCACCCCCATCTGGTGCCAGGTCTCGGGGATGGCGTGGCAGAAGGCGTGGACCGCCCCTCTCGTATTGGGCCGGAAGCGGTCGTTGGCGACGAACAACACGCCCGAGGTGCCGAGCGAGACGAAGCCGTCCCCCGGTCGGATGGCGCCGATGCCGCAGGCGGCGGCGGCGTTGTCGCCGGCCCCGCCGGCGACCACCACGTTGGCGTCCATGCCCCAGCGCCGCGCCAGTTCCGGCTTGAGTTCGCCGGAGACGGCGGTGCCCTCGACGAGGCGCGGCATGTGGGCGCGGCTCAGCCCGGTGACGGCGAGCAGCGCGTCGGACCAGTCGCGCCGGCCGACGTCGAGCCACAGAGTGCCGGCGGCATCGGACATGTCTTCGGCGTATTCGCCGGTCAGCAGCAGCCGCACATAGGCCTTGGGCAGCAGCACCCTGGCCAGTTTCGCGAAGACGTCCGGCTCGTGCTTGCGCACCCAGGCGAGCTTGGGTGCGGTGAAGCCGGGCATGGCGATGTTGCCGGCGATCTGCCGCAATTCCGGCAGTGCCGCCTCCATCTCGGCGCACTCGGCGCTGGCGCGGCCGTCGTTCCACAGGATGGCCGGGCGCAGCACGCGATCCTGCGCATCGAGCAGGGTGGCCCCGTGCATGTGGCCGGACAGCCCGATGCCGCGCACGTGCGCCAGCTCCGGCGCTTTGGCCGCGGCCAGGGCGTCGACGGCGGCCAACGTGGCCGTCCACCAGTCCGCCGGATTCTGCTCCGACCAGCCGGGCTGGGGGCGGTTCGGCTCGACCGTGCGCGCGCTGGCTTCGCCGAGCGGCCTGCCGCTGTCATCGATGAGCAGCGCCTTCACCGCGGAGGTGCCGATGTCGATGCCGAGATAGTTCATGATGTACGTACCTCATCGGCGGAAAAGCGCATGTGCCGATGTCCTCCCTGTCCGGCCGGCGCCGGTCGCCCATTTCGTGGAGTGTTCCGTCTAGCGCAGATTGTCGCGCAGGAAGACGCCGATTTCAATGGGGGCGGGGCGCCCGTCGCCGTCCTCCCCCAGCGCCAGGGCACGGGCGGCGGCGATGGCGGCGCCGATCTCGCCCTCCGGGTCCTGGTCGAGGACGACGTCGACCGCCCCGGAGAGCAGCCCGGCCCGCGTCGGCGGGCTGAGTTCGTGCGCGATCACCCGGACCTGGCCCGCCCGCCCCGAGGCCTCGACGGCGGCGAGCAGGCCGGAATTGCCCGCCCCCAGGTTGTAGATGCCGGCGAGGTCCGGATGCGCCGCCAGCAGGTCGGCGGCAAACCGCGCCGTCGCTTCATCCTGGTCGTGGCCCTCGACCGGGTCCAGCAGCGCGAGGCGCGGAAATTCGGTGCGCATCACGGCGGTGAAGCCCTCGAGCCGCTCGCGGTGATCGCGCAGGCCCAGCGAGCCGGCGATCAGCCCGATCCGGCCGGCACCGCAGAAGCGGCCCATGAGCGAGGCGGCGGTGCGGCCGGCGGCGACATTGTCGATGCCGACGAACAGCTTGCGGGCCGAGCCGGGCAGGTCCGAGACCAGCGTCATTACCGGGATGCCGCGGCGCGTCGCCGCCGCGACGGCGTCGTGCACGGCCGCGTCCTCGGTGGCGACGATCACGACGCAGTCACACTGGTGCGGCGCGAGCCCGTCCAGAGCCCGCGCCAGCGCCGGGGCATCGAGCGCGCCGACATCGCGGGTTTCGAGCCGCAGCCGCTCGGCGCGGGCGGAGCGGGCCCGCCGCGCGATGGCGGCCCTGAGGCTGTGCATGAATTCGTTCTTGCCATCGGGAATGAGAAAGAGCACGCGCAGGTCGCGGGCCCGGGCCAGCAGCGAGGCCGACAGGTCGCGGCGGAAGTCGAGGGCACGGATCGCCGCGTCGACCTTGGCGGCGGTTTCCGGCCGCACCCCGGGGCGGCCGTTGAGCACGCGGTCGACGGTCGCCAGCGACACGCCGGCGGCGCGGGCCACGTCGTGTACGGTCGCCCGCCGCTGTCGCCTGTCCTCGCTCATTGCCCCTTCCGCTCTGCCCGCAAACACTTGTCGGCTCGCCAGCGCGGCGTCAACATGTTCCGGCGGGCCGCCAGGCGCCGCCGGAAGGAAGGGGCACGATGGGCATTGCGGCACGCAGTTTCGGCACGTTCGGGGACGAACGGGTCGACCAGTTCACGCTGGCCAGCGAGACCGGCGTTGCCGTCGACATCCTCACCTGGGGGGTGACGGTGCGCGACTGGCGGGTGCCGGTCGCGGGCGGCGTGCGCAGCGTCGTGCTCGGCTTCGACAGCTTCGCGCCCTATCCGGGGCACTCGCCGCACCTTGGCGCGCTCGCCGGGCGGGTCGCCAACCGCATCCGCGGCGCCGCCTTCGCCCTCGACGGCGTCGCCTGTACCCTGCCGGCCAATGACGGCCGCAACGGCCTGCATGGCGGCCCGGGCGGCCTCGGGCGCCTCGTCTGGCGCGCCGAGCCGGATGCCGCCGCCAATGCCGTCGCCTTCACGCATCTTTCCCCCGACGGCGCCATGGGCTTTCCGGGCAATGTGGATTTCCGGGCCGTCTATTCGCTGCGCGGCAACCGACTCAGCCTCGAGCTCTCGGCCACGACCGACCGCACGACCCCGATCAGCCTGGTGCAGCACCATTATTTCAACCTGGGCGAGGGCCCCGACGTGCTTGACCACCGGCTGCAGGTCGAGGCCGGCGCCTTCACCGAGCTGGATGCCGAACTGCTGCCGACGGGCGTGATCCGGCCGGTCACGGGCACGCCCTACGATTTCACGGCGCCGCGAACGCTGCGCGACGCCGCCGGCCGGCCGCTCGATTGCGACATCAACCTCGTGCTCGATCCCGGCCGCGATCCGGCCGCGCCGGTGGCGACGCTGACCGGGCCGGACGGGGCGCTGACGCTGAGGCTATGGACCGACCGGCCGGGGCTGCAGGTCTATGACGGTGTCACCACCGACATCGCCGTGCCCGGGCTGGGCGGCCGGCACTACGGCCGGCATTCCGGCCTGTGCCTCGAGGACCAGGCCTTCCCGGACGCCGTGCATCACCGTCATTTCCCCTCGATCTGGCACACGCCGGAGCGGCCCTACAGCCACTGGTGCGCGATCGAGATCGGCTGACGGCGGGCGCCGGCGCGCCCACGGCGGGGGCGCCCGGCGCCGCGGCGGTCAGGCCGCCTTGAACTGCACGTCGACGGTGTGCCGGATGGCCCAAGAATAGGGGCAGATGTCGTGGGCAGCCGCCATCAGTTCCAGCACCCTGGCGCTCGGCATGCCCGGCACATGGCCTTCCAGGGTGACGGCAATGGCGAAGCCGACGCCGTCCTCGCGGTCGACGAAGCTGACATGGGCGGTCATGGTGGCGTCGTCGGGGACGGTCTCGCCCTGCCGCTTGCCGGCCAGCTTCATGGCGCCGAGGAAGCAGCTGGAATAGCCGGCGGCGAACAGCTGCTCGGGGTTGGTGCCGGGGCCGCCGTCGCCGCCCATCTCCCTGGGGGTCGAGAACTTGACGGAGATCTTGCCGTCGTCGGTGGCGGCGGTGCCGGTGCCCCGGCCTCCCTTGGTGGCGGTGGCATGGGCGGTATAGAGGCTCTTCACTGTGCTTCCTTCCTTGCAGGCGAACGGATGAAAACTTGGCCGTCACGGCCGTCATAGGAAAGAATTCGCTTGTGTACAATTCAATTTTACGCAATGCATGGCCTCAGGCCCGATACGGAAGGGGCGCACCTTGACCTCGGATCCCATCGACGACCCGCTGCGCCTCGACGACCAGTTGTGCTTCGCCGTCTACGCGGCGGCGCAGGCCTTCAACCGCCTGTACCGGCCGCTGCTGGCCCGGCTCGGCCTCACTTATCCGCAATATCTGGTGCTGCTGGTGTTGTGGGAGCAGGACGGGCTCAGCCTGGGCGCGATCGGTGACCGGCTGGGCCTCGATTCCGGCACGCTGACGCCGCTGCTCAGGCGCCTCGAGGGGCTCGGCCTGGTGCGGCGCCGTCGCGACCGCGGCGACGAGCGGCGCTTGCTGGTCGGGCTCACGCCCAGGGGGGCGGCGCTGCGGCACGAGGTCGAGGCGGTGCCGCCGCTGGTGCTGCAGGCGGTCGCCTGCAGCGACGGCGAACTGGCCGAACTGCGGCGGGCGCTGTGGGCGCTGCGCGGCCGGCTGCTGGCCGCCGCCGCCCCGTTCTAGCGCTCTCGGGCGCGGCCGCGGCCCCCGCATTTGCGATTTGGCCGCGTTTGCGGAAGACTGGGCGCTCCTTGTCGCATTTGCATCATGTCGGGACCGCGCCATGACCATGACCGCCAAGTCCTTCTTCACCGAACTGTTGACCCGCGCCGGCATCGAGATCGGCGGCATGAGGCCCTGGGACGTCCAGGTGCACGACGACCGGCTGTGGGGGCGCCTGCTTGCCTATGGCTCGCTCGGTTTCGGCGAGGCCTACATGGACGGCTGGTGGGACGCGGAGGCCGTCGACCAGTTCGTCTTCCGGCTGCTCGATTTCGGCATCTACGACCATCTGCGCCCGGACCTCGGCCTGGCGCTCAGCGCGCTGCGCGGGCGGCTCTTGAACCTGCAGCGGCTCAAGGTCACCGAGGTCGGCGAAAAGCACTACGACATCGGCAACGACCTGTACGAGGCCATGCTCGATGCGCGCATGATCTATTCGTGCGGCTACTGGCAGGGCGTCGACACGCTCGCCGCCGCGCAGGAGCAGAAGCTCGACCTCATCTGCCGCAAGGCGGAACTGGCACCGGGGATGCAAGTGCTCGACATCGGCTCGGGCTGGGGCGGGTTCCTCCGCTTCGCCGCCGAGCGCTACGGCATCGAGGGGCTCGGCATCACCATCAGCAAGGAGCAGGCGGCCTGGGCCGAGGCGCATCGCGGCGGCCTGCCGGTCGAGACCCGGCTCATGGACTACATGGCGCTCGAGGGCCAGTTCGACCGCATCATCTCGATCGGCATGTTCGAGCACGTGGGCTACAAGAACTACCGGCGCTTCTTCGAAAAGGCGCGCAGCCTGCTCAAGCCCGACGGCCTGTTCGTGCTGCACACGATCGGCAACAACATCTCGGCCACCCACGCCGACCCGTGGATGGAAAAATACATCTTCCCCAACGGCATGCTGCCCAGCGTCGCCCAGATCGGGGCCGCCGTCGAGCACCTGTTCGTCATGGAGGACTGGCACAATTTCGGCGCCGACTACGACCGCACGCTGATGGCCTGGTGGACCCGCTTCGAGGCCGCCTGGCCAACGCTCCGGGAGCGCTACGGCGAGCGCTTCTACCGCATGTGGCGGCTGTACCTGCAGTCCATGGCCGCTTCCTTCCGCGCCCGCAACGTGCAGCTGTGGCAACTGGTGCTGTCCCCCCGGGGCGTGCCGCGGGGCTACCGCTCCATCCGCTGACGGCCGGCGCCGGTCACGCCGCGCCCAGCCGCAGCCGGTAGCTCAGCGCCTCGGCGATGTGCGGCCGGCCGACGCGCTCGGCCCCGGCCAGATCGGCGAGCGTGCGCGCCACCTTGAGCACGCGGTGATAGGCGCGCGCCGACAGCGAGAAGCGCTCGGAGGCCTGCAGCAGCAGGGCCTGGCTGTCCCTGTCCGGATTGACCACCGCCTCGATCAGGCTGGCGCCGGCGGCGGCATTGGTGAACACCTCCGGGTGGCCGCGCTCGGCATAGCGCTGGCGCTGCACGGCGCGGGCGCGGGCGACGCGGGCGGCCACCGCCGCCGACGGCTCGGCGTCGGTCGGCCCGATCATGTCGGCGGCCGATACCGCCGGCACGTCGATCCTCAGGTCGATGCGGTCGAGGAACGGCCCGGAGACGCGGCCCTGGTAATCGGCGGCGCAGGCGTCGCCGCGCCGGCAGGTATGGCCGGGCGTCCCGGCCAGCCCGCATTTGCACGGGTTCATCGCCGCCACCAGCTGGAAGCGGGCGGGGAAGGTGACCCGCGCATTGGCGCGGGCGATCACCGTCTCGCCGGTCTCCAGCGGCTGGCGCAGGCTGTCGAGCACCGCGGGCGAGAACTCGGGCAGTTCGTCGAGGAAAAGAACGCCGTTATGGGCCAGCGACACCTCGCCCGGCCGCACGCGCAGGCCGCCGCCGACCAGCGCCGCCATCGAGGCGGAATGGTGCGGCGCCCGGAACGGCCGGCGGTCGGAAAGCGCGCCGCCGGCCAGTTCCCCGGCGATGGACTGGATCATCGAGACGTCGAGCAGTTCGCGCGGGTCGAGCGGCGGCAGGATGGAGGGCAGGCGCGCCGCCAGCATCGACTTGCCGGCTCCGGGCGGGCCGATCATCAGCAGGTTGTGGCCGCCGGCGGCGGCGACCTCGAGCGCCCGGCGGGCCACGTCCTGGCCGCGCACCTCGCTGAGGTCGGGCAGGCCCTCGGTGGGGGCGTGGCGCTTGGGCTGCGGGCGGGCACACAGCTGGTAGCCGCCGAGATGGTTGACGAGCGCCAGCAGGCTCCCCGCCGCGACGATGTCGATGTCCTCTCCGGCCCAGGCCGCCTCCGGTCCGCTCGGCTCGGGGCAGATGACGCCGAGCCCGTTGGCGTGGGCGGCAATCGCCGCCGGCAGCACCCCGGCGGTGGCCGCCATCCTGCCGTCGAGCCCCAGT
This sequence comes from Devosia sp., assembly GCF_036406155.1. Classification (GTDB taxonomy): domain Bacteria; phylum Pseudomonadota; class Alphaproteobacteria; order Rhizobiales; family Devosiaceae; genus Devosia_A. Next base: position 29,228 of record NZ_DASWVV010000088.1, on the reverse strand, counting down.
TCACCCAAAGCCACGAAGCCGCTGACGGCGTCGGAGGGGATGGCGCCGATGGCGGCCATCAGCGCCAGCGCGATCGGCAGGTCGTAGTGGCTGCCCTCCTTGGGCAGGTCGGCGGGGGCGAGGTTGACGATGATGCGCCGCGGCGGCAGGCTGAGACCCGACGCCGTCAGCGCGCCGTGCACGCGCTGGCCGGATTCGCGCACGGCCTTGTCGGGCAGGCCGACGATGACCAGGCCGGGCAGGCCGGACACGACCTGTACCTGCACGTCGACCAGCACCGCCTCGATGCCCTGGAACGCCACGGTCTGCACCCGTGTCGCCATGCGCCCGACCCCCACGCCCGAACCGGGCCGAGGCTAACAGGCACGGGCGCTTCGGAACATTAGGTGAACAACGTAGATCGCGCTGCTGCCGCGCCCGCCGGGACGGCGGCAGACCCCCGCCCCCGCGTTAACCATGCTTGAATTCCAAAGGGTTAGCGCAAGGTTTCATTAATCGGCGCATGTTGAGTCAAAGGCATCCCGTCATGTCGCCTTCGAGTGTCGCCCCGCATGCGTTCCGCTTATCGTCCAGCCCTCATCGTCCTCAAGTCGCTGGCCCTGGTGCTGACGCTGGCGGCGCTCGCCGCCTGCGCCCGCAGCCCCGGAACCCGGGTCGGCGTCCCCGGCGACAGCGACCCGCACGCCGGGGTGGCGCGCGCCCGCTCGCTGCCGATCCAGGGGCTCGACGTCGCCCGCTACCAGGGGCGCATCGATTTCAATGCGGCGCGGGCCGGCGGCATCCACTTCGTGTACATGAAGTCGACCGAGGGCAAGGACTATATCGACCCCAATTTCTACGCCAACTGGGAGGGCGCGCGCAGCGCCGGCATGGCGCGCGGCGCCTATCACTTCATGACCTGGTGCTCGCTGGCCGCCGAGCAGGCGGCGTGGTTCGTGCGCAACGTGCCCAACGACCCCGACGCGCTGCCGCCGGTGCTCGATCTCGAGTGGAACAACCATTCAAGGTGCAAGAACCGCCACAACCGCGCGGACATCCTCGAGAAGGTGCGGGTGATGCTGGCGGCCATGGAGGCGCATACCGGCAAGGTGCCGATCATCTATACCGACATCAACTTCCACCGCGACGTGCTCGCCGGCGAGCGCTTCGACAATGCCTTCTGGCTGCGCTCCACCGCCGCCGAACCGCACCACAAGTATCACGGGCGCGACTGGCTGTTCTGGCAGTGGACGCAGACCGGCACGATGAGCGGCGTCAACACCGAGGTCGACCGCAACGCCTTCTACGGCCGCGTCGAGGACTGGTACACGTTCCTGCTCACCGGGTGCGATCCGCGCCTGCTCGACCGGCTCGGCCCGCAGGGCCGCTGCGGCAGCCTCAAATAGGCGCACCCGGCCGCCGCCCGCTTGTCACCGGCGGCCCGAATTACTAGGATTCCGGCGTGATTTGCCGGCAATTGCCGGCACGCAACCCAGGAAGGGAACGGGACATGGCGAAAGGTCAGCTGCGCAAGACCAAGGAAGCCAAGAAGCCGAAGAAGGAAAAGCCCAAGGTGCTGGCCACCGCCGGGCTCAACAACACCACCGCCCCCGCCGGCAAGAAGAAGTAGGCCGCCCTGCCCCGGGCGGCCGTCGGCGGCCCCCGCCTCACAGTCCGGGTATGAGCCCGCTGGTTCGCAGCCCGTCGAAGAAGAACTGCACGGCCAGCGCCGCCAGCAGCACGCCGACGATGCGCGATACTACGGCGAGGCCGGTGACGCCGAGCAGGCGCTGGATGGGGATGGCGACGAGCATGGCGAGGTAGCTGAGCAGCAGGATCAACCCCAGCGCCCCGACGACCGCGAACCATTCGATCCCGAAGCCGCGGCCGGTGGTGGTGAGCAGGATGGCGGCGCTGATGGCGCCGGGGCCGGCGATCAGCGGCATGGCGAGGGGAAACACCGAGATGTCCTCGCGCGTCGCCGCTTCCTGCTCCTCTTCCAGCGTGGTGCCGACGCCTCCCGAATGGCGGGCGAACACCATGTCGATGGAAATGAGCAGCAGCAGGATGCCGCCGGCGACGCGCAGCGCCGGCAGGGTGACGCCGAACAGGCGCAGCAGCGGCTCGCCGAAGACGGCGAAGAACATGAGGATGCCGCCGGCCACCAGCACGCCGCGCAGCGCCATGGCGCGGCGCTCGGTGGCGGTGTTCTTGTGCGTCAGCGCAGCGAAGACCAGCGCCAGGTCGGCGGGGCCGATGGTGGCGAAGAACGTGGTCAAGGCGACGAGGAAGGTTTCGGTCGGCATCACCGCCTGCCGCGCAGAAAATCGAGGGTGCGCTGGGAGTCGATGCCGTAGTGGAGCAGCACCAGCGCGGCAAGGCCGATGGCGAGCGGCAATTGGCGGGCCTGCGCCAGGGCCGCGACGGCGACGGCGAAGACGGTGAGTTCGAGCAGCAGGCGCCAGCGGCCGCCGATGGCAATGATCGGCGCGCCGCCGTCGTTCGGCACGCGGAACACGGCCCAGGCCACGGCCAGCAGCAGCGGCAGGCCGATGCCGGCAAGCAGCCGCGGCAGCCAGCCGCCGTCCAGCGTGAACCCCCAATACCCGACCGCCACGAGCCCGGCCAGTTCGAGCCCGAAGCGCAGCACCATATTGAGGGTGTGGATCATGCCCGCCGCTTTTCGATCGCGTCCCAGAGCAGCACGGCGATGTCCGGGCCGCCGAAGCGCTTGATCTCGCGGATGCCGGTGGGAGAGGTGACGTTGATCTCGGTGAGGTAGCCGCCGATGACGTCGATGCCCACGAAGATCATGTCGCGCGCCTTGAGCGCCGGCCCGATGGCGCGGCAGATCTCGCGCTCGCGCTCGGTCAACTCGGAAAGCTCGGGGCGGCCGCCCACATGCATGTTGGAGCGGGCCTCGCCCTCGGCCGGCAGGCGGTTGACGGCGGCCGCCGGCTCGCCGTCGACGAGGATGATGCGCTTGTCGCCCTGGCGCACCTCGGGCAGGTAGCGCTGCACCACAAAGGGCTCGCGGAAGTTCTGCTCGAACAGCTCGATCAGCGAGGCGAGGTTGTAGTCGCCCTCCTGGATCAGGAACACGCCGGCGCCGCCATTGCCGTAGAGCGGCTTGACGATGATGTTGCCGTGCTCGCGGCGGAACTCGTAGATCTGCCGGCGGTCGCGGGTGATCAGCGTCGGCGGCATCAGGTCGGGGAATTCGGTGACGAGCAGCTTTTCGGGGGCGTTGCGCACCGCGGCAGGCGGGTTGACCACGAAGGTGCGCGGGTGGATGCGCTCGAGCAGGTGCGTGAGCGTGATGTAGTTCATGTCGAAGGGCGGGTCCTGCCGCATCAGCACCACGTCGTAGCCGGCAAGGTCGGTCACCGCCGCCTCCCCGAGTTGGTAGTGCTCGCCCTTGGGCCGGTCGAACACACTGATCGGGGCCACCCGCGCCGACACGCGGTTGTCGCGCAGGGACAGCGTATCGGGGGTATAGTAGCCGAGCTCATGGCCGCGGGCCTGCGCCTCGAGCATCAGCGCGAAGCTCGAATCCCCCGCCGGGTTGATGGAGGCGATGGGGTCCATCTGCACGGCAACCCTAAGCGGCATGGAAATCACTCCGGCTGGCATCGAACGCGTTCCTCACATGGCGTGGCCAGGTGAGGGGCGCAAGGAAAATCACGTCGAAGCGCATCGGCAGCTCGGCGAGGCGCGGGTTCCGCAACAGGTAGTACTGGGCCGCGCGCAGCAGCCGCCGGCGGTTGACGTGCAGCAGCGCGTCGAACTCGTCGCCGCGGCGGCGCCGCGCCTTGACCTCGACGAAGACGAGCGTGCCCAGATGCATGGCGACGAGGTCGATCTCGCCCACCGGCGTCTTCAGCCGCCGCGCGACGATGCGATAGAGCTTGGCGCGCAAATACCAGGCGGCGACGGCCTCGCCGCGGCGGCCGAACAGCTCGGCCGCCAGCCGCCGGGGGTCCCGGGGGCTAGCGCCGGGCGGCCTTGAGGGCGAGGGCGGCATCGTAGACCTCCTTGCGCTTCAACCCGAACTGTTGCGTCACGGCATCGACGGCAGCGCGCAGCGGCTGGCCCTCGAGCGCCGCGGCCAGGGCCGCCTGCCAGTCGGCGGGGGCCGGGGCTCCGGCCCTTGCGGCGCCGGCGACGAGGATCACCGCCTCGCCCCTGGTGCCGCCTTCGCCATAGGCCGCCGCGAGCTCGGCCAGCGTGCCGCGCGCCACCCGCTCGAACTTCTTGGTGAGTTCCAGCGCCACCGCCGCCTCGCGCGCGCTGCCGAAGGCCTCGGCCATGGCGGCGAGCGCCGGACCCAGCCGGCGCGGCGATTCGTAGAATACCAGCGTCTCGTGCCGCGCCGCGAGGGCCGCGAGGGCCGCGGCGCGCGCCCCCGCCCGCGGCGGCAGGAAGCCGAAAAAGGTGAAGGCGTCGGTTGGCAGCCCCGCCACCGCCAGCGCCGCCAGCAGGGCCGAGGCCCCGGGCACGGCGAACACCGGCAGGCCCGCCTCGCGGACGGCGCGCACCAGCGGGAAGCCGGGGTCGGAAATCAGCGGCGTGCCCGCGTCGGAAATCAGCGCCAGGCGGGCGCCGCGCCCGAGATCGGCGAGGATGGCCTCGATGCGGGCGCGCTCGTTGTGCTCGTGCAGCGCCTTGCGCGGCGTGCGGATGCCGTAGTGGTCGAGCAGCCGCGCCGAGGTGCGGGTGTCCTCGCAATAGACGGCGTCGGCCGCCGCCAGCGTCGCCAGTGCGCGGACGCTGATGTCGCCCAGATTGCCGATCGGGGTCGCGACCAGGTACAGCCCGGGGGCGAGGGGCGGGGCGGCGAAGCCGGTGCCGCCGACGAAATAGGCCGGCGCCTGGTCGGGGAGGGCAGTCACGGCGGCGGCGTCCTTTCGCTCGGCTTCGGGCTCGGCATGTCAACCAGCTTTATGCGGCGGGCCGGAGTCTGTATAGACGCCGCGCAAGAGGGGACACAGACAGGATGGCGCGGTGAGTTTCGATCTGGCCCGGAGCTGGGGGGCGCCGTTGCGGCGGCTGGGGGTGGCAGGCGTATTCGGGCTGGCCGTCGCGGCCTGCTCGCCTGGCGATTTCGGCTCCTTCGGCGCCGGCGGCGGTGCCACCGTCCCGGCCCGGGACGGGCTGCCGGCGGCCCAGGGCGACAGCTTCGGCGCCGGTCCGGTTCGGGTGGCGCTGCTGCTGCCGCTGTCGGGCGATCCGGCCCTTGCCGCCGTCGGCACCTCGATGGCCAATGCCGCCCGCCTCGCCATCGGCTTCATCGAGGCCTCCGACAGCATCGCCGACAACATCACCATCGTGCTCAAGGATACCGGCCCGACCGCCGCCGGGGCGAGCCAGCAGGCGAGCGCCGCGGTGAGCGAAGGCGCCAGCCTCATCCTCGGCCCGCTCAAGGCCGACCAGGTGAGCGCCGCCGGCGCCGTGGCGCGGACCGCCGGCATTCCGCTCATCGGCTTTTCGAACAATTCGGGGGCGGCGGCGCCGGGCGTCTACCTGCTCAACGTGCTGCCCGAAAGCGAGGCCCGCCGCGCGCTCGGCTTCGCCAGGGCGCAGGGGCGCAAGGCCTTCGCCGGCGTGTTCCCGACCACCGATTTCGGCCGCATCCACGAGGGCGCCTTCCGCCAGGCCGCCGCCGATCTCGGGCTCAACGCCCGCGCCGTCTACAATTTCTCCTCCGAGGCCGAAGCGCGCGCGGTGGTCCAGCAGCTCGCGCCGCTCCTGCAGCAGGGCCAGATCGACACGGTCTTCCTGCCCGACCGGGCGACGGCGCCGAGCTTCGGCGCCCTGCTGGCCGAGGCCGGCGTGCCGCCGGGCAAGGTGCAGCTCGTCGGCTCGGCCGACTGGGGCGGGGATGCCGCCATCGCGGCGACGCCGGCGCTCGCGGGGGCCGTGTTTCCGGCCGTCGACGATGCCGGCTACCAGGCGCTGCTGCCCGAATACCAGGCGAAGTTCGGCGCCGCCCCGCATGCGCTCGCCACCATCGCCTACACCGCCACCATCCTCGCCAACGCCTCCTCGCTGGCGCTGGGGACACCGCGCTACGACCGCGCCCAGCTCACCCTGCCGGGCGGCTTCGCCGGCCGCGACGGCGTCTTCCGCTTCCTCGCCGACGGGCGCAGCGAATACGCGCTGGTGATGAAGCAGGTGACCCCGGGCGGGGCGAGCGTGGTCGACGGCCCGAAGCTGTAGGGCTAGAAGAACATACCGAGACTCTGCGGGTGAGGGCAGGAATGGCTGAGACTGGCGACGACAGTAACGAACCCGTTCACCTCGTCGAGAATCCCAACACCGGCGATCGCTTCCTCGTTTATGGCACGGACAAGGGGCTGAAGCTCGACATCCGATACGAGGGTGATTCGCTGTGGATGACGCAGGCCCAGATCGGAGCGCTGTTCGGCAAGGACGTTTCGACGGTCTCGAGGCACATCGCGAACGTTTTCGAGGAAGGCGAACTCGATGAGGAGACTTCTTTGCATAAAGTGCAAACAAGTGCCGGTCGTCCCGCCACCCTCTACAGCCTGGATATGGTGATATCGGTTGGCTACAGGGTCTCATCCGCCCAGGCGACCCTGTTTCGCAGGTGGGCGACGCAAAAGTTGGTTCAGTTCGCAACAAAGGGATTCGTCATTGACGCGGATCGGCTCAAGCGACCCGAGAATAGCGATCGGGTCGCCGAACTCCGGGAGATCATCCGGGACATTCGTTCCGACGAAGCCAACGTCTATCGCGAACTTCGGCGGATATGCGCGATGTGTCAGGACTACGATGGCACCTCCGACGCATGGCGGGTGTTCTACCAAAACACCCAAGCCAAGCTTCTGTTCGCTGTCACTTCACATACGCCAGCCGAGATAATCGATGCTCGAGCCGACGCGAAAGCCCCCAATATGGGTCTGACCACTTGGCCCAATGACAACATCCGCAAACAGGATGTGGCGATCTCGAAGAATTACTTGTCCGATCGGGAAATCAAGGAACTCAACCGCCTTACGACCATCCTGCTCGACATATTCGAAGATCAGCTCGACCTCGGCAGACTCATTGTTATGAACGACGTGCGCAGTCTGCTCGATCAACAGCTGAAGTCTCTCAATCGCTCCGTCCTGTCCCATGGAGGGCAGGTCAAGATGACCGATGCCAAGCAGCGGGCTGAGCGGGAGTACGAGGCCTTCAATGCCGCCCGAAAGTTGGCGCGACACACAGAGGCCGACGACACGATCGATGCGCTTCGGAAGGCGGACAGGAGCCTGCCATCTCGGCCCAAGCCCAGGCAGTGACCGCTACGCCGCCAGGTCCGCCACCACCGCATCGAGCACCGGCCAGCCCTTGTCGGTGACGCGCAGGAAGCCGTTGGGCAGCGTCTCGACGAAGCCGATGGCCTGCAGTTCGCGCACCTGCCGGTCGGCGATGCGGCGTCCGGACAGATGCGCGAAGCGGGCCGGATCGATGCCCTCGCGCAGCCTGAGGCCCATGACCAGCAATTCGTCGCCCTCCTCCTCCCAGGTGAGGATGTCGTCGGTCGTGAGCCCGTGGCCGCGCGCCAGGACCTTCTTGTGCCATTCGAAGGGGAGCTTCTCGGCGGCGGTGGCGTGGCGCTGGTTGCCGATCAACAGCCGCCCGTGGGCGCCGGGGCCGACGCCGACATATTCGCCGTAACGCCAGTACAGCAGGTTGTGCCGGCTTTCCTGGCCGGGCACGGCGTGGTTGGAAATCTCGTAGGCGGGCAGGCCGGCCCTGGCCGTCAGCTCCTGGGTCAGCTCGTAGAACTCGGCACCCAGTTCCTCGCCCGGCATGACGAGCTTGCCGGCGCGCTGCAGGTCGTAGAAGCGCGTGCCCATCTCGATGGTGAGCTGGTAGAGCGAGATATGGCCCTGCGCCAGCCACAGCGCCTCGGTCAGTTCGTCCTGCCATTCGGCCAGCGTCTGGCGCGGCCGCGCATAGATCAGATCGAAGCTCGAGCGCTCGAAGATCGACTGCGCCAGGTGCACGGCCGCCACGGCCTCGTCCACCGTGTGGCGGCGGCCCAGTTCGGCCAGGGGGCCGTCGCGCAGCGACTGCACGCCGAGCGACACGCGGTTGACGCCAGCGGCGCGGTAGCCCCGGAAGCGCTCGGCCTCGACGCTGGTCGGGTTGGCCTCGAGCGTCACCTCGGCGTTGCGGTCGATTTGCCAGTGCGCGGCGATGGCGTCGAGGATGGCCTCGACCGAGCGCGGCTGCATCAGCGACGGCGTGCCGCCGCCGAAGAACACCGACTGCACGGTGCGGCCGGGGACGAGCGCGGCGAAATGGGCCAGTTCCGCGGCATAGGCGGCGACGAACCCGGCTTCGTCGAAGGCGCCGCGGTGCACGTGCGAGTTGAAGTCGCAATAGGGGCATTTGGCGGCGCAGAAGGGCCAGTGCACATAGACGCCGAACAGCCCGTTGCCGCGGTCCCCGGCCGGCAGGGCGGCGCCGCTAGTGCTCAACGCCACCTCCCAAAGCCTGCTCGACGAAGCGGGCGAAGGCGCGGGCGCGGTGGCTGAGCCCGGTCTGGCCGGGGGTCCAGGAGTGCTTTTCGGCCGCGCTCATCTCGCCGAAGGTGATATCGAAGCCGTCGGGCATGAACACCGGATCGAAGCCGAAGCCCTTGTCGCCGCGCGGCGGCCACACCAGCGTGCCCTCGACGCGGCCCACATAGAGCTCGTCGCGCCCGTCCGGATGGGCGAGGCAGAGCGTGGCGTTGAACGAGCCGCGGCGCGCCGCCGGCGAGGTGGCGCCGGCCGCCTGCAGCGTGTCCTCGACGCGGCGCATGCCCACCATGTAGTCGCGCCCGCCATTGGCGCCCGAGCCGGCCCAGTTGGCGGTATAGACGCCGGGCTGGCCGCCGAGGGCGTCGACGCACAGGCCGGAATCGTCGGCCAGCGCGACGAGCCCCGAGGCCCTGGCCGCGGCGTGCGCCTTGAGCCGGGCGTTCTCGGCGAAGGTGGTGCCGGTCTCCTCCGGTTCGGGCAGGCCGAGCTCGCCGGCCGACACCAGCTGCAGCCCGAACGGCTCCAGCAGGTGCCGGAATTCGCTGAGCTTGCCGGAATTGTGGGTGGCGATCAGCAGCCGGTCGCCGCGCCGCAGCTTCAGCCGTGCCGCCATCTCAAGCACCGAGCGCCGCCTTCTGCAGCGCCGTGAGCTGGCTGACGCCGGCCTCGGCGAGGGCCATCAGCGCTTCCAGCTCGGCGCGGGTGAACGGGGCCTGCTCGGCCGTGCCCTGGATCTCCACGAACCGGCCCGAGCCGGTCAGCACGAAATTGGCGTCGGTATGGGCCTCGACGTCCTCGAGATAGTCGAGGTCGAGCACCGGGGTGCCGCGATAGATGCCGCACGACACCGCCGCCACCGAATCGCGCAGCGGCTCGCCCTTGGTCAGCTGGCGCGCCTTGAGCCAGCCGATGGCGTCGGCCAGCGCCACGTAGGCGCCGGTGATGGAGGCGGTGCGCGTGCCGCCGTCGGCCTCGAGCACGTCGCAGTCGAGCGTGATCTGGTTCTCGCCCAGCGCCTGCATGTCGACGACGGCGCGCAGGCTGCGGCCGATCAGGCGCTGGATTTCCTGGGTGCGGCCGGTCTGCTTGCCCTGCGCCGCCTCGCGCCGGGTGCGGGTGCCGGTGGCGCGCGGCAGCATGCCGTATTCGGCGGTGACCCAGCCCAGCCCCTGGCCGCGCCGCCAGGCCGGCAGCGCCGTCTCGACGCTGGCCGTGCAGATGACGCGGGTCGCGCCGAAGGCGACGAGGCAGCTGCCCTCGGCCTTGGGGGCGACGTTGCGCTCGAGCGTCACGGCGCGCATCTCGTTCGGCTCGCGTCCGGATGGGCGCATCGGGCAAATCACCTCGGTTGGGTTGGCGTTAACCGCCTCTTAACGCCAGCGGGGGGCCGGAACAAGCGCCGCGGGGATTGGAGTCGGGGGGGATTTTGCCTAAATGGTGAAGATCGCCGGCGTGGCCACGCGCGGCGTGTGGCGACAGGGCAAGATGAGCAAAGCACCGGAGGACTTCCTGGCGGTCCTCAACAGCCGCAGCCAGGACATCTTCAAGCGCCTGGTCGAGCGCTATCTCGAGACCGGCATGCCGGTCGGCTCGCGCGACCTGTCCCGCCTCCTGGCGGTCGGGCTCAGCCCCGCCTCGGTGCGCAACGTCATGGCCGACCTCGAGGATCTGGGGCTGATCGCCGCCCCGCACACCTCCGCCGGCCGCGCGCCGACGCAGGCGGGCCTCAGGTTCTTCGTCGACGCCATGCTGGAGGTGGGCGCCGTCGACGAACGCGAGCGGCAGGCCATCGCCAGCCAGATCGGCAGTCAGGCGGCCGGGCAGGGCAAGGTCGAGGATCTGCTGACCGAGGCCAGCCAGTTGCTGAGCGGGCTCAGCCACGGCGCCGGCGTCGTCATCGCGCAGAAATCCGACCTCGTGCTCAAGCACATCGAGTTCGTCCGCCTCGACGCCGAGCGCGCCATGGTGGTGCTGGTGGGCGAGGACGGCACGGTGGAGAACCGGGTGGTGACGCTGCCGCCCGGGCTGACCGCGAGCGCCCTGGCCCAGGCCGGCAACTATTTGGCCAACTTCGCCGTGGGCAGGACGCTGAGCGAGGCGCGCCAGGCGCTGCAGCACCAGCGGGCGAGCCAGCTGGCCGAACTCGACGAACTCACCCGCAAGCTGGTCGAGGCCGGCATGGCCACGCTCGCCGACACCGGCAGCACGACGCCACCCACCGTGATCGTGCGCGGGCGCGCCAATCTGCTCAACGACACCATGGCGTCGGAGGAACTGAGCCGGGTGCGCCAGCTGTTCGACGAGCTGGAGAGCGCCGACGGGCTGATCGAGCTGCTCGGCGACGCCGAAACGGCGCAGGGGGTGAAGATCTTCATCGGCTCGGAAAACAAGCTGTTCTCGCTTTCGGGCTCGTCGGTGATCCTGTCCCCCTACAAGGACGCCAACGAGAAGGTCGTCGGCGTCCTCGGCGTCATCGGCCCGACGCGGCTCAACTATGCGCGCATCGTCCCTGTCGTCGACTACACCGCGCACGTGCTCTCGGAGATGATGCGCCGCAAGCGCGACGGTTGAATTTTCCGCGCCGGTAGCCGATATGCGGGGCAACTCGCCGCCGGTCGCGGCTCCAACCACAGAACTTGCGGAACAGCAGCATCATGACGAGTGACGAGAACCTGGAATCGGCCCCCGACTCCGAGACCCAAGCCGGCGAAGGCACCGCCGCGGCATCCGAACCCGCCGTCGACGAGCTGGAAGCACTGCGCCAGAAGAATGCCGAGCTGACCGACCGGCTGCTCCGCCTCGCCGCCGAGATGGAGAACCTGCGCAAGCGCACCGAACGTGACCTCGCCGATACCCGGGCCTACGCCATCACCGGCTTCGCCCGCGACATGCTGACCGTCACCGATTCGCTCAACCGGGCGCTGGCGGTGCTGCCGGCCGAGGCGCGCCAGGGCGCCGACCCGACGCTGCAGTCGCTGATCGACGGCATCGAGATGACCGAGCGCGAGATGCAGCGGCTCATGGCCAAGCACGGCGTCACCCCGATCGAGGCCGAGGGCCAGAAATTCGACCCGCACCGGCACCAGGCGATGTTCGAGGTCCCCGACCCGAGCCAGCCCGAGGGCATGGTGGTGCAGGTGGTGCAGGCGGGCTTCGCCATCGGCGAGCGCGTGCTCAGGCCGGCCATGGTCGGCGTCGCCAAGGGCGGCCCGCGGCCCGGCAAGGCGCCCGACTCGGCGCCCGAAGCAGGCGTCGACAAGAGCGCCTGACGCAGCAGGGGCGGCCCAAGGGGCCCCTCCGACGCCCCGTTCGCATCGTTGGCGCATCGGTCTACCGCAGTCGGCGACGCGGTCAGGCCGGGACGTCAGGCGCACCGCCACGTCCCAGCCGGGCTGGCCGTCGTCCGGGTGGGCGCTACGGCGCGACCAGTTGCTGGCAGGCGGCCACCTCGTGGCGCGGACTCCCGGCGGTGATCTCGTCGAGGACCTGCTGGTCGTAGGCCGCGACCGTCTCCTCCACATGCGCCGCGTCGAACCCCAACTCGCCCAGCAGCGCGGCGGCGCGGTCGCCCAGCGAACCGGCCCAGCCGTCATAGAGTTCGGCTTCGGCGACATCGCCAGCGTCGTCGGCACTGCCGGCCAGCCAGAAGAAGGCGCTGGCGCACCACAGCAGTCTGTCGGCGTCCGCCGGCAGCGCCGGCGCTGCCGCCCGGACCGGGTCGAGCAGGGCCAGCAGCAACAGGCCGGCGGCAAGTTCCCGCATCACGTGCCTCCTCCCCCCGCCCGGCGGGCGGGGCCTCCGATCCATAGCCGATTTGGCGGCGCCCGGAAACGCCGCCTCAGGCGAGGTCGGCGGCGGCGATGCGCCTGACGCCGGCCGCCTCCATGTCGGCCCACGCCTTGGCCAGCGAGCCGTGCGTGTCGATGGGGCGGGTGGCGTCGGCGACGACATAGGTCTCGAAGCCGGCCGCGCGTGCGTCCAGCGCCGTCCAGGCGACGCAGAAATCGGTCGCCAGCCCGGCGAGGAACAGCCGCCGGAGCTGGCGCTCGCGCAGGTAGCCCTCGAGCCCGGTGCGGGTGCGCCGGTCGGCCTCCTGGAATCCGGAATAGGAATCGACGGTCTCCTGGTAGCCCTTGCGCAGGACGAGCTGCGCCTGCGGCAGTTCGAGCCCGTCGTGCAGCTCGGCGCCGCGGCTGCCCTGGATGCAGTGGTCGGGCCACAGCACCTGCGGGCCGTAGGGCAGGGTGATCATCTCGAACGGCGTCGCCCCCGGGTGGTTGGAGGCGAACGACACGTGGTCCGCCGGGTGCCAGTCCTGGGTGAGGATGACGTTGTCGAACAGCCGGCCCAGGCGGTTGACCAGCGGGATGATCTCGTCACCGCCGGCCACGGCGAGGTTGCCGCCGGGGAGGAAATCGTACTGCAGGTCGACGACCATGAAGACGTCGTCGCGGGCGGGCGTGATGGGCATGCGGGGCCTCAGGATCCGAGCAGGGTGGAGCAGTCCTCGTAGCTGTAGGCGTAGTCCGCCTCGGCCCCGGACATGTTGGCGGCGACCGCTTCCTCCTGCGCCGCCTTGTAGGCGGCAAAGCCCGGCTCGGTATAGCCGGCCTCGAGATGGGCGGCGGTGGCGCGGGCGACCAGCGTCGCCGATCCGGCGGCGAAGCGCGCCGCCAGGGCCTGGTTTTCGGCGCTCGCGTCGGCGGGCAGTTCGGCGGCGATGATGCCGAAGGCGATGCCGCACCACAAATCCTTGCGCGCCGCCTCGGGCACCTCCTGGGCCAGCGCTGCGGCCGGCAGCAGCAGCGCGGGCACGAGCGCAATCAGCCTTCTCATCGCACGATCCTCTTCGCCTCGATGCCGCCGTTAGACCACAAAGGACGCGCCGGCGCCACCGCGCGGCGGCGGGGCGCCCGCCCGCAGGTTTTCTGGCGGCGCAGCGCTTGCGCCCTCCGGACCCCCCTCCTATATAGCCGTCGAGGCCCGGCGACGGGTGTTTTTCGACCAATCTCAACGAGGGACCCGTTCCCGCACGGGTTGGAGCTGCCGGAGCGACGGGGTTCCGCATCGGGTTCGCTAAAGAAGAGGCAAACGAGCAATGGCAAAAGTAATCGGTATCGACCTTGGAACCACCAACAGCTGCGTCGCGGTCATGGACGGCGCCAGCGCCAGGGTGATCGAAAATGCCGAGGGCGCGCGCACCACGCCGTCCATGGTCGCCTTCTCCAAGGACGGGGAACGGCTCGTCGGCCAGCCGGCCAAGCGCCAGGCCGTGACCAATCCGGAAGGCACGCTGTTCGCCGTGAAGCGCCTGATCGGGCGGCGCTACGACGATCCCATGGTCAGCAAGGACAAGGGCCTCGTGCCCTACAAGATCGTCAAGGGCGACAACGGCGACGCCTGGGTCGAGGTCGAGGGCAAGAAATACTCGCCCTCAGAAGTCTCGGCGATGATCCTCACCAAGATGAAGGAGACGGCCGAATCCTATCTGGGCGAGACCGTTTCCCAGGCGGTGATCACCGTTCCCGCCTATTTCAACGATTCCCAGCGCCAGGCCACCAAGGACGCCGGCAAGATCGCCGGCCTCGAGGTGCTGCGCATCATCAACGAGCCGACGGCGGCGGCGCTCGCCTACGGGCTCGACAAGAAGAACACCGGCACCATCGCGGTCTACGACCTTGGCGGCGGCACCTTCGACATCTCGGTGCTCGAGATCGGCGACGGCGTGTTCGAGGTGAAATCCACCAATGGCGACACCTTCCTCGGCGGTGAAGACTTCGACATGCGTCTCGTCGATTACCTCGCCGACGAGTTCAAGAAGGAGCAGGGCATCGACCTCAGGAGCGACAAGCTCGCCCTGCAGCGGCTCAAGGAAGCCGCCGAGAAGGCCAAGATCGAGCTGTCGAGCTCGACCCAGACCGAGATCAACCTGCCCTTCATCACCGCCGACGCCTCCGGCCCCAAGCACTTCACGCTGAAGCTCACCCGGGCCAAGCTCGAGGCGCTGGTCGAAGACCTGATCCAGAAGACGATCGAGCCGTGCCGGCAGGCCCTCAAGGACGCCGGCGTCACCGCCGCGCAGATCGACGAGGTGGTGCTGGTCGGCGGCATGACGCGCATGCCCAAGGTCATCGAGACGGTGAAGAGCTTCTTCGGCAAGGAGCCGCACAAGGGCGTCAACCCGGACGAAGTGGTGGCCATGGGCGCCGCCATCCAGGCCGGCGTGCTGCAGGGCGACGTCAAGGACGTGCTGCTGCTCGACGTCACCCCGCTGAGCCTCGGCATCGAGACGCTGGGCGGCGTGTTCACCCGGCTGATCGACCGCAACACCACCATCCCGACCAAGAAGAGCCAGACCTTCTCGACCGCCGAGGACAACCAGTCGGCGGTGACCATCCGGGTGTTCCAGGGCGAACGCGAAATGGCGGCCAACAACAAGCTGCTCGGCAATTTCGACCTCGCCGGCATCCCGCCGGCGCCGCGCGGCGTGCCGCAGATCGAAGTCACCTTCGACATCGACGCCAACGGCATCGTCAACGTCTCGGCCAAGGACAAGGGTACCGGCAAGGAGCAGCAGATCCGCATCCAGGCCTCGGGCGGGCTGAGCGAGGCCGATATCGAGCGCATGGTCAAGGAGGCCGAGGCCAATGCCGAGGCCGACAAGAAGAAGCGCGAGGCGGTCGAGGCGAAGAACCAGGCCGAGTCGCTGATCCATTCGACCGAGAAGTCGCTCAAGGACTACGGCGACAAGGTCTCGGCCGAGGAGAAGGGCGCCATCGAGGCGGCGGTCGCCGACCTCAAGGGCGTGATCGAGGGCGACGACGCCGAGGCCATCAAGGAGAAGACCGCGGCGCTGGCCGAGGCCTCGATGAAGCTGGGCGAGGCCATGTACAAGGCCAGCCAGGCCGAGGCGGAAGCCAAGGCGGCAGGGACCGACGCGACCGATGACGACGTCGTCGACGCCGACTTCGAAGAGGTCAAGGACGACGGCCAGAAATCGGCCTGACGCCGCGACGTTTCACGTGAATCAGGCGAGGCCCGGAACCGGAAGGTTCCGGGCCTTCCTTTTTTCCGGCGTGTTTGCGGCGCATGCCCTGCCCGAGCCGCCGGCGGGTTGCGGCGATCCGGCGCAGGGCATCGGGGGAAGACAGCCATGTCATCGGTGGACGTGCGCAATCTGGCGCAGAACGCGGGCGCCGCGGCCGCGGCCCCCGGCGGCGATCCGCTGGCGCGGGCCGACGCCGACATGAAGCACGTGCTCGACGTGCTGGCTGGGCTCGGACCCAAGCCGATCGAGCAGTGCAGCGCCCCCGAGGCGCGGGCCCAGCCGGGGCTCGCCCAGGCGCTCGCGCGCCTACTCAGGACCGGTCCCGACGACCAGGGCGTCGCCATGGAGTTCCGCATGATCCCCGGCCCCGCCGGCGACATCCGGGCCCGCGTCTATACGCCGCGCCGGGACGGCGGCAACGGCGGGGCGGCGCCGCTGCTGCTCTACCTGCACGGCGGCGGCTGGGTCATCGGCGACCTCGACAGCTACGACGCGACGCCGCGGGCGCTGGCCCGGCGCTGCGGCGCCGTCGTCGTCTCCGCCCATTACCGCCAGGCCCCCGAGCACCGCTTCCCGGCGGCCCATCTGGACAGCTACGCCGCGTGGCAGTGGCTGCTGGCCAATGCCGAGGCCCTGGGCGGAGCTGCCGCGAAGGCCGCCGTCGTCGGCGAGGGCTCGGGCGCCAACATGGCGGTCAACATCGCCCTGCGCGCCCGCCACGAAGGCGCGCCGGTGCCGCTGCACCTGGGGCTGGTGACGCCGATGGCCGGGGGCGATCCGTCGCTGCCCTCCTACGCCGAGAACGCCGAGGCGCGGCCGCTCAACACGGCGACGGTGCGCTGGTTCCTGCGCAAGGCGCTGCGCGACCGCGAGGCCGCCGCCGACCCGCGGCTGCGGCTCGCCGAGCGCGCCGATCTGGGCGGCCTGCCGCCCACCACCATCGTCCTCGCCGAGATCGATCCGCTGCGCTCCGAGGGCGAGGCGCTGGCCGACGCGCTGCGCCGCTCCGGCGTGTGGGTGGACTGCACCACCTATGACGGGGTGACGCACCAGTTCTTCGGCCTTGCCCAGGTCGTCAACAAGGCGATGTTCGCGCAGGCGCAGATGGCGCGCAACCTGCTCGAGGCTTTCGGCCGCTGATCCGAAGGCGAAACGCAGGCACCCGTCTCCCGCGCAGTGCGGCCGAGGCCGCCCGGCGCTGTTGAAAGCGGGGACGGCTATGGTATGAGCACCGGCCAGTACCTATCTGAGGGACGGGTTTCGCGCTAATCCGAACCTGCCTGATCGGGCAGGGGCGGTCGCAATGTCTTGGGAAGTGCCGATTGGCCAAACGCGATTTTTATGAAGTGCTCGGCGTGCCGAAGGGCTCCGACGAGGCGGCGCTCAAGAGTGCCTACCGCAAGCTTGCCATGCAGTTCCACCCGGACCGCAACCCGGGTAACGCCGACGCCGAGCACAAGTTCAAGGAAATCTCGGAGGCCTATGACTGCCTCAAGGATCCGCAGAAGCGCGCCGCCTACGACCGCTTCGGCCACGCCGCCTTCCAGAACGGCGGCGGCGGCCGTGGGCCGCACGGCTTCGGGCCCGAGTTCAGCTCGTCGATGTCCGACATCTTCGAGGACATCTTCGGCGATTTCATGGGGGCGCGCACCGGTCGCGGCGGCAGCTCGCGGCTGCGCGGCTCCGACCTCCGGTACAATCTCGAGATCACGCTGGAGGAAGCGTTCAGCGGCCGCACCGTCGAGATCGACGTCCCGACCCTGGTGAGCTGCACCACCTGCGACGGCTCCGGCGCCAAGCCCGGCACCGGCATGTCCACCTGCCGGCACTGCAACGGCCACGGCAAGGTGCGGGCGGCGCAGGGCTTCTTCACCATCGAGCGCACCTGCCCGGTGTGCCAGGGACGCGGGCAGATGCTCGACCAGCCGTGCACCGATTGCGGCGGCCAGGGGCGCCGGCAGGAGCACCGCACGCTTTCCGTCGACGTGCCCAGGGGCATCGAGGACGGCACCCGCATCCGCCTGGCCGAGGAGGGCGAGGCCGGGCTGCGCGGCGGCCCGCCGGGGGACCTCTACATCTTCGTTTCGGTCAAGCCGCACGAATTGTTCCACCGCGACGGCGCCGATCTCTACGCGCGCGTGCCCATCGCCATGACCACGGCGGCGCTGGGCGGCGAGTTCGAGGTGCCGACGCTCGACAACGCCCGCGCCCGGGTCAAGGTCGCGCCCGGCACGCAGCCGGGCCAGCGCGTGCGCCTCCGGGGCAAGGGCATGCCGATCCTGCGGAGCAAGGATTTCGGCGATCTCTACGTGCAGCTCGACGTCGAGACGCCGCAGAACCTGACGAAGCGCCAGCGCGAGCTGCTCGAGCAGTTCGAGGAGGCGTCGACCCGGGAGAACTCGCCGACGTCGGACGGCTTCTTCTCCAAGCTCAAGAGCCTGTTCGACGGCTGATGGCCGCGCGAACGGCCGCAACGGCGGCGGCAGGACGGATTGGCGCCGGGCGCCGCTGCATGGGGGCAGGACAGTGACTGAAGAGCGGCGCCTGACGGCGATCACCTTGTGCGGTTCGCTCCGCACGGGCTCGATCAACGAGATCCTGCGCCGGCACGTCTCGACGAAGCTGGGCGAAGCCGGCGTCGCGGTCACCGATCTCGACCTCGGCGACTTCGAGATGCCGCTCTTCAACCAGGACATCGAAGACGCGGGGCACACCCCTGCGAGCGCAGAGCGGCTGGCCGCGCTGTTCCGCAGCCACGACATCGTCTTCCTCGCCACCCCCGAATATAATGGCGGCCTGCCGCCGCTCGTCGTCAACACCCTCGCCTGGCTGAGCCGCCAGAAGCCCAGCCCGTTCCGGCACGCCATCTTCGGCATAGGCGGGGTGAGCAACGGCAAGTACGCCACCCTGTTTGCCCTGTCGCACCTGCGCGATTCGCTGTCCAAGGTGGGGGCGCTGGTGGCGCCGACGCTGCTCGGCCTCGGGCCGTGGCCGGAGGTGTTCGACGCCGACGGCGCCCCGAACGAGCCCTCCATCCAGTGGAAGGTGGGCCAGATCGTGCGCGAACTCACCCACTTCTCGCGCGGCGGCATCTGACAGGGCTCGGACGTCCGGCCCGGCGCCCACGGGTCGAGCCCGTAGAGTTCCACCGCGTCGGCCAGCGCCGCGCTCAGCCGATCCAGCCGGGCCGGGTCGTGCGGCTGCTGGCGCAGCCGGTCCGGCCCGGCCAGCGGCGCCGCCCGCACCAGCGCCAGGCCGGCGGGCGTGATCGCCACGAGCCGGGCGCGCCTGTCCGCCGCGTCCCGGCGCACCTCGCACAAGCCCTTGACCCTCAGCGCGTCGATCGCCTGGCCGAGCGTCGCCGCATGCCGCACCAGCGCCTTGCGCAAGGCGGCGAGCGGCAATTGCGGCCGTTCGGCGAGGCTCGCCAGCACCGCCAGCTGCAGCGGCGTCAGGTCGTGGCTGCGCCTCAGCTCCCGGGCGTAGGCCTCCATCGCTCGCTCCAGCCGCACCCAGGCGACGATGGCGGCCAGCGCCTGCTGCTGCATGTGCGGAAGATCCTGTTGCTGCGGGAACGGCTTGGCGGGATGTTATGCTCCCATAATAACATGATTCGGTCCGCGCTGCGGGAGGCGGACCTGCCTTCGGCGCGAGCCCGAGGACAGGCGCGCAGCGGTGATCTCGGGGGCACGGGCGAAGCCCAGGGCGGGGCTAGGCGCTGCGCGGATCCCGGCTTGCCCCGTCCGCCCCGATATGCGAAGCAGCCGCGATCCCACCGTCAAGGAGAACCTGGATGCCCGGCACGCTGATCGTCGCGCTCGATGTCGACACGCGGGCCCAGGCCGAGCTGCTGGTCGAGCAACTCGGCGACCGCGTCGATTTCTACAAGATCGGTTACCAGCTCGCCTATGGCGGCGACGGGCTGGCACTGGGCCGGGCGCTGCTGCAGGCCGGCAAGCGCGTCTTCTTCGACCTGAAGCTGCTCGACATCGACAATACCGTGGAAAAGGGCGTGGCCGCCATCGCCGCCACCGGCGCGCACATGCTGAGCGTGCACGCCTATCCGCGCACCATGCGCGCCGCCGCTCGCGCCGCCGCGGGCTCGGGCCTCGCCGTGCTGGGCATCAGCGTGCTGACCTCGATGGACGATTCCGACCTCGCCGAGGCCGGCTACGCCCGCGATGCCGCCGGTATGGTGGCGCTGCGGGCGGAACAGGCGCGGGTGGCGGGCATTGGCGGTCTCGTATGCTCGCCGCTCGAGGCCGAGATGGTGCGCGCCATCGTGGGCAAGCAGCTGGCCATCGTCACTCCCGGCATCCGTCCGGCCGGGGCCGCGCACGGCGACCAGAAGCGGGTCATGGGGCCGCGCGAGGCGCTGGCGGCGGGGGCCAGCCATCTCGTCGTCGGCCGGCCGATCACGGCCGCGCCCGATCCGGCGGCGGCCGCCGCCGACATCCTGGGCCAAATGGCCGGCACCCACCGCGTGGCATGAGCCGGCCCGGCCTGCTATAGGGCGTGGCGAGACGAGCGAGGACACCAGCATGGCCGACCTGAAGATCGCAGTTGCGGGCGCCGGCGGGCGCATGGGCACGGCGCTGATCCGCGCCGTGGCCGCCACCGACGGCGTCGTCGTGCAGGCCGCCTTCGACCGCATCGGCAGCCCCGCCATCGGCCGGGACGCGGGCGTCGTCGCCGGCCTCGAGGCCAACGGCGTCGTCATCCTCGACCACGTCGAGGCGGCCCTCGCGGGGGCAGAGGCGATTCTCGACTTCACCGCTCCGGCGGCCAGCGTGGCGCTGGCGCGCGAGGCGGCGGCACGCGGGCTCATCCATATCATCGGCACCACCGGCTGCGGCGCCGAGGACGACGCGGCCATCGCCGCCGCGGCGCGGGCCGGGGCCCGCATCGTCAAGTCCGGCAATTTCTCGCCCGGCCTCAACACCCTGCTCGGACTGGTCCGCCAGGCGGCGGCGGCGCTGCCCGGCTACGACGTCGAGATCGTCGAGATGCACCACAACCAGAAGGTCGACGCGCCCTCGGGCACGGCGCTGATGCTGGGGCAGGCGGCGGCCGAGGGGCGCGGCATCGAGCTCGCGACACACGCCGTGCGCGGGCGCGACGGCCACACCGGGGTGCGGCCGGCCGGCAGCATCGGCTTTGCGGCGCTGCGCGGCGGCACCGTCATCGGCGACCATACGGTGATCCTCGCCGGCGAGCGCGAGCGGCTCGAATTCACGCACCGCGCCGAGGACCGGGCGATGTTCGCCAGCGGGGCGGTGCGCGCCGCGCTATGGGCCCGCGA
Organism: Devosia sp.; assembly: GCF_036406155.1. GTDB lineage: Bacteria > Pseudomonadota > Alphaproteobacteria > Rhizobiales > Devosiaceae > Devosia_A. Next base: position 8,359 of record NZ_DASWVV010000088.1, on the reverse strand, counting down.
CCGGGGGCCCGGGCTCTATTCCATGGCCGACGTGCTCGGCTTTACCAGGCAGGAAGACCACTGATGACCGGAACGCTGATTCTCGTCCGCCACGGCGAGAGCGAATGGAACCTCAAGAACCTGTTCACCGGCTGGCGCAATCCGGGCCTCACCGAGAAGGGCATCGCCGAGGCGGTGGCCACCGGCCGCACGCTCAAGGCGGCGGGGATCGTGCCGGACCTGTTCTACACCTCGGCGCTCAGGCGCGCCCACCAGACGCTCGACCTGATGCTCGAGGAGATGGGCATCGTCAACCTCGCCATCGTGCGCAACCAGGCGCTCAACGAGCGCGACTACGGCGACCTGGCCGGGCTCAACAAGGACGACGCCCGGGCGAAATGGGGCGAGGAGCAGGTGCATGTGTGGCGACGCTCCTACGACGTCGCCCCGCCGGGCGGCGAGAGCCTCAAGGACACGGCGGCGCGGGTGCTGCCCTATTACGAGGCCGAGATCCTGCCCGAACTGGCGCGCGGCAAGACCATTCTCGTGTCGGCGCACGGCAATTCGCTGCGGGCGCTGGTGATGGAAATCGAAGGCCTGTCGCCCGACGCGATCGTCAAGCGCGAGATCGCCACCGGCGAGCCCATCCTCTACCGCATCCGGGCCACCGGCCGGCTCGAGGAAACCGTCAGGTTCTGAGCGCGACGGCGCTTTCCCAGCCGAGCATGGCGCGCTTGCGCGGCAGCCCCCAGTGGTAGCCGGTGAGCGCGCCCCCGGCGCCGACGACGCGGTGGCAGGGCACGACGAAGGAAACCGGGTTCTTGCCGACGGCGGCGCCGACGGCGCGGGCCGCCGCCGGCCGGCCGATGCGGCGGGCAACGTCGCTATAGGTGGTGGCCTGCCCGACGGGGACGGCGAGCAGCGTCTCCCACACCCGGACCTCGAAGTCGGTACCGATCAGCACCACCCGCACCGGCTGCTGCGGGTCCCAGCGCGCGGGCTCGAAGATGCGCGCGGCAAGGGGCGCGACAGCGGCATCGTTGCGAGTGTAGCCGGCCCGCGGCCAGCGCCCGGCGAGATCGGCGAAGGCCCGCTCGATGTCCGCCGGGGTGTCGGCGAAGCCGATCCCCGACAGGCCGTATGGGGTGAGGGTGAGCACGGCCACCCCGAACGGGGAGGGCGCGGCGCCCCACACCATCTCGAGCCCGGCGCCGCCGCTGCGCCAGGCCCCCGGCGGCATGGCCTCGTGGCTGACGAACAGGTCGTGCAGGCGCGAGCCCGAGGACAGGCCCACGGCGTAGGCGGTGTCGAGCACGCTCTGCCGGTCGGCGAGCAGCCGCTTGGCGTGGTCGAGCGCCACCGCCTGGGCGAAGCTCTTGGGCGTGAGCCCGCACCAGCGCCGGAACAGCGCCGTCAGCTGCCGCTCGGACTTGCCCAGGGCTCGGGCGAAGCCGGGCAGGTCGGTCTGATCCGGGCCGGCGGCACTGAGATAGGCGATGGCGGCGCGGACCGTCTCGTAGTCGGAAGCGGGGGCGAGGGCATGGTGCTGCGTCATGGTGGGGCGAGCCTAGCCCCCCGGCGGCGACGGGGCGACCCGGTTTTGACGCGGCCGACCCACCTAGCTGCGGGCCTTCTTCAGCGCCGTGCCGAAGACCTTGGCGAAGCTGGTCTTGTCGTCGGGGCTGAGGAAGGCGCCGATCTCGGTATCGCTGTCGGGGGTGCGCAGGTGCAGGGCGGTGATGCGTTCGTTGAAATCGCGCTCGATCACCAGCTTCACATAGAAGGGGTTGAAGGTGAGCACCTGCTCGCGGCCGCGGGCCGAAACCTGCCGCACCTCCAGCTGGTCGGCCCACAGCGTCACCTGCTCGAATTGCCTGCCGCCCTCGACGGCGGTCCGCAGGGCCCACCAGACGAGGGCCACGTCGAGGCCGAGAAAGGCCGCAATCGGCCAGGCCCCGAGCGACAGGAAGATCATGGCGGGGACGCTGGCGAGAATGGCGGCAATGGCAACGACGAGCCGCAGGCCGCGCCGGCTCAGCGAGCGGTTCGGCGTCAGCGTCGCCGCGAACAGCGGCCTGGCCTGTGTCCTCGTCGTCATCGTCATTCTTATCCCGCATCGCCGGTGGACAAACCGGGTTCCCCGCCGCCGGGCGGCCCGCTAGGAAATTCCAGCACTAGCGCCGAATCAGAGCAACGAAAATGACTCCGAACCGACCTTCGCGCCTGCCGCCCCAAGATGTCGAAGCCATTTTCGGCGCTTTTGCGGCGGCCGACCCCGAACCGAGGGGCGAACTCGACTACACCAACCCCTTCACCCTGCTGGTCGCCGTGGTCCTCTCAGCGCAGGCCACCGACGCCGGCGTCAACAAGGCGACGCCGACGCTGTTCCGGCAGGCCGACACGCCCGAGAAGATGGTGGCCCTCGGCCCCGCCGGCATCGAGGACATGATCAAGACGATCGGGCTGTTCCGCACCAAGGCAAGGAACGTCCACGCGCTGTCGCAGAAGCTGGTGGCCGACTACGGATCAGAGGTGCCGGCCAGCCGCGACGAATTGATGAAGCTGCCGGGTGTGGGGCGCAAGACGGCGAACGTGGTGCTCAACATCGCCTTCGGCCAGCCCACCATCGCGGTGGACACCCATCTGTTCCGCGTCGCCAACCGCACCGGGCTGGCGCCGGGGGCGACCACCCTCGCCGTCGAGGAGGGGCTGCTCCGGGTGGTCCCGGAGAAATATCTGCTGCACGCCCATCACTGGCTGATCCTGCACGGGCGCTACGTGTGCAAGGCGCGCAAGCCCGAATGCTGGCGTTGCCGCATCCGCGACTGGTGCCGCTACGAGCCCAAGACGCCGCCGCCCGATCGACCGCCGGCGCGCTCCCGCTGACGGTTGCACCGGCGGCGCAAGTCCTCTATTTCCGGGCGGCGGCGCACGCAAGGAAGTCTCGATTGGCCGACACCCGCTTCGACGTTCTGACCATCGGCAATGCGATCGTCGACGTGATCGCCCATGTCGGGCCCGGTTTCCTCGCGCGCGAAGGCCTCGCCGAGGGCATCATGCATCTCGTCGACGAAGAACGGTCGATCTACCTGTATGACCGCATGCCGGCGGACAAGCGCCAGATCTCCGGCGGCAGTGCCGCCAACACGGCGGCCGGCGTCGCCGCGCTGGGCGGCCGCGCCGCCTTTGTCGGCAAGGTCGCCGACGACCCGCTCGGCGACATCTTCGCCGACGACCTGCGGCGCATCGGCGTCCATTACGGCGTCAGCCGCCTCGCCAGCGGCCCGTCGACGGCGCGCTCGATGATCCTCTTATCGCCGGACGGCGAGCGCACCATGAACACCTATCTGGGCGCGTGCCACCGCCTCACCGAAGCCGATATCAGCGAAGACGAGATCGGCGCGGCCACCGTCACCTACATGGAGGGCTTCCTGTGGGACCCGGTGGAGGCCAAGAAGGCCTTCGTCCGCGCCGCCAACTATGCCCACCGGCACGAGCGCGCCTGCGCCTTCACGCTCTCCGACCCATTCTGCGTCGACCGCTACCGCGACGAGTTCCTCGACCTCATCCGCTCGCAAACCGTCGACTACGTCTTCGCCAACGTCAACGAACTCAAGTCCCTGTACGAGACCGACGATTTCGGCGCCGCCGTGCAGCAGATCGCGCGCGACGCCGAACTGGCTGCGGTGACCATGGGGGCCGACGGCGCCATGGTGGTGCATAACGGCGAGATCGTCGCCGTGCCGGCCTTCCCGGTCGATCCCGTGGTCGACGCCACCGGGGCGGGGGACCTGTTCGCCGCGGGCTTCCTCTTGGCCGTCTCCCGCGGGCAGGAACTGGAGATGGCCTTGCGGCTCGGCTGCCTTGCCGCCTCGGAAGTGATTTCCCATATCGGCGCACGACCGGTCCTCGACCTCGAGGAACTGGCCGTCGAGCACGGGCTGGGCGGCGGCGAACCGGTGCCGGCCTGAGCGGCGGCTCAGAGCTTGCGCAGCGCCACCCGTTCGATGGCGTGGCTCGCGCCCTTCTTGAGGATGAGATCGGCGCGGCTGCGGGTGGGCAGGATGTTCTCGCGCAGGTTGGGCAGGTTGATCGCCTCCCAGGCCCAGCGGCCGAACTTGGTCGCCTCCGCCTCGCTCATCCGGCTGAACTTGTGGAAGAAGCTCTTGGGGTCGGCGAAGGCGGTCACCCGCAGCCGCGCGAAACGCTGCATGTACCAGGCGCTGAGATCGGCTTCGTCGGCATCGAGATAGATCGAGAAGTCGATGAAGTCGGAGGCAAACACCAGGGGCCTGCCGTTCTTCGGCAGTTCGCCGGCCTGCAGGATGTTGAGGCCCTCGACGATCAGGATGTCGGGCCGGTCGACGACGATCTGTTCGCCGGCGACGACGTCGTAGACGAGGTGGGAATAGACCGGCACGCCGACCTGCGCCTTGCCCGACTTGATGTCGGAGAGGAAGCTGATGAGGCGCTGGCGGTCATAGCTCTCGGGGAAGCCCTTGCGGTCCATGAGCCCGCGCGCTTCGAGCACGGCGTTGGGATGGAGGAAGCCGTCGGTGGTGACGAGGTCGACCCGGGGCGAGGAGGGCCAGCGCCTGAGCAGCGCCTTGAGGATGCGCGCCGTCGTCGACTTGCCCACCGCCACCGACCCGGCGACGCCGATGATGTACGGCACCTTGTGGCCATTGCTGCCGAGGAACCGGCTCGAGGCCTGGTGCAGCGCCTGGGTGGCCTCGACGTAAAGCGAGATCAGGCGCGACAGCGGCAGGTAGATGGCCTCCGCCTCGCGGAACGAGATCGGGTCGCCGAGGGCCCTGAGCCGTTCGATGTCGGGGGCATCGAGCGTCATCGGCTCGTCGGCGCGCAGCCTCGCCCACTCGGCCTTGGTGAAGTGCAGATAGGGCTCGAGGCCACCGCCGTCGCTCATTGACCACCCTCCCGGCGCGCCGCCTTCTCCTCGAGCCCGGAGCGGGCGGTGCGCGCTTCGAGCGTCGCCATCACCGCGGCGAGGTCGATATCCGCCGCCCTGAGCAGCACGAGCAGGTGGTACAGCACGTCCGCCGCCTCCGCCGTGAGCCCGGCGCGGTCGCCGGTGACGGCGGCGATGGCGGCCTCGACCGCCTCCTCGCCCAGCTTCTGGGCGCAGCGCTCGATGCCCCGCGCGATGAGCTTGGCGGTGTAGCTGTCCTCGGGCGCGGCGCCGGCGCGCTCGAGCACGCGGCTGTTGAGATGTTCGAGCGTGAATGCCATCACAGTGTCCCCAGCGGGCGGTCGTTGCGAACGGCAATGCCGTTCCGTTCGAGGTGGGCCTTGGCCTCGCCGATGGTGAAGGTGCCGAAATGGAAGATGGAGGCGGCGAGCACGGCGCTGGCGTGCCCCTCCCGGACTCCGGCCACCAGGTCATCGAGCGTGCCGACCCCGCCCGAGGCGATCACCGGCACGTCGACGGCATCGGCGATGGCGCGCGTCAACGCCAGGTCGAAGCCTGACTTGGTGCCGTCCCGATCCATCGAGGTCACCAGCAGTTCGCCGGCACCGCGCTCGACCGAGCGCACCGCGAATTCGACCGCATCGATCCCGGTCGGGGTGCGGCCGCCATGCGTGTAGATCTCCCATCCGGACGAAGCGTCGCCCCCCGCCCCCCCGCTGCGGCGCTGCTTGGCGTCGACGGAGACGACGATGCACTGGTCGCCGAATTTGTCGGCGGCCCGGGCGACGAAGTCCGGGTCGTTCACCGCCGCGGTATTGATCGACACCTTGTCGGCGCCCGAAAGCAGCAACCGGCGGATGTCCTCGAGCTTTCTTATGCCGCCGCCCACGGTGACCGGCATGAAGCAGTGCTCGGCGGTGCGGGCGACGACGTCGAAGATGGTGTCGCGGCCTTCGGCGCTCGCCGTGATGTCGAGGAAGCACAGTTCGTCGGCGCCGGCCGCGTCATAGGCGATCGCGGCTTCCACCGGGTCGCCGGCGTCGACCAGGTCGACGAAGCGCACGCCCTTGACGACGCGGCCGTCCTTGACGTCGAGGCAGGGGATGAGGCGGATCTTGAGGCTCATCGCTTTGCCGCTCCCTTTGCCGCGCCGCCGAGCAGGGCGAGTGCTTCACGTGAATCAATGCGCCCGTCATACAGCGCCCGGCCGGAGATGGCGCCCTCGAGGATCTGCATCTCGGGCCGCGTCAGCATCCGGACATCGTCCATCGAGGCGAGCCCGCCCGAGGCGATGACGGGGATCGAGACGGCGCGGGCCAGGTCCAGCGTCGCCTCCCAGTTGATGCCGGTGAGGATACCGTCGCGGTCGATGTCGGTATAGACGATGGCCGCCACGCCCGCGCCCTCGAAGCGGCGGGCCAGCTCGACGGCGTCCAGCTCCGAGGTCTCCGCCCAGCCCTCGACGGCAACCCGGCCGCCGCGGGCGTCGATGCCCACGGCCACCCGGCCGGGGAAGCGCCTGGCCGCATCCCGCACCAGCGGCGGATCGCGCACGGCCGCGGTGCCGAGGATGACGCGGGCAACGCCCTTGTCCAGCCAGGTCTCGATATCGGCAAGCGTGCGGATGCCGCCCCCCAGCTGCACGGGAACCTGCACCGCCCGGACGATGGCTTCGACGGCGGCGCCGTTGACGCTCGCCCCGGCGAAGGCGCCGTTGAGGTCGACGACGTGGATATAGCGGAAGCCCTGCTCCGCGAACGCGAGCGCCTGCGCCACCGGGGACGCGTTGAACACGGTGGCCTGGTTCATGTCGCCCAGCTTCAGCCGGACGCACTGGCCGTCCTTCAGGTCGATGGCGGGAAAGAGGATCATTCGACCCCCTCGACAATCACCATATGCGCCGACGAGGACGCCAGGCGAAGCTGCAGCGCCGCCTGGTATTCGGGCGATCTGTAGCAGGCGAGCGCGCGCTCGTAGCTGTCGAACTCGATGATCGCGTTGCGCGTTCCGGTCGGCCCCTCCGGGCCTTCGTAGCGGCCGCCGCGCGCCAGGAACCTGCCGCCATAGCGGGCGAACGCGACGGCATTCTCCTCGATATACCGCTTGTAGGTGTCGGGATCGCGGATCGTCACCGACACCATCCAGTAGCCTTTGCTCACGGCGTCCACCTCAAGAAATTCGCGATCAGCCGCAACCCCAGGGACTGGCTTTTTTCGGGGTGGAACTGCGTGCCGAACATGTTGTCGCGGCCGACGCACGCCGTCACCGCCTGCCCGTACTCGGTGGTGGCGACCAGCGTCTCGGGATCGCGCGGGGCGAAATGATAGGAATGGACGAAATAGGCGTGCAGTCCGTCCTCGCCGTCCGGGATGCCGGCGAGCAGCGCATGCGGCTTCAAGAAGGTGAGCGTGTTCCAGCCCATGTGCGGCACCTTGCGGCCGCCTGCCGGCGCCAGCCGGACCACGGCGCCCGGGATCCAGCCGAGCCCCTGGCTGACGGTCTTCTCCCGGCCTTCGTCGGCCATGAGCTGCATGCCGACGCAGATGCCCAGGAACGGCACGCCGCCCCGGCGGACCCGCTCCTCCAGCACCTCGACCATGCCGCCGACGGCGTCGAGCCCGGCCCGGCAGTCGGCGAAGGCGCCGACGCCGGGCAGCACGATGCGGTCGGCGCGGCGCACGGTTTCGGGATCGTCGGTGACGATGATGCGGGCCGGGCTGGGCAGGTCGTCCGCGGCCCGCTCGAAGGCCTTGGCCGCCGAGCGCAGGTTGCCCGAGCCGTAGTCGACGATGGCGACGCTCTGGCTCATGGCCGGGTAACCCCGGCGCGCTGCAGCCAGGCGGCCTCGGCGAGATCGCCTGCCGCGGCGATGATCTCGGTGCGACAGGTCCAGCCCCGGCGCCGCAGCGCTGCGCGGCGCAGCGACGGCGCCTCGAAGCCGATCAGCACCGCCAGCAGCACGTAGAGCCAGAAGGCGGCGGCGCCCCCGAGCCAGGGTGAAGCCAGCGCCAGCGCCGCGGCGGCGACGGCAAAGATCACGAGCTCGAGCCACAGCCCGTGCAGCACCGCGAACACCGGCGGCAGCAGCACTGCCAGCCAGGAGAAGCGCTCGGGGACGGAAACGGGAGCCTCCCGCACCGGCGTGCCGCGCTCGAAGATTGCATAAAGGGTCACGGGACAAGTCCTCGTTCTCGGGCGGTTTCGCCTTAGAGCAAAATCGTCCCGCTTGGAAGCGCGGCGCAGCCGGGCTAGGCTACGACATTGGTCACACCGGAGGGGAACAGGACATGGCTCACAGCGAACATCCGACGCCACAGGCGGATTTTGTCGGCACACTGGCGCTGGTGCTCGCGGCGCTGGCCGTGCTGTCGGCGCTGATCGTCGTCGTGGTGGCGCTCAACGCCGCCTGAGCTACAGCATTCCCTTGGTCGAGGGCACCCGGTCCGCCGC
>NZ_DASWVV010000087.1:0-6778 GCF_036406155.1 Devosia sp. | reverse complement strand
GTCGATCCTGCTCGCCATCGACGTCTCCGGCTCGATGCGGGCGCGCGACATCGAGCCGTCGCGGCTCGAGGCGGCGCAGGCGGCGGCCAAGGCTTTCGTCGGCCGGCAGCCGGCGGACGTGCAGATCGGCATCGTCGCCTTCGCCGCGGCGGCCATGCTGGTGCAAGCGCCCACCCTCGATCGCGAGATGCTGACCGCGGCGATCAACAGCTTCGACCTGCGCCGGGGCACCGCGGTCGGGGCCGGCGTGCTCACGGCGCTGGCCACCATCTTCCCGGACGAGCCGCTGCGCATTGCCGGCGCCGATCCGCGCGACCAGCTCGGCCTGCGCAGTTCGGCCGCCCCGCCGGGCCTGGCCAACCGGTCGCTCGACGATCCCGACCCCGTCCGGCCCGGGCACGTGCCGGTCGAACCCGGCTCCTACCAGAACGCGGTGATCATCCTCCTGACCGACGGCGCCACCACCACCGGCCCCGACCCGATCGCCGCCGGGCGCCTCGCCGCCGACTACGGCGTGCGCGTCTTCACCGTCGGCTTCGGCTCGACCGCTGGCGACGTCGTCGATTTCGGCGGCCGCTCGATGCGGGCCCGGCTCGACGTCAACACGCTGCAGGCCATCGCCGACATCACCGCCGCGGACTATTTCGAGGCCACCTCCTCGGAGGCGCTGACGGAAATCTACGGCACGCTCGCCAAGCGGCTGGTGCCGGAAAAGAAGCTGACCGAGATCGCCTTCGTCTTCGCCGGCGCCGGGGCCCTGCTGGCGCTGCTCGCCGCCGGGCTGTCGATGCTCTGGCTCGGCCGCATCGCCTGAGGCGGCTCCGGCTCAATTAGGAGGAATCGTATAGGTCGCACGCCGCCGACTCAGGAGGCTGTGATAGAAAGCGCGCATGTTGAACTTCGTTAAAGCCCTCCAAACGGAGTTACCGGTGATTAACGCTGCGAAATGGAGTTTCGCGGCGGCCGTGCTTGTGGTGACGATGCCGTTGGTGGGTGGCGCTTGGTTCCTATCAGGGGCCATTGCAGGCGGTACCGTTTCTACACTCGAGGAACGCATCAAGTTCAAGGACGATCAACTCGCGGCCCGGGCAGGCGAAAGGCGCGAATTGGAGTCTCGCGTGGCAGAAATCCGCGCGACAATGGAGGCGATGGCTGAACGGCTGAAAGCGCTGGAAGAGAAAATACTGACTGGCGTGCTGTCTGACGCGCCTTCGTCCCTGCAATTGTTGGTCAAGCCGAACGGGAACGGCGCGCTAGAAAAGCTAGCTGACACGTTCGAAAGATCTGGATGGACTGTAACGCCAGGTGTAGAGACACCTGCCACGACCAGGGCGTTCCAGAACAACACTGAGGCGATCATAAAGGCGTCCTCGCCCGGTGGATTCGAAACAATGAAGGAAGCCTTGGACGCCGCCCTAATCCCTTACGAGGTCCGCGATCAGGACGGCGACGAAGTGATTTGGCTTAAGTCTTTGTACGGTGCTTCTGTTCCAAACCTAGTTCCGGCCACGCCTTAGCTACACGCTTCAACAGGTAGAGGCTTACCCCGCTGCGTGGGAGTTCTCGGCCGTGCATGAGGACATCCCCACATAATCGCCCAAAATGAAAGGGGCCGGATCGCTCCGGCCCCTTGGTCATGCTCGTTGCGGCGCCTGCCGTCAGTTGGCCCAGGTCGTGTAGCCCAGGTTCATCGTCGTGCCGGTGAAGCCGTTGAGCCGGAACTGCGAGATGCGGCCCTGGTTGGTCCTCACGCACACATAGCTGCCCGGCGGCATGTCCCACAGCGGGATCGAGGCGTTCGAGTAGCTCTCGGTGCTGCAGCCGGCATAGCCGCGGTTGGAGCGGTCGCCCAGCGCCAGCTGCGCGCCGTTGCGCGGCGTCACGTACTTCTCGGCCGCGTTCACCGCCTGGTACCAGATGTCGGCGCCGGCAGCGCCCACGGTGCCGTTGTCGAGATTGGCGGTGAAGGTCTGCTGCAGGGCGATCGAGCCGGTCGAGAACGTCACCGGGGCTTCCGGCACCGGCGGCGGCGGCAGCGGCGCCGGCCCGGTGAACACCTCCAGCGAGGACGCACGGTCGTTGATCTGCGGCCCGAGGCTGGGGTTGTCGTTGTTGACCAGCCGGCAGAAGCCGCCCAGGTTCTGGTTGACGCACAGCCGGGCCCGGGCGCCGCCGGACAGCCGCACCGAGGAGATGCGGTCGTTGATCGCGGCCGGCAGGGAGTTGCGCACCCCCACCCCGAAGCAGCGCTCGGTGCCGTTGTAGTTGGTGCCGGTATAGAAGCAGGCCTCGGCCGGCGGCGGCGGCGGCTCGGGCAGGTACACGCGCAGCGAGGAGGCGCGGTCGTTGATCACCGGCGGCAGCGAGGGCGTATTCGTATCGATGATGCGGCAGGCCCCGCCCAGGTTCTGGTTGACGCACAATTGCGCCTCGACGTCGCCGAACAGCCGCACCGAGGAGATGCGGTCGTCGATCACGGCCGGCAGGGAATTGCGGGTGCTGACGCCATAGCAGCGTTCCGTGCCGCTGTAGTTGCTGCCGGTATAGAAGCACGCCCTGTCCCCGGCCGGCGGCGGCGGGGCCGGCGGGGCCGGCGGCGGCACGGGCTGGTCGCCGCACTGGATGGACAGGCTCGGCCCGCCCGGTCCGATGACGAAGCCGAACGAGCAGTCCTCGCCGGGGGCGGCGGGCGGCGGCGCTTCGTCCTCGAAGTCGGGGGCGGCGGTGAGATAGGCCGCGCTCACCCAGCCGTCGGGGCCGTCGTGCTCGACGAAGCACCAGTTGTTGGAGGAGCACTCGCGGATATTGACGAGTTCGCCCCGGATGAGCTGGTCGACGATCGAATAGCCCGTGCCTGGCCCCGTGCGGACGTTGACGCCGGCCGTGGCCACGGCGTCGACCGCCAGCGCGGCGGTGCCCATGCACAGAAGCGCTGCCGCGCCCAGCGCGGCCGGAATGATGACGCGAAGCATGCCAGTTCCTCCCTCTCGGAAACCCGTCTCTTGTCGGCAGCAAATCACAATTGCCTGAACCGAGAATGAATGCGCCGTTCTGGGTCGTATTGACCGGCATCAAGCCGGCACGGAAGCCGGTGCAGCCCCCTTCCCTTCCGTCGTTCGTTCCGCTAGACAGCCGGCTTAACCTTCAGACTCCCGCCTGAACCCGCGCCGCCGCGTGCCATGGGCGCGCGCGCCCACCGATAGAACGACGAGAACCATGCCCAAACGCACCGACATCAAATCGATCCTCATCATCGGTGCGGGGCCGATCATCATCGGCCAGGCCTGCGAGTTCGACTATTCCGGCACCCAGGCGTGCAAGGCCCTCAAGGAAGAGGGCTATCGCATCATCCTCGTCAATTCCAATCCGGCGACGATCATGACCGATCCCGATCTCGCCGACGCCACCTACATGGAGCCGATCACGCCCGACGTGGTCGCCAAGATCATCGAGAAGGAGCGCCCCGACGCGCTGCTGCCCACCATGGGCGGGCAGACCGCCCTCAACTGCGCGCTCAGCCTGCGCAAGATGGGCGTGCTCGACAAGTTCGGCGTCGAGATGATCGGCGCCGACGCCGAGGCCATCGACAAGGCCGAGGACCGCGAGCTGTTCCGCGACGCCATGAAGAAGATCGGGCTTGCCACCCCGCGCTCGATGCTCGCCCACAACACCATCGAGGCCCTGCAGGCGCTCGAGGTCATCGGCCTGCCCGCCATCATCCGGCCGTCCTTCACGCTCGGCGGCACCGGCGGCGGCATCGCCTACAACCGCGAGGAATACCTCGCCATCTGCGAGAGCGGCATCGACGCCTCGCCCACCAACGAGGTGCTGGTGGAGGAAAGCGTGCTCGGCTGGAAAGAGTACGAGATGGAGGTCGTTCGCGACAGGAACGACAACTGCATCATCGTCTGCTCGATCGAGAACCTCGATCCGATGGGCGTGCATACCGGCGATTCCATCACCGTCGCCCCGGCCCTGACGCTGACCGACAAGGAATACCAGATCATGCGCGACGCCTCGATCGCGGTGCTGCGCGAGATCGGGGTCGAGACGGGCGGCTCCAACGTGCAGTTCGCCGTCAATCCGGCCGACGGGCGCATGATCGTCATCGAGATGAACCCACGCGTCAGCCGCTCCTCGGCGCTGGCCTCCAAGGCCACCGGCTTCCCCATCGCCAAGGTCGCTGCCCGGCTGGCGGTGGGCTACACGCTCGACGAACTCGAGAACGACATCACCGGCGGCGCGACGCCGGCCTCGTTCGAGCCCTCGATCGACTATGTCGTCACCAAGATCCCGCGCTTCGCCTTCGAGAAGTTCCCCGGCGCCGACAACCGGCTCACCACCTCGATGAAGTCGGTCGGCGAGGCCATGGCCATCGGCCGCACCTTCCAGGAGAGCCTGCAGAAGGCCCTGCGCAGCCTCGAGACCGGGCTCACCGGGCTCAACGAGATCGGCATCCCCGGCTACGTGCCCGGCGGCGATGCCCATGACAACCGCAACGCCCTGCGCGCCGCCGTCGCCGTCGCCACCCCGCAGCGCCTGCTCTACGTCGCCGAGGCCATGCGGCTGGGCATGAGCAACGCCGACATCCACGAGGCGTGCCGCATCGACATGTGGTTCCTCGAGCAGATGCGCGGCATCGTCGACGCCGAGGCCCGCGTGCGCGAGTTCGGCCTGCCCGACAGCGCCGCGCCGCTGCGCGGCCTCAAGGCCATGGGCTTCTCCGACAGCCGGCTGGCCGACCTCGCCGGGGTGAAGCCGGCCGACGTGCGCAAGCTGCGCCAGAGCCTCGGCGTGCGGCCGGTGTTCAAGCGCATCGACACCTCGGCCGCCGAGTTCGCCTCGCCCACCGCCTACATGTACTCGACCTACGAGGCCCCGTTCGCCGGCGCGGTCGCCGACGAGGCGCACCCCTCCGACCGCAAGAAGGTGGTGATCCTCGGCGGCGGCCCCAACCGCATCGGCCAGGGCATCGAGTTCGACTATTGCTGCTGCCACGCCGCCTTCGCGCTCAGCGACGCCGGCTACGAGACCATCATGGTCAACTGCAACCCGGAGACCGTCTCGACCGACTACGACACCTCCGACCGGCTGTATTTCGAACCGCTGACCGAGGAAGACGTCATCGAGATCCTCGAGACCGAAAAGCAGAACGGCACGCTGCATGGCGTCATCGTGCAGTTCGGCGGCCAGACTCCGCTCAACCTCGCCGACGCCGTCGAGAGGGCCGGCGTGCCGATCCTCGGCACGCAGCCCGGCTCCATCGACCTCGCCGAGGACCGCGACCTGTTCTCGAAGCTTATCTCTCGGCTCGAGCTCAACCAGCCCAAGAACGGCATCGCCTATTCGCTCGAGCAGGCCCGCATCGTCGCCGAGCGGCTCGGCTACCCGCTGGTCATCCGCCCGTCCTACGTGCTGGGCGGGCGCGCCATGCAGATCGTGCATTCTCCCGCCGAGTTCGAGGACTATGTGCAGGGCACGCTCACCTCGCTGGTGCCGCCCGACATCCTGACGCGCTATCCCAACGACAAGACCGGGCAGATCAACTCCGTCCTCTCCGACAACCCGCTGCTGTTCGACGGCTACCTCTCCCGCGCCATCGAGATCGACGTCGATTGCCTCGCCGACGGCAAGGACGTGTTCGTGTGCGGCATCATGGAGCACATCGAGGAGGCCGGCATCCATTCGGGCGACAGCGCCTGCTCGCTGCCGCCGCAGCACCTCAGCCCCGCCGTCATCGCCGAACTCAAGCGGCAGACGACCGAACTGGCGCTCGCCCTCAAGGTCGGCGGGCTGATGAACGTGCAGTACGCGCTCAAGGACGGCGTCGTCTTCATCCTCGAGGTCAACCCGCGCGCGTCGCGTACCGTGCCCTTCGTCGCCAAGGTGATCGGCCAGCCCATCGCCAAGATCGCCAGCCGCATCATGGCGGGCGAGACCCTGGCCAGCTTCAACCTCGTCGAGCGCGAACTCAGCCACGTGGCGATCAAGGAGGCGGTGTTCCCGTTCAGCCGCTTCCCCGGCGTCGACACCGTGCTCGGCCCCGAGATGAAGTCGACCGGCGAGGTCATCGGGCTCGACACGGCCTACGCCATCGCCTTCGCCAAGAGCCAGCTCGGCGCCGGCAACAAGGTGCCGCGCCAGGGCACCGTCTTCGTCTCCGTGCGCGACGACGACAAGCCGCTGATCCTCGATGCCATGCGCCATCTCGAGAAGAACGGCTTCACCATCGTCGCCACCTCGGGCACGCAGCGCTACCTCAGCGAGCACGGCATCGCCGCGACCAAGGTCAACAAGGTGCTCGAAGGCCGTCCGCACATCGTCGATTCGATGAAGAACGGCGGCGTGCAGCTGGTCATCAACACCACCGACGGGGCCAAGTCGATCTCGGACAGCCGCGACATCCGCCGCACCGCGCTGATGGGCCGGATCCCGTACTACACGACCATCCCCGGGGCCGTCGCCGCGGTGGAGGGCATCATCGCCTATCGCGAGGGCAACCTCACCGTGCGCCCGCTGCAGGATTACTTCGCGGCCTGACACGCCCGCAGGCTGGCGCATCCGCCCCAATCCCACGGGCGTCATCCCTCGGGTCAGGCCCGAGGACGAGGATGACGTCAAGTGGCTGGGGATACCTCGGGCGCAAGAACGCCGGCCTCGCTGCTCCGGTGCACGCAGCCAGCCCCCTCCCCAACCCTCCCCGCAAGGGGGAGGGTGTGCTCCGGTGCGTGTGGCGCGATCGTGCCACCAAGGCCGGCAGCGGGCACCCTTTCCCCGC
>NZ_DASWVV010000086.1:0-10477 GCF_036406155.1 Devosia sp. | reverse complement strand
CGCCGGTCTCCTCGCTGGAGACGGTGGCCGGCTATGTCGGGGCCGCCGCCACCAAGTCGCTGATCCTGGGCCTGCTGGTCCTGGCCACGGCCGGCTTCTTCGTGCCGCTGCGCATCGACCACCCCGCGTGGATGCTGCTGTTCCTGGTCCTCACCGCCGTCACCTTCAGCCTTGTCGGCTTCATCATCGGCATCTGGGCCAAGGGCATGGAACAGCTGCAGACGGTGCCGCTGCTCGTCATCACCCCGCTCACCTTTCTCGGCGGCACCTTCTATTCGCTGAGCGTCCTGCCGCCGTTCTGGCAGACCGTGTCCCTGTTCAATCCCGTCGTCTACCTCGTCAGCCTGTTCCGCTGGAGCTTCTATTCCATCGCCGACGTCGACGTCGCCCTCAGCCTCGCCATGACGCTGGGGTTCCTCGCTCTCTGCCTGGCGGTGGCCGCCTGGATGTTCCGCACGGGCTACCGGCTCAAGACCTGAGCGGGGTGGGGGCCGGCGGGTCCTCCGGTCTGGCGGAGCGCGGCGAATGCCCCTATATGGCAGGCATGACGCCCCCGGACATCGCCCCTTTCGACGCCGTCGTCTTCGACATGGACGGCACGCTGCTGGACACCGAAATGGTGTTCCGCGACATCGTCTACGAGGTCACCGCCACGCTCGGCTTCGAGATGACGGAACGCGTGCACCTGTCCATGGTCGGCGCCAGCCACGAGGCGAGCAGCCGCATTCTGGTCGAGGCTTACGGCGTGAGCTTCCCGCATGCCGTGTTCGACCAGCACTGCCGTGCCCGCATGAAGGAGCGCATGGCCTCGGCGGTGCCGGTCAAGGCCGGCGTCCACGAACTGCTGGCCGAACTGGGGGCCCGGCGCATCCCGGTGGCCGTCGCCACTTCGTCGCGCTCGCCGCATGCGCTGGCGCATCTGGGCGCGGCCGGCCTGCTCGAGCATTTCGCCACCGTGGTCACGCGCGAGGACGTCGCCAATCCCAAGCCGCACCCCGAGCCCTACCTGACGGCGGCGCGGCGGATCGGCATCGACCCCGGGCGCTGCCTTGCCGTCGAGGATTCGCACGCCGGCGTGCGGGCGGCGCACGCCGCCGGCATGCAGACGGTCATGGTGCCCGATCTGGTGCGCCCGTCCGACGAGATCGCCCGCCTGTGCGCGGCGGTGATGGACAGCCTGCATCACCTGCGCGCCGCCGCGTTCCGGCCCTAGCAGCCCGCCGCGCCTCCCCAGCCCCTCCCACGGCCTCGCCGGCGTCGCCGCCGGGTGATTCTGCGTGCCGCCCTGCCGCCGCGCGCAATATCTTGCCAACGTTGCAGCAAAACAACGGATGGCATTTGAATTAACTGTTGTGCCGCCGCTTAGTGCTTCGTTGCCGCAACAGGAACCTGAATGATTTCATGCGTTTCGCCGCGCGGCGGTAGCCGTTAACCTCACTTTAACAAGCTAACGCCCATGGTTAAGCAACTGTAAATTTCTGGTTCCCAGCCGGGGAAAGCTCGGCTAGGGTGCCGCTGGGTTCAACTGTTGAGCTGGCGCTGCCTGAACGGGGGCGGGGTCGGGGGAAGGTAGGCAGATTGACGGCATTGCCGTTTGCCAAAGCTAGGCGTGCGCTGGCGCACGCCGTGGCCGCCGGGGCTGCAGTCTTCGTGCTGTTCGTCACCATGGCGCCGAGCTCCGCCGACGATTTCGCCGCAGTCGTGCCCGCCCCGCTGTCGCACACCGTCGCCCTCAAGCGCGAGCAGTTCCACGCCGCCGCCCAGCCGGTGCTGACCAGCGCCCTGCTCGAGGCCTACGTGGCGCGCAAGCAGGCGCTGCAGTCGTTCGACGGCTTCGACGTCGCCGCCGCCCGCACCGAGCTCACCGAGGCGGTGCTGTCGAGCTACATCGAGAAGCGCCGCAACCGTGCCCTGGAAGCCATCGAGCGCGTCGACGTCACGGTGCAGCCGGCGCTCAACGCCGCGGTGCTCAGCGCCTATGCCGAGACGCAGTTCGTGCCGACGGTCAAGAAGGTGAAGCTGGCCGAGGGCGAAAAGCTCTGCCTCGCCCAGGCCATCTACCACGAGGCGCGCGGCGAATCGCGCGACGGCCAGCTGGCGGTCGCCAACGTCATCATCAACCGGGCCCTGAGCGACAAATATCCGTCCAGCATCTGCGGCGTGGTCTTCCAGAACGCCGACAAGGGCCGCTACAAGTGTCAGTTCACCTTCGCCTGTGACGGGCGGTCGGACTTCGGCAAGGAACGGACGGCCTGGAACCACTCGATGCAGCTGGCCGAGACCGCCTTCTACGAGTACCAGCAGGGCCGTCGCCCCGGGGTCCTGCCCAATTCCGTGCTGTTCTATCACACGACGGCCGTGGCCCCGAAATGGTCGTACGCCTTCCGGCGCGTCGCCGCCATCGGCTCCCACGTCTTCTACGCCCAGCACTGAGCCGCTCCGGTCCACGGTCCGCCCGGCGGCAGCCCCTCGCAACGGTCGCAACGTAACGGCGAGACGATTGCGGCCGCCGGGTGGTCCCGGCGGCCGCGCGTGGCCCAGGTCGGTGGCGTAGGCCTATTCGGCCGCTGCCGCCGTCTCCTTGCTGAACTTGGCGTAGTTCTTCTCGAACAGCCCCAGCAGCTTGTGCGCCGTCTCGTCGTAGGCCTTGGCATCGGCCCAGGTCCGGCGCGGCTCGAGCAGCGCCGAGTCGACGCCCGGCACGCCCACCGGGACGGCCAGCCCGAACAGCGGGTCGACCCGCGTCGGCGTCGTCAGCAGTTCGCCCGAAAGCGCGGCGTTGAGCAGGCGGCGGGTGGAGGCGATGTCGATGCGCTTGCCGACCCCGTACGGCCCGCCCGTCCAGCCCGTGTTGAGCAGGTAGACGGCGGCGCCGGAGGCGGCAAGCCGCTGCTTGAGCAGCTTGCCGTAGACGGTGGGATGCAGCGGCATGAACGGGGCGCCGAAGCAGGCCGAGAAGGTGGCCTGCGGCTCGGTCACGCCGCGCTCGGTGCCGGCCACCTTGGCGGTATAACCCGAGAGGAAATGGTAGACTGCCTGTTCCGTGGTCAGCCGTGCGATCGGCGGCAGCACGCCGAAGGCGTCGGCGGTGAGGAACACCACCGTCCTCGGGATGCCGCCGATGCTGCCGGGGGCGACCTGCGGCAGCGTCTCCAGTGCATAGGCGGCGCGCGTGTTCTCGGTCAGCGAGATGTCGTCGTAGAGCGGGTGCTTCTCGTCGTCCAGCAGCAGGTTCTCGAGCACCGTGCCGAAGCTGCGCGTCGCCGCGTGGATCTCGGGCTCGGCGGTGGAGCTGAGCTTGACCGTCTTGGCGTAGCAGCCGCCTTCGAGGTTGAACACGCCGTCGACGGTCCAGCCGTGCTCGTCGTCGCCGATCAGCGGCCGGTTGGGGTCGTTCGACAGCGTCGTTTTGCCGGTGCCCGAAAGCCCGAAGAACAGGGCGACGTCGCCCTCCGGCCCGATATTGGCCGAGCAGTGCATGGGCAGCACGTCCTGCAGCGGGGCGTGGAAGTTGAACAGCGAGAACACGCTCTTCTTGATCTCGCCGGCGTAGCCGGTGCCGGCGATGATGACGATGTTGCGCGACATGTCGAGCGCGATCACCGTCCCGGTCCGGGTGCCGTGCCGGTGCGGGCTGGCCTCGAAGTCGGGCAGGTGGATGATGGTCACGGGCGTGCCCGCTGCCTCGGTTTCCGGCCGGATCAGCAGGTTGCGGATAAACAGCGCGTGCCAGGCGGTCTGCGTGAAGACGGTAACGCGCATGGCGTGGCGCGGGTCGGCGCCGGCGACCAGGTCCTGCCCGAACAGCGGCTGGCCGGCCATGGCGGCGATGCAGTCGGCCAGCAGCCGGTCGAAATTCTCCCGGCTCATCGCCTGCGAATTGTCCCACCACACGCGGTCGCGGGTCAGGTCGTCCTCGACGATGAACTTGTCCTTGACGGACCGGCCGGTATAGACGCCGGTGGTCACGGCCAGCGCCCCGTGGGCGGTCAGTTCGCCCTCTGCCGCCTGCAGCGCCCGGGCCACGAGCGTCGGCGCGCGGTCGTTCCACGACACCGACGCAGCGGTGTCGGTGATGGTTTTTCTCAGCAATCGATGGTCAAATTCGGCCATGGTCCTTCGCTCCTGGCAGGGCGAGAAAGGCCCTTGCCCGCAAGTCATATGGAGCTAGACGGGCTGGCTTCCATCCCGCAAAGGGTCGTACGACGGAAGTCGGACAGCGGGCCGGGGGCCCCAGGGGACTGGTATATACGGCCCATGCGCCTTATTTATGCGCAATTGTGGCAGTCAAGTCCGCCGCATTTCGGCGGCCCCGCGCCGCCGCGCACAGGAAAGGGAACTGGATGCCCAAAATCGCCCTGGTGGACGATGACCGAAATATCCTCACCTCGGTCTCCCTGACCCTCGAGGCGGAAGGCTACTCGGTCTCCACCTATACCGACGGCGCCTCCGGCCTGGAAGGCCTCACCAACGATCGGCCCGACCTGGCCATCCTCGACATCAAGATGCCGCGCATGGACGGCATGGAATTGCTGCGCCGCCTGCGCCAGAAATCCGACGTCCCCGTGATCTTTCTGACCAGCAAGGACGAGGAGATCGACGAATTGTTCGGCCTCAAGATGGGTGCCGACGATTTCATCACCAAGCCGTTCAGCCAGCGGCTGCTGGTCGAGCGGGTGAAGTCCATCCTGCGCCGGGCCGCCCCGCGCGACCCGAGCCAGCCGGCCGGCGTCGCCGGCGAGCCCGGTCCGGGCAAGGCCCTTATCGAGCGCGGCGCCCTGGTGATGGACGAGGAACGCCACACCTGCACATGGAAGGGCCAGCGAGTGACGCTGACCGTCACCGAGTTCCTGATCCTGCAGGCGCTGGCCCTCAGGCCCGGCGTGGTCAAGAGCCGCAACGCGCTGATGGACGCCGCCTACGACGACCAGGTCTATGTCGACGACCGTACCATCGACAGCCACATCAAGCGGCTGCGCAAGAAGTTCAAGGCGGTCGACGACGAGTTCGAGATGATCGAGACGCTGTACGGCGTGGGGTACCGCTTCAAGGAGCAATAGCAGGCAGGTGGCCATCACCGGAAACGAGCTGACGGTGGACGAGAAGGCGTCGAGCCGGGCGCGTCCGCGCCCGTCGTGGCTGGCCAGGCTCGGCACCGGTGCGCTCGGGGCGCTGCGTCTTGTCTGGCGTGGCGTCCGCCGCGGGCTCGAGGTCGCGGTCTTTTCGAGCCTCGCCAAGCGCATCATCGTGCTCAACCTCGCCGGGTTGGCCGTCCTGGTGTTCGGCGTCCTGTTCCTCAACCAGTGGCGCACCGGCCTGATCGACGCGCGCGTGCAGAGTCTCAGGGTGCAGGGCGAGATCATCGCCGCCGCCATCGCCGCCTCGGCCACCGCCAGTTCCGACGTCATCACCATCAATCCCGACCGGCTGCTCGGCCTGCAGAGCGGCGAACCGCTGTCCTCGCTGAGCTTCTTCGACCCCAACCTCGAGTTCCCCATCAACCCCGAGCGCGTGGCGCCGCTGCTGCGCAACCTCGTCACCCCCACGCGCACGCGCGCCCGCATCTACGACAAGGATGGCCTGCTCATCCTCGACAGCGCCAACATCTACGCGCGCGGCGAGGTGCTGCGGCGCATCACCAGGCCACAGGACAATTCCGGCTTCTTCCTGTTCGACTGGTGGAAGACCCTGATGGCCTGGCTGCCGGGCGAGGATTTCCCGCAATACCAGGAATACGGCGCCGACGAGGGCAAGAAATACCCGGAAGTCGCCGCCGCGCTGGGCGGCGCGCCGACCGCCATCGTGCGCGTCAATTCCCAGCACCAGCTCGTGGTCTCGGTGGCGGTGCCGGTGCAGCGCGTGCGCGCCACCATCGGCGTGCTGCTGCTGTCCACGCAGCCGGGCGAGATCGACCAGATCGACACGGCCGAGCGTTGGGGGGTCCTGCGCATCGCGCTGGTCGCCGCCTCCGTCACCATCATCCTGTCGCTGCTCCTCGCCAGCACCATCGCCGGTCCGCTCCGCCGGCTCTCGGCCGCGGCCGAAGAGGTGCAGAGTTCGATGAACAGCCGCGCCGAAATTCCCGATTTCTCCGACCGCAGCGACGAAGTGGGGCACCTGAGCAAGGCGCTGCGCGCCATGACCTCGGCGCTCTACAATCGCATCGAGGCCATCGAGCGCTTCGCCGCCGACGTCGCGCACGAACTCAAGAATCCACTGACTTCGCTGCGCTCGGCGGTCGAGACGCTGCCGCGCACCACGCGCGCCGAGGATCGCGAGCGTCTCAATGCCATCATCCAGCACGACGTGCGCCGGCTCGACCGGCTGATCTCCGACATCTCCAATGCCAGCCGGCTCGACGCCGAACTGGCGCGCCAGCACGCCGAGCGCATCGACGTCGAAAAGCTGTGCGAGACCATGGTATCGATCCACAGGGACCTGGCCGCAGCCCGCAATGTCAGCGTCGTGCTCGAGCGGCGCGGCCGGCCGGCGCCCATCACCATGGGCCACGACAGCCGCCTCGCGCAGGTGTTCAACAACCTCATCGACAACGCCGTGTCATTCTCGCCCGAGGGTGGCACCGTGCGGGTCGCCATCGTCACCAGCGAGGACAAGATCACCGTGACCGTCAGCGACGAGGGGCCGGGGATCCGCGGCGACATCACCCGCATCTTCCAGCGCTTCTACACCGACCGCCCCGACGGCGAACATTTCGGCGACCATTCCGGCCTCGGCCTGTCCATCTCGCGCCAGATCGTCGAAGCGCACAAGGGCACGATCGCCGCCGAGAACCGCACCGACCGCTCCGGTGCCGTCTTCAAGGTGACGCTGCGGCGCGCGGCGGAGCCGCGTGCGCGCAAGTGAGCGAACCCCTCAACGTCCACGCCACCGGCCTCGTGCTGGGAGATGCCGGCCTGCTGCTGCGCGGGCCGTCCGGCTCCGGCAAGTCGCTGCTGGCGCTGGCCCTGCTCGATGAGTGGGACCTGCGCCGCCTGCCTGCCAGCCTCGTTGCCGACGATCGCGTCGATCTGTGCGTGCGCGGCGGTGCCATCGTCATGCGCCCGCCCCGCTCCATCGAGGGCCTGATCGAGCTCAGGGGACGCGGCCTCGTGCCGCGGCCGTTCGTGGCCGAGGCGCCGCTCCACCTCGTCGTCGACCTCGTCGAGACTTTGGTGCGCATGCCGGAGGAGAGCGAATTCGGCACCGAACTGCTGGGCCTGCACCTGGCCCGTTGCCCGGTGCCGAAGGACGGCGTTGCCGATCCGCGGCACCAGCTTGTGCTTGTCCGGGAGGCCCTTCGTCGGCTATCCCCCGGGAACCGCCCGGCCGGGCGAGAATTGACTTGAACGCCAATGCTCGCGGGGCAAGACTTGGCCGTCCTGCCATCCGGGGCTTGCCTTTTGGGGAATATCGATGATCGGCATGGTTCTGGTGACGCACGGCGCCCTCGCCGTGGAGTTCAAGGCAGCGCTCGAGCATGTCGTTGGCCCGCAGGACGTGGTGGAGACCGTCGCCATCGGCCCCGATGACGACATGGAGGAGCGGCGCAACGACATCCTGCGCTGCATCGATGCCGCCGACCAGGGTCAAGGCGTCGTGATCCTCACCGACATGTTCGGCGGCACGCCCTCCAACCTGGCCATCTCGGCCATGCAGAACCGCGACGTCGAGGTCATCTGCGGGGTCAACCTGCCAATGCTGGTCAAGCTCGCCCGCGTACGCGTCGACCTGCCCATCAAGCAGGCCATCAAGGAGGCGGCCGAGGCCGGCCGCAAGTACATCACCATCGCCAGCGAGGCGCTTGGCGCCTGACCTGAATGGTGCTTATTTAAGACATGAACTCGGCGGCCAATCCGGGACGCGCGCTGGCGCAACAGCTGACCATCGTCAACCGCAAGGGCCTGCACGCCCGGGCGTCGGCCCGCTTCGTGCGCACCGCCGAGTGTTTCGACGCCGAAATCCACGTCGTGCGCGACGGCACTTCGGTCGCCGGCAACTCGATCATGGGGCTCATGATGCTCGGCGCCGGCCCCGGCTCCACCATCCTCGTCCAGGCCACCGGCCGCCAGGCGCGCGAGGCGCTCGACGCCATCACCGCGCTGGTCAATTCCGGCTTCGACGAGGACAGCGAGGGCGCCGCCGCGCTCTGACCAGCAGGGCCGGACGCCTGCGTTCGCTGCCCTCTTTCCCGCGAAGGATATAAAGAGGTCTTTATATCCCGGTTGCCGGCGCGTCGCCCGTTGCGTATAAGGCGGCAAACCCGGATTTCGCGGAGACCGCTGCCATGGATGCCAGCAACACCGGCTATGCCGTCAAAGACATCGCCCTTGCCGATTTCGGCCGCAAGGAAATCGGCATGGCCGAGATCGAGATGCCCGGCCTGATGGCCATCCGCGAGGAATATGCGGGCAAGCAGCCGCTCGCCGGCGCCCGCATCGCCGGCTCGCTGCACATGACCATCCAGACCGCGGTGCTGATCGAAACGCTGGTGGCTTTGGGCGCGCAGGTGCGCTGGGCTTCGTGCAACATCTTCTCGACGCAGGACCACGCCGCCGCCGCCATTGCCGCCGCCGGCATCCCGGTCTTCGCCCACAAGGGCGAGACGCTCGAGGAGTACTGGGCCTTCACCGACCGCATCATCGACTGGGGCCATGGCGAGACCGCCAACATGATCCTCGATGACGGCGGCGACGCCACCATGCTGGTGCTGACCGGGGCGAAGGCGGAGAGCGACCCCGCCATCCTCGACAAGCCCGGCAACGAGGAAGAGGAGATCTTCTTTTCCACCATCCGCAATCGGCTGGCCCGCGACCCCGGCTTCTATTCGAAGGTGCGCGCCAATATCCGCGGTGTCTCCGAGGAGACGACCACCGGCGTCATGCGGCTCTACCAGCTGCAGGAGCGCGGCGAGTTGCCGTTCCCGGCGATCAACGTCAACGATTCCGTGACCAAGTCCAAGTTCGACAACAAATATGGCACGCGCGAGAGCCTCGTCGACGCCATCCGCCGCGGTACCGACGTGATGCTGGCCGGCAAGGTGGCGATCGTGTGCGGCTACGGCGACGTCGGCAAGGGCTCGGCGCAGTCGCTCAAGGGCGCCGGGGCCCGTGTGCTGGTCACCGAGGTCGACCCGATCTGCGCCCTGCAGGCGGCCATGGACGGGTTCGAGGTGGTGACGCTGGAGGACGCCGCGCACCGCGCCGACATCGTCGTCACCGCCACCGGCAACAAGGACGTGGTCACCGTCGACCACGTCCGCCAGATGAAGGACATGGCCATCGTCTGCAACATCGGCCACTTCGACAACGAGATCCAGGTGGCGGCGCTGCGCAACTTCAAGTGGACCAACGTCAAGCCGCAGGTCGACCTCATCGAACTGCCCTCGGGCAAGCGCATCGTGCTGCTCTCGGAGGGCCGGCTGGTCAACCTCGGCAATGCCACCGGGCACCCGAGCTTCGTGATGAGCGCCAGTTTCTCCAACCAGACGCTGGCGCAGATCGAATTGTGGACCAACGGCAAGCACCTCGAGAAGCGCGTGCACGTGCTCCCCAAGCATCTCGACGAAAAGGTCGCGTCGCTGCACCTGGCCAAGCTCGGCGCCACGCTGACGAGGCTCACCAGGGCCCAGGCCGACTATATCGGCGTGTCGCCCGAGGGCCCGTTCAAGGCCGAACAATACCGGTACTGAAGCGGGCGGCACCTCCGACAGCCATTTCGTGATCCGGGCCGCGATTTCGTCGCGTTCGCGTTAACCATTTGTTCACTGTTCGGACTCCGGTCAAGCGCCCAACCGCCTTCAAGCGCTATCCCCAGGCTCATTAAGACTCTTTTTCCAGATTCCCCGGGTCGGTATGGTGGAGTGATTCGGGGGGCGGGGGTCACGCCCACCCGGCCGCGGCAGAAGCTGCGGTGCGCCGTTGCGCGGCAAGTACGGGGTCGAAGCGGTCCGCCCGGCGGGCGCCCGCCGGCACGCGAGTTCAACAGAGGGGCAGGGCATGGGGCCGGACAGGATCCGGGTTCGCTGGGGATTCGGGGGCTGCGCGACGAGCGCCGCCACCCTTCTCGGCACCAGCCCCGCCCTGGCCCAGAACCTCACCTCCAACATGGTCGTGGGCGCCGTCCCCCTCACCATCGCGCTCGGCGCCGGGGCTTTCGCGCTGCTCGCCGTGACGCTCCTGCGCCGCGTGCTGGGGGACAGTAGGGCGGACGGCGTCCGCGCCACCGGCCAGATCGCGCATCTGCGGGCGCTGGTCGATGAATACGAGGCGCTGCTCGCCGGCACCCGCGAGATCACCGTCCTGTGGACGGACGGCGCGGAGGGCCCGAAAGTCCTGGGCATGGCCGCCGCCGTCCTGCCGCCCGGGCAGCGTCCCGAAGCGGTGCTGGATTTCCCGCTATGGCTCCCCGACGGCGAGGCGCAGCGCCTCGCCGCGGCGCTCGAGGCGCTGCGCGTCGAAGGCCGCGGTTTCGATCTCAG
>NZ_DASWVV010000085.1:0-4496 GCF_036406155.1 Devosia sp. | reverse complement strand
CCGCCGCTACAACCCGCTCCCGAAGATCATTGGAAAGAGGTCTCATCAGATGCTGGCCTCCTCACCAGTCAGCATCTTGAATCACAAACACCCCAAAACCGGAATCCCCTGCGATTCAAAAAAGAGCCGAACCGCTCTAGGCCAGATAACGGCGCCTGAGATGCGCGGTGAAGTGCCGCGCGTCGAGCTTTTCACCCGTGGCCCGCTCGAGCAGCTCGGGTGTGGACCAGCGTGAGCCCTGCGACCAGATGTGCTCCCGGCGCCAGTCATTGAGGATGACGAAGCGGCCGTCGCGCATGTGCTGGCGGACGTCTGGATGGGCCCGCTCCAGTGCCGCCCACTGCTGCGCCGCGGTCATCGCCCCGAGCGTGTAGCTCGGGAAGTAGCCGAAGGCCCCCGACGGCCAGTGCACGTCCTGCAGCGGGCCGTCCCTGGGCGTGTCGATGGTGGACAGGCCCAGATACTCGCGCATCGCCGCATCCCAGGCCTCGGGCACGTCCCTGGGCGCGAGCTTGCCCTCGATGAGGTCCTTTTCGATTTCGTAGCGCAGGATCACGTGCAGCGGATATGTGGTCTCGTCGGCGTCGACCCGGATGAGGCCGCGTTCGATCCGGTGGACGTGGGCGAGTATGTCCTCGACCTCCCAGCCGGCGAGGGCCTCGTCGCCGAGATGCTCGCGCACATGCGGCATCGCCCATTCCCAGAACTCCGGGCTGCGGGCCATCTGCTGCTCCACGAACAGGCTCTGGCTTTCGTGGATCGCCATGCCCCGCGCCTTGCCCAGCGGCCAGTGCGACCACGCCGCCGGCAGGTTCTGCTCGTAGAGTCCGTGCCCCGTCTCGTGCAGGATGCCCATCAGCGAAGAGAGGAACTCGGTGGTCGTGTAGCGCGTGGTCATGCGCACGTCGGAGGGCACGCCGCCGCAGAAGGGATGATGCGAGACGTCCAGCCGGCCGTGATCGAAATCGAAGCCGATCGCCTCCATCATGGCTAGGCCGAGCGCCTTCTGCCGCTCGATAGGGAAGGGGGCGTTGAACGGCTTCAGCGGACGGCGGGCCAGCTTGTCTTCCTGATGTGCCAGCGCCTCGGGGGCGAAATCCTTGAGGAAGGCCTTGAGTTCGGCGAAGACCGGGGTGATGTCGGCGGCGCGGTTGCCGGGATCGTACTGCTCCATCATGGCGTCGTAAGGCTCGAGCCCGAGTGCGGCGGCGCGCAGGGAGGCCTCTTCTCGGGCCGTGGCGACAACGCCTTCGAAGGCGGGAAGGAAGCTCTGCCAGTCGCCGCCCGGCCGGACCTCGCGCCACAACTGCTCGGAGCGGACGCGGGCCGCGATCTGCCGGCGCACAAAGTCAGGCGTGAGGCAGGTCATGTTGGTGTGGACGCGCCGGAATTCGCGCATCGCCGCCTGCTGCATCTCGTCGAGCGGTTCGGCCTCGGCGGCGGCGATCCAGTCGACGACCTGTGGCGCCGTCGCCATCTCATGGTAGAGCCCGGCCAGCACCGACATGGCTTCGGCGCGCTTCTCGCCGCCGCCGACGGGCATGTTCACGGCCTCGTCGACCCCGAGCATCGCCTGGGCGTGCTCGATCGCCTCCAGGCGCTTACCGAGTTCGTCGAGTCGGTCGTAGGACATGGGGGCCTCGCTGCGTGCGGAAGAGCCTGTGAGTAGCCAATGCCGCCGCAAAGGGGAAGGGGCGCAGCGGGGACGCTGCGCCCCTCGTGATGGCGGGTTCCGTTCTGGAGACCGCCGCTGCCGTTCACGCCAAACGGGGGATGCGTGAGCGGCGGGGAAGGATGGCCCTAGAAGGGCAGGATCGCGTCGGCGATCTGCTGGCCGTAGCGCGGCTGCTGCACGTCCGTGATCTGTCCGCGCCCGCCATAGGAGATGCGCGCCTCGGCGATCTTGGAGGAGGGGATGGTGTTGTCGGCGTGGATGTCCTCGGGGCGCACGATGCCGGTGACGATGAGGTCGCGGACTTCGAAATTGACCCGCACCTCCTGGCGGCCCTCGATCACCAGGTTGCCGTTGGGCAGCACCTGGGTGACCACCGCCGCGATCTGGGTTTCCAGCGTCTCCTTGCGGTTGACCGAGCCCGAGCCGGTGTCGCCAAGACCCGACTGCGTCGAAATCGCGCCGTCCGCGCCGACATCGAGGCCGGGAACGCCGCCGCCGACCTTGCCGAAGAGCGAACCGAGCACGCCGCCGACGCCCGCTTCGTTGGTGGACGAGCGCTTGCGTGCCGTGGTGTTGGAAATCTGGGCGCTGTCGTCGATGGTCACCAGCACGGTCAGGATGTCTCCCACCTTGTGCGCCCGCTGATCCTTGAAGAAGCCGCGCGCGTCGTTGGAGAACAGCGAATTGGGCTGGTAGGAGGCGGGCACGACCTGCGGCATCGGCATGTGCACGGGGCGATAGCCGGGCTGGACGGTGGGATCCTGGATGGCGGTGAGCTTGGGTGCCTCGCCGATGGTCTTGAGGCGGTCGAACGTGCTGCACCCGGCAAGGAGCGCACACAGGGCGAGGAGAGAGGCCAGCTTGAGCGTGTTCATCATCAAAGCTCCTGGCCTCAGAGGCCGGCTACGGTGAGACGGGGCGAGACGCCGACGCTGCCGTTGTCGAGGGCAACGCCGTAGAGGATCTTGCGCGAGATCGGGTTGAGCACCTGCACCGGCTGCCCGGCGCTGGCGTTGTTGAGCGCCTGGCCCTTGAGCGACAGTGTCATCGGCCCCGAGTGCAGGTAGACGGTCACCATGGAATTGCGCTGGACGACCAGCGGTTCGCTGACGTCGCTGGCCTTCAGCATCAGACCGGAATGGCTGTGCCGCGTGAGCTGCTTGCCCACCAGCTGGTCGAGCCGCGGGATGCCGGCGGTCTCGGCGAAGCGCAGCGGCACGAGCCGCATCTCGATGTCGGAGGCCTGCAGGATGGTTCCGGCTGGCCGGGTTTCGATGAGGTGCGGCGCCTCGATCATGAGTTCGATGCGCCCGGTCAGATCCACGGGCTGCTCCGCGCCGGCCACGAAAAAGCGCGCGGCGAAGCCCTGGTTGGCCGGGGTATAGCGCAGGCTGACGAGCTGCACGGGGCTGGCCACGGCGGCGGCATTGAAAGCGATGTTGCCGGCATCGAAGACCGCCTCGACCGTGACGTTACCGCCGGCGATGCCGCGTGCCCGCAGGTCGTCGGCGATGAGCCGGGTCAGCTGCGCCGAATCGACCAGCGTGCCGGCGCGGGCGACGCGCACCTGCGCGATGCCCCGATCGGCGAACGCAGTGAGCCCGGCGGCCGCGGCGGCGCCGCGCACCGCCTCGAGGGTGACGGTGCCCGCCGTGCCGGGCAGGGGGGCGCGGAACAGCGGCGTGCCGGCGAGATCGCCGGGATCCTCGAACATGTCGCCGACGGTGACGACGGCAGCGGCAACGGTGACGTCCGCCTTGAGAGCCGGAGCCGCCACGGCGGCGCCGAGGCCGAGCACGAAAGCGGCGAGGAGGGATGCGAGCCTGGTTTTCATCTATCGTGTCCCTCAGCGTAGCTGCGTGGTGGCCTGGAGCATCTCGTCGGCCCCCGAGATCACCCGCGCATTCATCTCGTAGGCGCGCTGCGCCGCGATCAGGTCCGAGATCTCGGTGACGGCGTTGACGTTCGCCGCTTCGAGGTAGCCCTGCATCAGCGCGCCCATGCCGTCGATATTGGCCGTGCCGAGCTGGGCCGGGCCACTCGCGGCGGTTTCCACGAACATGTTCTTGCCGATCGACTCGAGCCCACCCTTGTTGACGAAGCGGGCCAGCTGGATCTGCCCCAGCCGCGTCGGCTGGGCATCGGTGCCGAGGAACGCCTCGACCGCACCGTCGGCGCCGATGGCCACGGCATTGGCGGTATCGGGAATGGTGATGCCGGGCTCGATCTGGTGGCCGTCAAGGGTCACCAGCAGGCCGGTATTGTCGCGCTCGAAGGTGCCGTCGCGGGTGTAGGCCGTACGTCCGTCCGGCAGGCGGACCATGAAGAAACCTTCGCCGTTGACGGCAACGTCGAGCTCCTTGTCGGTCGGAGTGACGCTGCCCTGGCTCATGACGCGCGGCGTGCCGGCCGTGCGCACGCCGGTACCCACCTCGATCCCGACCGGGACGATCGAGCCCTGGTCGGACGTGCTCGAGCCGGCGCGGCGATAGGCCTGGTAGAGCAGGTCCTGGAACTCGGCGCGCTGGCGCTTGAAGCCGGTCGTGCGCATGTTGGCGATGTTGTTGGAGATGACCTGGACGTTGAGTTCCTGGGCCATCATGCCGGTCGCGGCGGTGTGCAGGGCGCGCATGGCGGCTGATCCTTTTTACGCGACGTCGGCGAGGCGCGAGATGGCGGTGCGGCGCAGCTCGTCCATGCGCGCCACCATGCCGGCGACGCTGGTGTAGCTGCGGTTCACCTCGATCAGCCGGCTCATCTCGAGAACCGGTTTGACGTTCGAGCGCTCGAGGGCGCGCGCTTCGATGCGGCTCGTATTGCC
>NZ_DASWVV010000084.1:0-3161 GCF_036406155.1 Devosia sp. | reverse complement strand
CGTGCCTGCCGGCCGGGCGCGCTTCGTGCGGCGCGGCCGGATGCGGTTCGGGCCGCGCGGCCCGGGGCGCCTCGGCATCGCGGTTGGCGGCGATGATGATGTCTTCGATGGTGCCGCCCTGCGGCAACGGCCGCGGGCCTTCCTTGGCCACCAGCACCGGCTTGGCGGCCGGCCGGGTGCTCCCCGGCAGCGCCTTCTGGGCGGCGGGTTCGAAATAGACCGGCGGCTGCGGCGGCGCCTCGTGCCCGCCGCTCATGCCGGCGATCACGGCCTCGCTGGCTTCCTGCTCGACCTGGCGGATGCAATCCTCGAGCTGCAGCCGGTGCGCGGTGATGTCCCGCGCCGGCAGCGGCGGATTGATGGCGCGCAACTGGCCGACGAGAGCGGCGCGCGCCTTCTCGTAGACGGCACGCCGTGCAGCGCCGTTGTTCTCGGGCAGAGCCTCTACCGCCCTTCGTAACAGCTCTTTATAGTCCGCCATTCCGTACTTAACGCTCGCAATTTGCCGGGATGTTCTAGCAAAAAAACTCAGTCTTGGAACGGGTCATGAACCAGAATGGTATCCAGGCGCTCCGGGCTTGTGGACAGCAGCGCCACGGGGGCCCCGATCAGCTCCTCGATATACCGCACGTACTTGACCGCCTGCGCCGGCAATTCGGACCAGCTGCGCGCTCCAGCCGTGGTTTCGGACCATCCCTCCAACGTCTCGTAGATCGGCTTAACAGCAGCTTGTGCCCCCATTGAGGCAGGCAGATAGTCAATTTGTGACCCGTCGAGCTCGTAGCCGACGCACACCTTGATCTCCTCGAGGCCGTCGAGCACGTCCAGCTTGGTCAGCGCGATGCCGGTGATCCCGGACGTCCGCACCGTCTGGCGCACCAGCACCGCATCGAACCAGCCGCAGCGGCGCTTGCGCCCGGTCACGGTGCCGAACTCGCGCCCGCGCTGGCCGAGGAACTCGCCGACCTCCCCGGAATCCTCGGTGGGGAACGGCCCCTCCCCCACCCTGGTCGTGTAGGCCTTGGTGATCCCCAGCACGTAGCCGATGGAGGTCGGGCCCAGCCCGGAGCCGGCCGCGGCCTGCCCCGCGACGGTATTGGACGACGTGACGAACGGGTAGGTGCCGTGATCGTTGTCGAGCAGCGCGCCCTGCGCTCCCTCGAACAGGATGCGGGCGCCGGCCCGGCGCTTCTCGTCGAGCAGCCGCCACGCCTGGTCGACGAACGGCAGGATGGCGTCCCTCACCTGCATGAGCTCGTCGTACAGCGCCTGCGGCGCGAGCTCGGCGAGGTTCATGCCGCGCCGCAGCGCGTTGTGGTGGGTGAGCAGCCGCTCGATCTTGGCCATGAGCGTTTCGGGCTCGGCGAGGTCGCACACCCTGATGGCGCGCCTTCCCACCTTGTCCTCGTAGGCCGGCCCGATGCCGCGCTTGGTGGTGCCGATCTTGAGCCCGGCCGTGGCGTTTTCGCGGATGGCGTCGAGTTCGCGGTGCAGCGACAGGATCAGCGGCGCGTTCTCGGCGATCCTGAGCATGTCGGGGGTGACGTGCACGCCCTGGCCGCGGAGCTTGTCCAGTTCCGCCACGAAATGATGCGGGTCGAGCACGACGCCGTTGCCGATGACGCTGAGCTTGCCGCGCACCACGCCCGACGGCAGCAGGCTCAGCTTGTAGCTGACCCCGTCGATCACCAGCGTATGGCCGGCATTGTGGCCGCCCTGGTAGCGCACGACGACGTCGGCGCGCTCCGACAGCCAGTCGACGATCTTGCCCTTGCCCTCGTCGCCCCACTGGCTGCCGACGACCACCACATTTGTCATGAAAGCTCGTTCCCTGCTGCGCGCGGCGGTCCCGCGCCGGGCTGGGTGCTGGCGCTTTGCCGCGAAACCTGTCTTTAGTCCCGGCGCCCACCAGTGGGGCACCGGCTGACCCGGGCGCAAATCGCTGGTAAGACGCCGACGTTTAGACCAGAAGCTCGCCGATGACAAATCCACCCCGCACCCTGCCCGGCCGCCTTTTCGATTCCCTGATGCGCCGGCCCTACCTGGTGCTCACCCTCACCACCCTGTTCTGGGGCGGCAACGTCGTCGCCGGCAAGCTCGCCGTCGGCCATATCGACCCGCACGCGCTGATGATCCTGCGCTGGGGCGGGGCGCTGCTGGCGGTGCTGCCCTTCGCCATCCGCCCGCTGCAGCGCGACTGGCCGGCGATCCGCGGCAACCTGCCGCTGCTGCTGTTCTACGGCGCCATCGGCTACGCCACCTTCAACGTGCTGCTCTACCTCGCCGCCCACTTCACCTCCGGGGTCAACATCGCCATCGAGCAGGTGGTAGTGAACATCTTCGTCATGCTGCTCAACTTCGCCGTGTTCCGCACGCGTGTGCGGGCCCTGCAGCTGCTCGGGGTGGCCCTGACCATCCTCGGCGTCGCCATCACCGCGACGCATGGCGACCTCGGCCGCCTCCTCACCCTCGACATCAACGCCGGCGACGCGCTGATGGTGCTGGGGTGCCTTGCCTGGGCCGTATACTCGCTGATCCTGCGTTACCGGCCGGCGACCAACTGGCTGAGCTTCCTGGTCGTCACCTTCGTAGGCGCCGTGCTCGCCTCCTTCGCCTTCCAGTTCGCCATTGGCGGCGGCCCCGTCTACCTGGCGCAGGCCTTCGGCGAGATCACCTGGCAGGGCTGGCTGGTGGTGCTCTATACGGTGCTGTTTCCCTCGGTCATCTCGCAACTGCTGTATGTGCGCGGCGTCGAACTCATCGGCCCCAACCGCGCCAGCCTGTTCATCAACCTGATCCCGGTGTTCGGCACCATCGGCTCGGTACTGCTGCTCGGCGAGAGGCTGGAGACGTCCCACCTGTTCGCGGCCGGCCTGATCGTGGTCGGCCTCGTGCTGGCGGAGTGGGCGGTGCGGCGGCAGTAGCGCGCGCCCCCTCCCCGACCCTCCCCGCGCTTCGCGGGGGAGGGTGAAGGGTGCGTTGCGGCTGGCTCCGGCGGGTGACGGGTGCCTGCTGCCGGCCCTAGAGCGGTTCGGCTCTTTTTTGAATCGCAGGGGATTCCGGTTTTGGGGTGTTTGTGATTCAAGATGCTGACTGGTGAGGAGGCCAGCATCTGATGAGACCTCTTTCCAATGATCTTCGGGAGCGGGTTGTAGCGGCGG
>NZ_DASWVV010000083.1:0-4739 GCF_036406155.1 Devosia sp. | reverse complement strand
AAGGCGTCGGGTGCCATGGCCGCCGCCTTCGAAAGGGAGTGGCTCGGCAGGGGATACGGCGCGCTGTCGGGATTCGTCGTCACTTCGGACGGAAATGCGGTTCAGAATGCGTTCATCGAGGTGACGGAAGCGCGGCATCCGCTTCCCGACGCCCGCAGCGCGAGCGCCGCCGAGCGCATGCTGGAAGTGGTCTCTGGTCTCTCTGCCGACGACCTGGTGGTGGCGCTGATCTCGGGCGGCGCCTCCTCGCTCCTGGCGCTGCCGGCCCCCGGCCTCACCCTCGAGGACAAGCAGGCGGTCAATCGCGCGCTGCTCGCCAGCGGCGCGCCGATCGACGAAATGAATTGTGTTCGCAAGCACCTGAGCGCCATCAAGGGGGGGCGGCTGGCGGCCGCGGCGGCGCCGGCGCGGGTCGTCTCGCTGGTGCTCTCCGACATTCCCGGCGACAACCCGGCGCTGGTCGGCTCGGGGCCGACCATCCCCGACGCGACCAGTGTCGACGACGCCCGCCGCATCATCGCGCGCTACCGGCTGGATCTGCCGGAACGGGTGCTGGCGGCCCTGTCCCCGGCCCCCGCGCCTGCAGATTCCGCCTTCTCGAACAATGAGATACACCTGGTCGGTGCAGCCCAGATGTCGCTCGACGCCGCCGCCGCCGAGGCGGCGCGGAGGGGGCTCGAACCCCACATCCTCTCCGACGCCTTCGCCGGGGAGGCGCGCGATCTCGGGCAGGTACACGCCGCGCTGGCCCGTCAGATTCTCGCGCGGAATCAGCCGTTTACGGCGCCGTGCCTGCTGCTCTCGGGGGGCGAGACGACGGTCACGCTGCGCGGCAAGGGCGGCAAAGGCGGCCGCAATTCGGAGTTCCTGCTGGCCTTCGCCCGCCACGTCGCCGGCGTCGCCGGCGTCGTCGCCCTCGCCGCCGATACCGACGGCATCGACGGCTCGGAGCAGAATGCCGGCGCTGTTGCCGATGGGACCAGCCTCGCGCGCATGCGGGAGGCCGGCGTCGACCCGGTCGCCTGCCTCGACGGCAACGATTCCTACAGCGCTTTCGCGGCGGTGGGCGACCTGCTGGTGACCGGGCCCACCGGCACGAATGTCAACGATTTCAGGGCGATACTGATCGATCGCTGAGCGGGCGACCTACGCCGTCATGTCCACTTCGACATCGAGGAAGGGGGCGTATTGCTGCGCCCCGAAGATGTCGGCATCGCCGGGCGAGCCGCTCGGGCGCTGCCTCAGGATGGTGAACTTGATGGCGTTGGCCGGGTCGTATTCGACGAAATCGGTCAGCCGCGCCGGGTCGACGTTGAGCACCTCGCACACGCTCTGCCGGGTCAGCGCCCGCGAGCGCTTGACCTGCTCGTAGGTCTGCTTCTCGCGGAAGATGATGTCGAAGGTGATCTTGTCGGTGCCGGCGTTCTTGGAGCGGATGGTCTTGGCCAGCTCGGCCAGCTTCTTCCTGCTGTTCTTGGTCATGTCAGTCCTCAGCCGATGATGGCGGTGTGGGTCGGGAACAGTTCGAGCGGATCGTCGACCGCCATGGTGTGATTGAGCGTCCAGCGATAGGCCGGGCTGGCCGGCAGCACCTCGTCGAGGACGAAGGAGACGCCGCCGGCGGTGCCCTTCACGTCGGGCAGGCGGGCGTAGAACAGCTGGCGCGTGCCGGTGATGGTCAGTTCCTCGGCCATCTCGCGGGTCGGCGCGACGCCCTGGACGACGATGCACAGTTCGTGCCCGGGCTGGTCCTTGAGCGGCTCCATGTCGCCCATGACGCCGTTGCGGCCGAACACGTTGTAGTGCAGTTCCCAGCCCTCCTTGCCGAAGCGCTCCTCGGCCTGGGCCCGGGCCCAGGCGATGACCTCGTCGACATGGGCGATGGTGTAGGGATCGCGAATGCCGGCCATGCCGACATAGCGCTCGCCGAGCTTGCCCGAGCCCTCGAGCTTGACGCGGAATTCCTCGGCCGGCACGAACTCCATGCCGGTGACGCGGGTGGTCTTGTCGGCCACCTGGTCGTAGGCGCAGTGGGTCATGTCGAGCATGCCGCCGGCGACGAACTCGTGATACGGGTTGGAGCGCTCGTACATGGCGTGGCCGGCGACCGAGGCGATGGTGCAGCGCTGCTCGGGGGCCATGGCGGTGACTTCGACGAAATCCTTGGTGATCTCGCCCAGCACGGTTTCCTTGGCGCCGTAGGGCTCGGCACAGAACGAGGCGCATTCCAGCACCTTGCCGAGGTAATAGGCCTGCGCTTCCGGATAGCCCTTGTGCAGCGCGGCGGCGGCGAAGATGGCGCTGTCCGAGGAGCGGCCGCCGATGATGACGTCGCAGCCCTCCTCCAGCAGCTTCATGAACGGATGCACGCCGGCCATGGCGACGATGCGGCTGGTGGCATCGAGTTCGGCCTCGGTCAGGTCGGCGCGCGCGTCGAGGCCCCTGATCGCCGAACCGGCGCGGATCTTGCCGCGCACCAGTTCCTTGTCGACTTCCGAATAGAACCAGCCGATCCTGAACGGCGGCAGCTTGTGGCTGGCCGCAATCTCGCGGATCATCTCGACATACATGTCCACCCGGCTGTTGGTGCCGGTATCGCCGGCCGACCCGATCAGCATCGGCACGCCGATCCGGCGCGCGGCCAGCAGCATCTCCTCGAGGTCATGGCGCTGCCACGCCTTGGGGCTGGCGCAGATGTCGTTGCCCAGCGGCACCGGGCCGATGTCGTCGCTGCCCGAATCCGCGGCGATGAAATCGGGGGCGGCGGCAACGCCGATGTGGAAGCTGCCCGGCTTGAGCGGAGCAAAACCGAGGTGCCCGTTAGGACAGATGATCTTGAGGGAGGACATTGACGTCTCGCAGTATTGAGTGATCCACCCCTACTTAGGCACTTTTCATGCCAACCCCCGAGGGGGCGATAAGCGACTGAATTCCATCGGTAAAGGTGGGTTGGCCCGGCAGGGGGCACGGGTTGCGCGCATTTCCCACGCGCGCCCGGACGCAATCCACGCTACTGCAGGCCGAGCTTGATCATCTGGTGGCGCAGGGCATGCCGGCTGATCTTCAGCGCCGTCGCCGCCGCCTGCAGGTTGCCGTCGGCCTCGGTCAGGGCACGCGTCAGCAGCTTGCGCTGGAAATCGGCGGTCGCTTCGTGGAAGCCGGTGACGGCAGCCTCCCCCTGCGCCGGGCCGGCGACATCCGCCGGGGCCCGTCCGACAACGGTGCGGATGATGCGGTCGGGAAGGTGGCGCGGCAGGATGACGTCATCCTCCTCGAGGATGAAGATGCGCTCGAGGAGGTTTTCCAGCTCGCGCACGTTGCCCGGCCACTTGTAGCGGCGGAAGATGTCGGCCGCTTCGTCGGACAGCCCACGGATGCTGCGCTTGTAGATGGCGTTGTAGCGCTCGATGAAATGCTGCGACAGGGTGAGGACGTCGTCGCCGCGCTCGCGCAGCGCCGGCAGGTTCACGGCGACCACCTGCAGCCGATAATACAGATCCTCGCGGAACTTGCCGGCGGTCACCTCCGACAGCAGCACCTTGTTGGTGGCGGCGATGAAGCGGCTGTCGACGGTCGTCGCGTTGACCGCCCCGACCCGGCGGAAATGCTGGGTGTCGAGCAGGCTCAGCAGCTTGGCCTGCAGCGTCATCTCCATTTCGCGGATTTCATCGAGGAACACGGTGCCGTGGTTGGCCGCCTCGATCAGCCCGACCTTGCGCTCGACGGCGCCGGTGAAGGCCCCGCGCTCATGGCCGAACAGCTCCGATTCCAGTAGGCTGGCGGGAATGGCCGCGCAGTTGATGTCGACGAACGCCTTGGCGGAGCGCGACGACAGCCGGTGGATCATGCGCGCGACCAGCCCCTTGCCGGTGCCGGTCTCGCCGTAGATGAGCACGGTACGGGCCGGGCTCTTCGCGACCTTTTCCACCAGCCGCTTGAGGCCCAGGATGCTCGGGTGTGACCCGATCAGTTCATTCGCATAGTCCGCCATCGCCCGCCCCATCGCCTTGCTCCGGGCTCAGGTCGACAGCCTGTACTTCAGCCAGCGCCCGATGCACGGTCTGCCTTCGCTGAAGGTCAGGGTTCGAAGCGTACACGAATAGATGGAGGAGGAAAGCGTCTCGCTGTCGCCGCCATCGCCATGCTGGCACAGGGGCGCGGCGTCGGGGGCGGAGCCGGCGTGCGTGCGCATCAGTTGCGCCGCTCCCGCGGTGGTCCAGGGACGGCCGGGCAGTCGCTCGCGCAGGTACTCGAAGCGGACGGCAGAATTGCCGACAACGAGGTCGCCGAAGGGATAGAGCGTCTCCGCTTCGAGGCCCGGGAGCACATAGTGATTTGTCCTCCACACCACCGGCCCGGTGGTGACCTGCGGCCCGGCGGCGGCGAGTTCGACCGCGGCCACGGCGCCGCCGGCATCGGCCAGGACCAGGGTCCCGCCCCCCGCATGCGGCACCCGCCGGATGAAATCGACGGCCGCGGCCACGCTCGCGCAGGTGGCGAGGATCCTCGTCATCAGGAAATAGCGCAGCCAGCCGACGCGATGCGTGGCGACGGCCACCTGGGTATCGGCCAGGGCCAGGCCCGCGGCGTTGATGCCGCTCGAATAGGCGCCCGGACTGCCGAGGCTGCCGACGCAGAGCATGGCCCCCGTGGCGATGTCGGGGCCCGTGTGCAGGGCGACCTGCTGGATGCCGAGATGCAGGCCGGAATAGTCGCGGTTCTTGACCACCATCGGCCCT
>NZ_DASWVV010000082.1:0-19610 GCF_036406155.1 Devosia sp. | reverse complement strand
CGCTTCGGGCGGGCCTGCAGCAAGGCCGCCCAGAGCCGGAGCGTGGACTGCCGGCCGCCCGCTTCCAGCTGCGTCATGACCGGGGCGGGGACCGGCACCGCGAGGCGGTGATGGAGGTAGCCCAGGGCGATCGCCGCGTGCGCAACTATGCCGCGCTCGCGGCACAGCAACTCGAACAGCGGCCAGTCCACCTCCCCCGTCCGCGCGAGCAAGGCCGCATCAACCAGCCAGTCGCTGTGCTTGTGGGCGTCGATGCCGCCATGGGCGATGGCAAGGACGAGGCGGTCGGTGGGCGAGGGAACGCGCACACGCTGCCCGAGGAAGACATGCTCGCGCGATCGCGCCCACAGTCCGGCTCCGTCGCCGTCGCTCGCGACGGGCTGGTGGTAGGGGTATTTGTGCAGGTCGATTTCCCCCTTGCCGCCGTCCTTGAGGTTGATCCCGGTCACCCCGTTCAGCTGCGCCCGGCCACCGCCGCCCTGCCAGCCCGCCGCGGCGAGCAGGTCCAGGGCGCGCGCAAAGTCGTTGCGGCGCACGAGCAGGTCGATCTCGCTCGCGTAGCGACCCCGCAAGGCGCGCATGTCCACGGCCGCACGGGCGGCGCCCTTGAACACCATCAGCTCGATCCCGGCCTCGCCCAGCAGCCGCAGCGCCGGCGCCGCCGCGCGGAGCGCGACGGTCGAGTGGCTCCACAGCATGCGCTCGAGGCCCGAGAGCAGGGCACGCTCGGACCCCGACAGCAGCGCCGGTGGCAGGCGAGCCGAAATCGCCACCAGCAGCCGCTGCTCGGCGAAGCCCACGTCGGCGATCAGATCGTGGTCGGCGCGCCATCGCCGGAAGGCCCCGGCCGCCTCCTCGAGATCGGCGAGGATGGCCGCAGAGAGCAGCGCGTGCAGGCCGCCCTGCGGCCAGGCCCAGGCATAGGCCGGAAACCGGGCTGCCGGGTCCGGTGCCCAGGTGCGCATCACTCGCCCCCCGGCCGCGACCGACGCCGTTCCATGGCCGCGCGCACGACCTGCAGATAGGACGGCGCAAGCCGCGAAACCCTGCCATAGGTCAGGCTGCCGGGGTGGATGCGCCGCAGCGCCACCACCTGCGGCAGCATCGCCAGCCGCCACCCGGTCTCGCGCATGCGCGCCAGCCAGTCGATCATTTCGCCCACCTTGCCGGGCGGATCGCACATGGGGCCGGTCTGCTGCACGGCATCGACCCTGGCCAGCATGGTCGTGCGCGACCAGCCGTCATAGGCGGCCCCGAATTCGGCCAGCGCCGGGTCTTCCCTGAACGTGGCGATGCGGCCGAAGACCGCCGCCAGCCCGGAATCGGCGCCGAGGGCGGCGAGTTGGGCCGCCAGCTTTTCGGGCAGCCACAGGTCGTCGGCGTCGAGGGTGGCGACAAGCGGCGTGTCGACCTGTGCGAAACCCGTGGTCGTCGCCGATCCCGGACCGGCATTGTCCTGGCGAATGACCCGGACCGGCCCGTCCAGCCGGGCCGCGATCGCGCCCGTTTCGTCGGTCGAGCCATCATCGACGATAATCACCGTCGCTGGGGGCACGGACTGCGCCAGCACCGAGCGCACCGCGACCGCGATCGTCGCGGCGGCATTGTAGGCCGGGATCACCGCGGTATAGCGCTCGCTCATCACCAGTCGATGCCCTCAGCGAAGCTCTTGGCGTCGAACAGGCCGGGGGGCGGCGGCGCGCCGCCGTGTTGCCGGCGGCGCTGCATGGACTTCAGCAGCGCCCTCGAAAAATCGCGGCGCAGGGTTTCAGCCTCGCGGGTGATGTTGGTGGCGTGCCGGCGATAATAGAGGCAGATTTCCTCGGTCACTTCGTGGCGGGGCGCCAACTCGAACATGCGCAGCAGGAAGTCCATGTCCTCCGCCTGCTGGAAACTGGTGTCGAACCACCCCACCTCGCGGATGAGGCGGCACGCGTAGAGTCCGGCGGCCAGTTGCACGCCGCGCACGTCCATGCTCGGCCCGCCCGGGTCGGGCGCGAAGCGGTCTTCGCCGGTTTGCCGGAACAGGCGGGTGGTGCCGTAGAGCACCTGCAGCCGGGGATCGCGGCGGAAGCGCTCGAGGTCGCGCGCCAGGCGGCCGGGCGGCGACAGGTCGTCGGCATCGAGGAAGGTCACGAGGTCGGTGTCGTCGGCGAGTGCCGCGAGGGCGACGTTGCGGGCCCGGGTCACGCCCCCGTTGCGTGTATCGATCAGGCGGATCTCGGGGGCGTGCAGCGCCAGGGCCCGCACGATCTCGCCGGTCCCGTCGGTGGAGCCGTCGTTGACGACGATGATGTCGAGACGCGCCGCATCGCGTTGGCGCAGCAGGGAGGCGAGCGCATCCCCGACATAGGGGGCGGCGTTATAGGCCGCCATCATCACGGCCAGCTTTACCATCATGCCCTCGCGATGAAATCGGCCACGCAGTCGGCAACCTCCCGGCCGTCGCTGCCGAGCGCGAGGTGGTAGGCCGGCAGCGACCTGGCCAGACTGGCGCTGGTGGCGAGGCCCTGCTTCCAGCTGCCGGGCAGCTGCCGCAGGGTGCTCGGGGCGCAGGCCATCATGGCCTCGTGCGCCGTTGCCGGACGCAGGTGCGACCGGCGCTCCCCGGTCACCCGCGGCAGCAGGATGGCCCTGAGCTGCAGCACGGGGGCGAGGGCCCCCGGGTGGAGCCCGGCCAGTGCGATCTCGTATTTGCCCTGCCAGTTGGGCGCCCCGAATCCCCGCTCCAGCGGATCCACGCCCAGTCGGGCGAGACCGGGGCCATCCTGCTTCACCAGCCGGCTCACGGCATAGGCCCGCGGGCCCGCCGATGCGGCATCGACGGCGACATAGTCGTCGCCGGCACTCGTCAGCCCGGCCAGCACGCCGGCGAGAGTGGTGCCGGACTTTCCCGACCCGCCGGATCCGACGAGCAGCACACCCTTCGTACCGATGCCGAGCGTGCCGGCATGGATCAGCCGTAGCCCGATCGCGTGGTAGCCCCAGTGCAGGAAGTTGCGCAGCGGGAAGGATGCCTCCCAGGGCGGAAACCGCCCCGGCTCCGCCAGGAGCTGCACGCCGCGGCCGGCGGCAGGGTCGAAGACCTGCCAGATGTCGTGGTCCACGTCGTAGGAGCCGGCAAGCCCCTCGCGTTCCAGCGCATCGATGAGCCGGCCCAGGCTGAAGGTGGGGCCGCTCCAGCGCGGGCGCGGCAAATCGGGTCGGCCGCGGCGATCGATGACCGCCAGCCGGAGGACGTGCCGGTCGTCGCCCTCGGGGGTGCCGTCGTCGACGAGCGCGCGCCGGCACAAGGCGGCATAGCCGACGCTGTCGATGGTCGTGCTGATGCGCAGCCGGGGCAGGTTGAAGACCCGCTTCTCGCCGACGGGGCCGCCTTCCGATACCGGGAGCAGGGTCCGCGCGAAATCGGCAGCGCTTGTGTCCTCGATGAGCACGACCGTGCGTCTAGTCGACGGGCTCGGCGGGTGCGGGCCGGTGCGGCCACCCCGCCTTGTCGTCGACGTCGTGAATCGGATCCGCCACGAGCAGGTCCGCCAAATCGTCGAAGACCTCGATGCGCAGCACCGGTTCCGCGGCGGCGAGAGCTGCCGGCAGCGTCTCCGTCGGGGGCGCGGCGGAGGGTGAGGTGCTCGGGCGCAGCAAACCGTGCCCGACCAGGGCATTGGCCGCCTGCGTCACGAGTGCGATCCGCTCGTCTCCTGCCGCTAGGCCGGCGGTCAGCATGGAGACCGGGTGGCCGTCGACGAGCCCACGCCAGACCACGGCCGCCAGACCCGACAGGCTGAAATACCTGCCGCTGCCAAGATCAAGCACGACAAACTCGCCGTCAAATTCCTCGGAGGCAATGTCCGGGCTTGCGAGTACAAAAGTGTCGATATGGCTCAATGCGGTCCCCTGGTGGATGTGTGCTCATAATACAACAGCACCGGGGCCGGACAATGGGCCGCCACTTGAAAACTACGTATTTCTTGGTATTCCGGCACGCCCGGTGGTAGCGCGAATTGACGGCCCTCCGGCTGGCGGTGGAACCGGCGCGGACGGCCGAGCCGGGGATCGACATGTCAGCCCTCGTCACGATGGTCCTGCACTTTGCCTGGTATGCGGGCCTCGTCGTCGTGCTGCGGCAGCTGGAGCGCCGGTGGCCTGCCGGCGAACAGACGACGCGGCAGGAACAGCTCTACAATTTCGGGCTTGCCGTCATCGCCGCGCTGACCACCACCTTGCTGCTGGACCTGGGAAGCGTCTCGGGACACTTGCGGCGCTGGATCGGTATCGAGGCAGCCCTGGTTCCCGGCTGGGCCCCCCGGGGGTGGGTCGAGTGGATCCTCGGCTCGTTGCTGTACCTGGTGATCTGGGACCTGCTGCAATACTGGTATCACCGGCTTCAGCACGTCGTCCCGCGACTGTGGCCGATGCATGCGCTGCACCATGACAGCGAGGTGCTCAATGCGTCCGATGCGTTGCGCAACACGCTTTGGCACCACATCGCGACGACGTTTCTCGTCACCCTGCCGATCGTGGCGATCGCCGGCCACTCCATCCTGCATCCCTATGCCGCCTGGGTGTTCCTGCAGGGCTGGGGATTCTACATCCACGCCAATCTGCGCTGGTCGCACGGCCCGCTGACCGCCGTCATCGCCGGGCCGCAATGGCACCGGCTGCATCACGCCAGGGCGCCCCAGTACTACAACTGCAATTTTGCCGCCCTGTTTCCGGTGATCGACATCGTCTTCGGCACCTATCGCGCGCCGACGCAAGGGGAATTTCCCGAGACGGGGCTGTCGGATCGCGGGCAGAGTGCGGGCGGCGTGCGGGAGATCCTCTGGGCCCTGCTCGGGCGCGCCGGCAAGGGCCGGGCGGCGGACGAGCGATAGCGGCGGGTCGGCCCCGCCGCAAAGCCGAACGATCAGCCGAAATGCGACAGGATCTCGCCGATGGTGCGTCCGGCATCCTCGTTGCCGTCGAGGCGGGCGCGCTGGAGCACGTGTCCAAGGTGCTTGCTCATGGCGCGGGATGCCGCCTCGGCGTCGTGCGTGCGCAGGGCTGCGACGATCTCCACATGCTCGTCGACGCTGCAGTCGGATTCGTGGCGGGCGCTGTGCAGCGCCAGGATCAGCGAGGAGCGGGAGGTCAGCGAGCGCAGGAATGAGAGCAGGACGTCGTTGCCGGCCATCCGGGCGGCGAGCAGGTGGAACTTGCCCGACAGCTGGATGGATTCGGCGAGCTGGCCGGCATTGATGGCCAGTTCCTCACGCTCGATGTGCTCCTCGAGCAGCTGCAGTTGCGTGTCGTCGACGACCGGCGCCAGCCGCGTCATCACCTCGCGCTCGATGCAGAGCCGGGCATCGAAGACCTCGCGGGCCTCCTGAGTGGTGGGGCTGGCGACGAAGGCTCCCCGGTTCTGCTTGAACTCGACCAGCGCTTCCGAGTGCAGCCGATTGAGCGCCGCACGCACGATCGTGCGGCTGACATTGAAGACGGCCCCGATCTCGTCCTCGCTCAGCTTCGTCCCCGGCCTGAGTTCCTGCGCGAAGATCGCCTGGAACAACACGCCGTAGATGGTTTCCACGCGGGTCTTGCCCTTCTCTCCGCGGGATTTCGGGACGGGGTTGGGCATCTATGCCTCAACCCACCGTGCCGATCGCCAGCAGCACGTCCCTCACCTCGTCGGCCTCGACCCACTTGGGATAGCCGGGCCGGGCGTCGCGGCGGCGGTCGAGTTCCGCCCGCATTGCCGTGACCTGTGCAGCGGTCGGGGTGAGCCCGAGGCTGAGGGCCACGGCCCGCACCGCGTGCTCGGTGCCCTGCTGGCCCCACACCCAGCGCAACTCGCTGCCCACGAGCGCCGGATCGATGCTGCAGCCGAAGGCGGGGAAGAGGTCGCGGGCATCGCCGTGCAGCCGGGCGATCTCGTTGGGGTTGTCGCGCAGGAACTGATGCGCGCCGATCACCGGCTTGAGGGGATGGATGGGCATGTCCATCAGCCTGGCGAGCCGGTCGGCGGCCCATTGCAGCTTTTCCAGCCTGATCCCGGTGTCGAGTCCGTAGAGCACGTCGAGGGCCAGCACGACTTCTTCCAGGGCAGCAAAACCGGAGCGGTAGGAGACCCCGTTCAGCGCCACGTCGGGCGACGCGCCCGCGGTCACGGCCGCTACCGTCGTGGCGGCGGCCATGCCGAAATCATCGTGCGTGTGCATCGTCATGGGCACGGGCTTGACCAGCAGCGAGCGGAAGGTGCGTACGAACAGCTTCATCGCTTCGGGCGACAGGGTGCTGGTCGAATCCATGGGGTCGAGCCGCCGCGCGCCGGCGGCGATGGCCACATTGCTGCCGGCGATCATCTTGTCGAAGTCGCGGCGGCCGCAATGCGCGATGGTCAGCGTCCATTCGAGTCCCTGGGCCCTGGCGTAGTCGCCGAAGGCGAAGAACTCGTCGGCCTGCCGCTGCGCCGCCGCCGCGTCCGGCGGCTCGATGAGGCCGGGATTGATGGTCTTGATGCCGGCCTCCGCCAGCATGTCCACGGTGCGCCGCATCCTGGTCGAGGGCACGACGCCGTTGCCCACCAACGTGTCGGTAAAGACGTTGATGTGGAAATCGAAGCCGGCCTTGGCGAAGGCACGGACCGTCTCCCATTCGACCGGGTTCGGCTCGTCGGCGCCCCACCACCAGACGTTGAGGCTTTCGTCCTTGACGCCGATCTCCTGCAGGATTTCCCCGATCTGCAGCAGTTCGGGGATGCCGGTGGTCAGCCCCGCCGTGTAGATGACCTTGCGGATGGTGCTGTCGATCAGCGCCAGCGGCTCGGGGAAGTGGAACTGCTCCGTGATCTCCGGGCGGAAATTGA
This sequence comes from Devosia sp., assembly GCF_036406155.1. Lineage (GTDB taxonomy): Bacteria > Pseudomonadota > Alphaproteobacteria > Rhizobiales > Devosiaceae > Devosia_A. The sequence continues at coordinate 12,763 of NZ_DASWVV010000082.1, read as the reverse complement.
AGGGGCTGACCGAATGGCGCCCCTCAACATGCGCGACCCCGCGCACTGGGATGCTGTCGTGATCGCTCATGGCGGGCCTCAGGGTTGCAGGGGGGCGTGATGTTCGCCGTTCAACAATTGCGTCAGTGCGGGCGACAGCCCGACGGTGCGGTGGCGTTCGGGCGGGCGCGGGGCGGAGGCGGGCCCGCGCCCCGCCTGAACCAGGCGCAGGGCCTTGCGGATGGCTTCGCGGTGCGGATCGATGACGGGGACGCGGGCGGCGGCGACCACGGCCGGGACGATGGGGATCAGGCCGGCGCCGCCCAGCACGACGCGCTCGGCGCCCGTCGCCTCGGCCTGCCGAGTCACGAACGCGGCCAGCGCTGCGGGATCCGCTTCGTGGCCGTCGATCGGCACGATGGCCGCGACATTGCCGGCAATGCCCAGGCGGTCGACCAGCTCCCCGAGCATGGCGCACCAGGCGCTGCCCGAGACAGCGATGGTGTATTTGCCCGGGAGCGCGGCGGCGGCGAGCAGTCCGGCCTCGGCGAACCCGGTCACCGGCAGGTCGAGGAGTTCGACCAGCGCCTCGAGCCCCGGGTCTCCGAAGCAGCCGATCACCGCGGCATCCGGCCGGAGCCCGCCGGCCAGGGCGCGGGCGGCGCCATCGAGGACGGCGTGGGCCGCGATCGAGGTTGCGGCGCGCGACATCAGGTAGGAGTAGCCGAAGGCGGCGGTGACCGTCGTCACCTCTGCAGCCTCGCCGGCCACCTCGCGCGCCAAGGCGTCAATGGTCTGGGTGACCACGGGGGAGGTGTTGGGATTGATCACGAGCAGTCTTGGCCGGCACGGCATTGCAGTCCCCCGTTGACAGGCGGCGGGCCCATCGTTTTCGCGCCGCGGGCCAAGGCATGATTTGCGTAGCAGTGGATACGTTTTTCTGTCAATGCGTATTTTTTTGCGTATGCATGATTGCAAAGCTTTGGATTTTTGATAAGCATAAAGGAACGAAGTTGGCGCGCTCGCCTACCCGGTCAAGGGCCGGTATCGGGCGCGGGTCGTGGGAGAGACGGCATGAGGCGGTTCGGAACGATTACGCCCTCATCGAACGTGATCGTCGAGCAGGTGACGCAGGCGATCGTGGCCGATTACGCCCAAGTCTCGGCGCATTTTGCGCGCTTGTCTTACTTCGGCAGCACCGACCGCTTTCCGCACAGCTATGACTGGGACGGAATGCGCGATGCCGCCCGGCTGCTGGCGCACGCCCATCTCGACCTGCTGTGCTGGAACGGCACAAAGGGAGGCGCGATCGGATTCGAACTGGACCGCGAGCTGTGCAGCCGGGTTGCGGCCGAAAGCGGGCGGGGCATGTACACGTCGACGCTCGTTCTCGATGACGTGCTGCGCGCCGCGCATGCCTTCCGCGTGGCTTTCGTGACGCCTTATGCGCCGGAGTTCCTGGAGCGGCTCACGGGTGGCTGGCGGGCCGCCGGCTATGAGGTGGTGGCGACCGCCGGCGCCGGGCTGGTGGACAACTATGCCTATTCGACGCTCGATGCCGGCCGGCTCGCCGAGATGGCGCGGCAGGTCGCTGCGGCGCGGCCGGACGCCATCGTGTTCTACTGCACCAACATGCTGGGCGCGCCGCTCTGTGCGCCGCTCGAGGCCGAACTCGGTATCCCCGTATACGATTCCGTGTCCGCCCCGGTTTGGCGCATCCTGCGCGAACTGGGCTTCGACACCGCTGCGTCCGCGCCGCGCTGGGGGTCGTTGTTTGCCGCGAGCAAGCCGCAGCGGCCTGCGGTCCCGTCGCCTGGGACCGAATTGCATACGAACTCATAGCCCATTCCATTGAAAAGGGAGGACTACCAATGCAACAACTGAAATCCTTGCGGTTCCGGCCGGGCAGGCTGGCGGCAACCGCCCTGCTGACGGTCGCCCTGGCGACCGGCTGGGCCGGCGGCGCCGCGGCGGCCGATCGCGCCAGCACCGTGATCGTCGCCATGGCCGGGCAGATCAACACGCTCGATCCGATGCGTGCCGACTACTCGCAGACCAATCTGATCGCCAGCGCCGTCTACGACACGCTGGTGACCTACGACGCAGAGCGCAAGCTGGTCGGGCGTCTCGCGACCGAATTTTCCCTCGCGCCCGACGTGAAGTCGATCACGATGACCCTGCGCTCCGACGTGAAGTTCCACGACGGGACGCCCCTCACGGCCAAGGACGTCGCCTACACGCTCGACCGCCTCAAGCGGCTCGGGGCGGGCGTCGCTTCGCTGATCGAGGGCTATGAATCGACGACGGTGGTCGACGACACCCATCTGACCATCAACCTCAACAAGCCGTATTCGCTGTTCCTCGGCTCGCTGAGCAAGATCTACATCCTCAACTCCGCACTGGTGGAGGCCAATCTCGGCGCCGACGACGGCCAGGGCTGGCTGCAGGGCAACGACGCCGGCAGCGGTCCCTACGTCCTCGACGGCATCACGGCGCAGGACGTCAGCTTCTCGCGCTTCGATGGCTACTGGGAGCAGGTCGAGCGCCGCCCCGAGGCGCTGGTGTATCGCCGCATCGACGAGGGGGCGACCCGCCGCGACGAACTGCTGGCCGGCAATATCGACATCGGACTTGCCATGGCCGACCGCGACGCGGCGGCGCTGGCCTCCAATCCGGCGCTGAAGGTGGCCCTGCTGCAAAGCCCGGTGCAGACCGAGATCCTGTTCAATACACGCGTTGGGCCGACCGCCGACAAGCGCCTGCGCCGGGCCCTGCGGCTCGTCTACGACTATGAGGGCGGGCTGGCCAGCATCCGCGGCAACAACGGCGTGATCGCCAACGGGCCGCTGCCGACGCCGCTCAATTGCCGCCCCGACCTGCCGGCCGCCAAGCGCGACCTCGAGGCGGCCAAGGCGGCGCTTGCGGAACTGTCGCTTGACGGGGTCACCCTCAAGATGAACTTCCAGCCGGCGTTCGACGCGCAAAAGCAGGAAGCGACGCTGTTCCAGTCCAATATGCGCGACGTGGGGGTGCAGCTCGAACTGGAGCCGATTGCCTTCCCGAACTACCTCGCCAGCCTCAAGGATCCGGAGATGATCCCGCAGATGATGCTGCTCGAGGATTTTGCGCAGTTCCCCGATCCGGGCATCGTGCTGGTCAAGGGCTATCATTCGAACGCGATCGGCACCAACCGCACGGGCTATTCGAATCCGGACGTCGACGCACTCCTCGATGCGGCCCTGGCCGAACCGGACGAGAGCCGTCGCTGCGAGATCTACAAGCAGGTGCAGACGATCCTGTACGACGACGCCGTGATGATCGACATGTACACGCTGAGGAAGCCGGCGGTGTACTATCCCGAGAAGGTGGAGGCTCCGGTCGCGAGCCCGACCAGTTCGTCGATCTCGCTCGCCGACGTCCGGCTTGCACCGAAGTCCTGATCGCACAAGTGAGGTGACGAGATGGCGGTCCGCTCCATCCTACGGTTCCTGCTGATGCGCCTGGGCCAGACCCTCCTGACCCTGTTGGGTCTGGCCAGTCTCGTCTTCCTCATGATCAAGTTGCTGCCGGGCGACGAGGCCCAGATGGCGGTCGGGGCGGAAGCCTCGCCCGAACAGATCGAGGCGGCGCGGCAACGGCTGGGACTGGATGCTCCGGTGATCGTCCAGTACCTGCTGTTCCTCTCCCGCCTCGTGAAGGGCGATCTGGGCGTGTCGACCAGCACCTTCCAGCCGGTGTTGAACGACCTGGTCGCCGTGTTTCCCAGCACGCTCGAGCTGGTGTCGTTCGCCATGCTGGTCAACCTCGCCGTCGCCGTGCCCAGCGCCATCGTGGCGGCCAACAAGCGCGGCGGCGCGTTCGACGGCAGCAGCCGCTTCATGGCTGTGATCCTGGGCGGGCTGCCGGTGTTCTGGCTCGCCCTGATGCTGCAGTACCTGCTCGGCACGGTGTGGCGGCTACTGCCGATCTCCGGGCACAACGCCTATGGCATGGCCGCACCGGTCACGACCGGTGCGGCAACCCTCGATGCCCTGCTGGCGCTGGACTGGGCGGCGCTGGGAGACGCGCTCAGGCACATCGCCCTGCCGGCGGTGGCGCTGGCCGCCCTGTTCAGCACCCAGATCTTCCGCGCCCTGCGCGCCTCGCTGCTGGGGGTGCTGACCAGCGATTTCATGATGGCGGTTCGGGCCAAGGGCGCGACTGCCAGACGCGTGCTGCTGCGCCATGCCGTGCCCAACAGCGTCACGGCGACGCTGGCGCTCGCGGGCACGCAGTTCGGCGCCATGGTCGGCTCATCCGTGCTGATCGAGTCCGTGTTCGCCCGCAAGGGCGTGGGGGCCTACATGTTCAATGCCGTGGCACAGAAGGACAGCTTTGCCGTGCTCGGCTCGGTCATCTTCATCGGTGCCGTGGTGTGCATCGCCAACCTGATCGTCGACCTGCTGCAACTGGTCGTCGACCCGCGCGTGCGCGCGGCGCAACTGGGAAACTGAGGGGAAGCTGATGGCTGTTACCTCCCGCCCGAAGGCAACCCGCGCCCTGGCGCTTTCGCCCCTCGAGAGCTTTGTGCTGGTACTGTTGCTGCTGCTCGGGGCGATGGTGGCGGTCGGCCCGGCGCTCGCCCCCGACACGGTCTATACCTCCGACATCCTCAATGCCTTGCAGCCCCCGAGCGCCGAACACTGGCTGGGTACGGACGACCAGGGGCGCGACGTGTTCTGGCGGGTGGTCGTAGGCGCGCGCGCCACGCTGCTGTCGGCCCTGCTCGTCGTCACGCTCTATTCCATGATCGGCGTCGCCGTGGCCACGATCGCCGCCGCCGGACCGCGCTGGCTCGACGAGACGCTGATGCGCATCACCGACCTTGGCATGGCGCTGCCGGGCATGATCGTGGCGCTCGGGCTCGCCGCCGCTCTCGGCGCCAGCCTGCAATCGGCCATCATCGCCATGTCGCTGACCGGCTGGCCGATCACGGCCCGCATCCTGCGGGCCGTGATCCGGCAGACCAGCGAGGCCCAGTTCGTGTCGGGAGCCCAGGTTCTCGGGGTTTCCAAGTGGCGCCTGATGACGCGCCACGTCCTGCCCAACTCCCTCGACGTGCTCATCGTGAAATGGGCCGGCGACGTCAGCACGACGGTGCTGGTCCTTGCGGGCTTGAGTTTCATCGGGGTCGGCGCGCAGCCGCCCAGCGCCGAGTGGGGGGCGATGATCGCCGCCGGGCGCAGCTACGTGGCGACCGCATGGTGGACCGTCGTCGCACCCGGCGTGGCCGTGGCGGTCACCTCGATCGCCTTCGGGCTGCTGGGCGACATCATCCAGGTTCGCAACGATCCCTCGCTGCGGGAGGTCTGAGATGACGATGGCACAACTTGGCCTGCACGGCTCCCTCGCCACGTCCGGCCCGACGCCGGCCGCAGGCGGGCCGCTGCTCACCGCGCGCGGCCTCACCGTGGACATGCAGCTTGCCGGCAAGAACAGCGTGCGGATCGTCGACGGGCTGGATTTCGACATCCGCGCCGGCGAGCGGGTCGCCCTGGTCGGGGAGTCGGGGTCCGGCAAGTCGGTGACGGCCCGCGCCCTCATGCGCCTCGACCGCAAGGCCAGGCTGTCCGGCGAGCTGACCTTCGACGGCGTCGATTTGCAGCGCCTGTCCGAGAAGGAAATGAACCGCTATCGCGGCGGCACCATCGGCATGGTGTTCCAGGACCCGATGAGCTTCCTCGACCCGCTCATGACCATCGGCGACCAGGTGGCCGAGACGCTGCGCATCCGCGGCGTCGACCGGCAGCAGGCCCGCAAGCGTGCCCTCGCGACGCTCGATGAACTGGGGGTCGACCGGGCGGCGGAGCGGCTCGACTCCTACCCGCACGAGTTCTCCGGCGGCATGCGGCAGCGCGTGGTGCTGGCAATGGCCATCGTGGCCGAGCCCAAGCTGCTCATCGCCGACGAGCCGACCACGGCCCTTGACGTGCGGGTGCAGGAACAGGTGCTGGATGTCCTCGACGACGTCTCGCGGCGCCGCGGCCTCGCCGTGCTGTTCATCACCCACGATTTGGGGGTCGTCGCCGGTTTCACCGACCGCGTCATCGTCATGTATTCGGGCCGGATCGTCGAGGATGCCGCGGTCGACGACATCTTCGCCGCCCCGCAGCATCCCTACACGCAGGGATTGATCCAGGCGGTGCCGCGGATCGATCGCGTCAGCGAACGGCTGTTCGCCATACCGGGTGCGCCGCCGCCCATCTTCGCCCGCCCGGAAGGCTGCGCCTTCCATCCGCGCTGCGGCCACAAATTCGCCCCATGCGCCCTGCGGCAGCCGGCGCTTGTGCCCTCCGGCGCCGGCCGGGTGGCGTGTCACCTCTACAGTTCAGGCGAGCGTTGAGCATGCTGCTATCGGTCGAACATCTCGACAAGTCGTACAAGACGGGACGCCGCAGCTCGACCCAGGTGCTGCACGACATCTCGCTGTCGGTGAACCAGGGCGACGCCCTCGGCCTGGTCGGCGAATCCGGCTCGGGCAAGTCCACCATCGCCAAGTGCCTGCTGCGGCTGATCAAGCCGGAGCAGGGTCGGATCGTCTATGACGGCATCGACGTCGTGCAGGCCCGGGGCGCCGACCTCCGCCGCTTCCGGCGCGAAGTCCAGATGGTGTTCCAGGACCCCTATGGCAGCCTCAATCCGCGGATGAGCGTCGGCGAACTGATCGGCGAGGGCCTGCTGGTGCACAGGCTGGCCGCGACGGCGGCGGCCCGTCGCGAGCGCGTCGCCGAGATGATGCAGATGGTCGGCCTCAACCCGGCGGACATGGACCGCTACCCGCGCTCGTTCTCGGGGGGACAGCGCCAGCGCATCGCCATTGCGCGCGCCCTCGTCATCGGTCCGCGCATCCTGGTCTGCGACGAGCCCGTGGCCGCGCTGGACGTGTCGGTGCAGGCTCAGGTGATCAATCTGCTGCAGGATCTGCAGCGCCAGCTCAACCTGGCAATCATCTTCGTCGCCCATGACCTCGCTGTGGTCCGGCACCTGTGCGAATCCATCGTGGTCCTGCACAAGGGCCGGATCGTCGAGACCGGCGACCGCAATGCCATCTTCGATGCGCCGCAGGACCCCTACACCCGGGCCCTGATCGCGGCGGTGCCGACGCCCGACCCGCAGGTCGCGCGGGCCCACCGGGCGAGCCGGCGACACAGTCCCGCAACACAGGCATAGCTGCCGGAGGAACGACATGAGACTTGGAGTTGACGGGCGCAAGATTCCGGAGGCGGCCAAGCGCGGGCCGGTTGCCAGCCTTGATCATGGCAAGCAACTGGGCCTGGACGGGCTGTTCTTCCGCACCGTCCTCGACATGAGCCCGACGCTGGATGGCGGCTATCTGCGGGCGATAAGACAGCGCGCCGACGAACTCGACATGTATCTCGAGACCGGCCTGGGCAAGGTCAACCCGTACGCCACCCCGGAGGCGCCGGAACTGCGCCAGATCGGGGACGGCGACATCGTCCTCGGATTCCGCCGCATGATGGAGGCCTGCGCGGCGATCGATTGCCGGGAGCTGTGGGTCGGCACTGCCAACTACAAGGTCGCCTATGTCGGCCGCTATGCCTATGACCGGTTCCGCACCGACGTCTCCTGGGACGAGCAGCTGCGCGCGACCGAAAGCTTCCTGCGCAAGCTGGCGCCGATCGCCCGCGATTTGGGCATTCACATCAATATCGAGACGCACGAGGAAATCACCTCATTCGAGGTGGTGCGGCTGGTCGAGAGCGTCGGGCCCGACGTCACCGGGATCGTCTTCGATACCGCCAATGTCCTGCAGCGCGCCGAACACCCGGTATGGGCGGCGAAGCGCGTCGCCCCCTATGTCCGCCAGACCCACGTCAAGGATGCGCTGGTGGCCTATGACGGTGACATACTCGACTTCCAGATGCGGCCCTGCGGCAAGGGGGTCGTGGACTTCGGTGCGATCCTGCCGATCCTCGCGGCCGCGAGGCCCGAGCTCAACCTGACCATCGAGAACTACGAGTCCTTCTCCGACCGGCCGCGGCGCTTTGCCCGCCTCGTCATGGAGATCAGCGACCCCGACTGGCTGGCGGCCCATCCCGACCTCACGGCGGAGGAATACGCGGCCTATCTCGACATGGTGCAGCGTTACAGGCAGCGCATGCAGGCCGAGGGCATGATGGACCGGCCGAGCTGGGCGGCGTGGGCCGAACAGAACTTCCATTACGATGAGGCGGTCGCCTATATCGAGCAGTCGGCCGCCCATATTCGCGAGGTGTGCGCGGCACAGCGGCTGCCGCTGCGGGCCGTCGCTGCATGACCGGTCTCGTGCGCGGCAATGTGCCGGGCTTCGGGCATGACCCGCGCGCGGATCTTGCCGCGACGGCGGGACTGGGCCTGTCCGGGCTGATGTTCGGTTCCCCGTTCGAGATCAGCCCCGGCCTCGACCGCGACGAGCTGGCCGCGTTCAAGGCGGACGCCGATGCTCTTGGGCTGGCGTTGGGCTGCGGCCTTGGCAGTCTCAACGTGGCCCGGCCCGAGCGCGTCGCGCGCATCGTCGACGCCGGGGGAGGCGACTTGCGCGCCGGCCTGCTCCGCCTGCTGGACGCGGCCGCCCTGCTCGGGGCGCGCACGCCGTATTTCTACGTCGGCACCATCGAGGATCGCCTCTACGCCGGCCTCGCCTGGGCCGACCAGCTTGCCCACGTCGCCGCCGTGCTGCGCGAACTCGCGCCCGCGCTGCGCGAGCGCGGCATGAGCTTGCTGGTCAAGACGCACGAGGAGATCACCAGTGCCGAAATCGTCGCCCTGATCGAAGCCGTCGGGCCCGACGTCCTCGGCGTGGCATTCGATCCGGTGAACGTCGTGGTGCGCGGCGAGGCGCCGCTCCCCGCGGCTCGGCGCCTCGCCCCCCATGTCCGGCAGGTGCATCTCGACGACTGCGACATCCGCTGGACCGGGCGGGGCGTGCGGCGGGTCCTGTGCCCCATGGGCGAGGGGGTGGTCGACTGGCCCGTGCTGCTGGCGTCGTTTGCCGGCGCCGCCTGCTGGATCGATCTGCACCGGGGCGAGTTCGACATGCCGCTCTTCGAGCCCGAGTGGCAGGCGCACGCTCCGGGGCTCGCGGTCGCCGAGCTCGGTTTCCTCGCCGGCGCCGCCGCACGTGCCGAGACGGCCGGCCGGCACGCCGGGCAGGCCTCGCCGGCGGAACGGCTGCAGCCCATGCTCGAGTGGACGCGGGAGAAATTGCGATGAGTCGCCCCCTCAGCATGCACTGGCCGGAGGCGTCGTGATCACGCTCGTCAGGGCCGCCTGGGTCATCGGCTATGCCGATGGGGACCACGCCATCATCGCCGATGGCGAGGTGGTCTACGAGGACGCGCGGATCCGCTTCGTCGGGCGCGGCTATGACGGCCCGGCCGACCGGGTCATCGACGCCGGCAACGCCATTGTCGGGCCTGGTTTCATCGATCTCGACGCTCTGGCCGACATCGACCACGCGCTCATCGACTGCTGGCAGACACCGGCCAACCTCCTGCGCCTGCAATGGTCGGAGGACTATTTCCGTCACCGGCGGCGCGATGTCTTCTCGCCCGCCGAGCGCGACGTGAAGCGCGAGTTCGCCTTCTGCCAGCTGCTGCGCAACGGCATCACCACGGCGATGTCGATCGCCGCCGAGACCCACAGCGCCTGGGCGGAAACCTATGACGAGATGGCGGCGGCGGCGGCTCTCGCGAGGCGCCTGGGGCTGCGCGCCTATCTGGGCCCGTCCTATCGCTGCGGGGTTAACGTGGCCCGCGCCGACGGACGCCGCGACGTCCTGTGGGACGAGGCCGAAGGGCAGCGGGGCTTCCAGGAGGCGGTGCGCTTCGCCCGCGACTTCTCGCGCAGCGAGGACGACCTGGTCCGTGCCTGCCTGCTGCCGTGCCGGCTGGAAACGCTGAGCCTCGACATCATGCGGGCGACGGCGGCGGCGGCGCGCGAGCTGGGCTGCCCGGTGCGGGTGCATTGCCTGCAGGGCACGCTGGAGCTGCAGCTGTTGCAGGCGCAGCACGGCAAGACGCCGGTGCAGCTGCTGGCCGACACCGGCCTGCTCGAGACGCAACTGCTGATCGCGCATGGCATCTATATCGGCGGCCACAGCCGCAATCCGCACCCCTATGCCGGCGAATTGGAGACGCTGGCCGGCGCCGGCGTCAGCGTCGTGCACTGCCCGATGACGTCGCTGCGCTACGGCAGCGCGCTCGAATCCTTTGATCGCTACCGGCGTGCCGGCGTCACCCTGGCGCTCGGGACGGACAGCTATCCGCCCGACATGATCCGCAACATGGAATACGGATCGACCCTCGCCCGGTGGATCGACGGCCGGCTCGATGCCGGGGCGGCGGCCGATCTCTATCGCGCCGCGACGCTGGGTGGGGCCGCCGCGCTGCGCCGCGACGACCTCGGGCGGCTCGCGCCGGGCTGCCTCGCCGATCTGATCGTCGTCGACCTCGATGCGCCGCGGGTCGGCCCCGTCGACGATCCGATCCGCACATTGCTGATGAATTGCACCGGCGAGAACGTGCGCACCGTCGTTGTCAACGGCCGCACGGTGGTCGAGGACGGGGAACTTCCCGGCGTGGACGCGGCCGATCTGCGCCGGCGCGCGCAGGCGCATTTCGACGTCATGAAGGCGGCCTATGCCGAACGCGACTACCGCCCCAGCGAGGCCGAGCCGTTGTTTCCGCCCAGCTTCCGCCACCTCTAGCCGGCGGCGGCGCGGCATTTCCGCACGTGGTCCAGAAGCCGGGCGGCGGCGGTCGACAGTGTCGCCTTGCTGCGCGTGATCAGAAACAGCTGCCGGGTCAGGTCGAGGTCGGCGATCGGGCACACCGTAAGCGCGTCGCTCTGGATCACCGATGCGGCGAACGCGGGCATCAGCGCCACCCCGGCGCCCTGCGAGACCAGGGTCAGTTGCGAGATGGTGCTGTAGGCGCGCAGCCGGCCGGAGAGCAAGGCGGGCGGCACCTGCCCGGATTCCGCCAACAGCTTGGCGATGCCGGTTTCCGGCTGCAGGCTGATGATCTGTGCCGGATCGATATCGGCAAGGCGCACCTGCCCGGCTTGCGCCAGCGGATGCGCGCGGTGGCAGACCAGCCCGACGCGGTCGCCGGCGAACGGCTCGTAGCTGAGCGCGGGGGTGGCGTGCCAGCGGGCGGCGATGCCGAAATCCAGGATCCGATCCAGCACCAGCGCGCCGATGCGCTCGGCGACATCGTCATGCACCACGATGTCGATCCCGGCGTGCCGGCGACGGAATTCGGCGAGGGCCGGCACAAGGAAATTGAGGACGAGCGAGGGCGCCGCACCCACCGTCACGCGGCCGCGCAGCAGGCCACCAGTCCGCCGCAGATCGTCGAGGGCGAGATCGAAACGGGCGACGATCGCGCGCGCCTCCTCAAGGAACTCGATGCCGCTCTCGGTCGCCGCGATTGGGCGCAGCCGGCGATCGAACAAGACGACCCCGGCTTCCTCCTCCAGCTGCCGGATGGTTTCGGTCAGGGCCGAAGGCACGACGCCCAGCCGGCTGGCGGCGCGGATGAAGGACTGCTCCTCCCAGACCATGAGCGCCGCCCGCAGGTGGCGCAGTCCGATGTTCGTATTTCGCGAATGAAGGTTCATTTCATTCTAATTCTACGAAATCGTTGCGCGTGCTTCAATCGCCGCACCCAAACTGCCCCCATCGCCGAGAACCTCATGTCGAGACCAGTAGCCAACCCACCTGCGCGGGACCGTGCCGGCGCCCTCGGCACAGCCCTGCGTTCGGCTGGGTTCCGCGGGGACATCGCCGCCGACAGCGCCACTCTGGCCGCCACCTCGACCGATAACAGCGTCTACGAAATCACCCCCGAAATGGTGGTCTCGCCGCGCGACGCTGCCGACGTCGCAACGCTGCTGGCGCTGCTCGACCACCCGGACTACGCCGGCCTGCCGGTCACGGCTCGCGGCGGGGGAACCGGCACCAACGGGCAGAGCCTCAACACCGGCGTGATCGTCAATTTCCAGCGCTACATGACGCGTATTCTGGAGGTGAACGTCGCCGAGCGCTGGGTCGACGTCGAGCCCGGCATCGTCCTCGACGACCTCAATGCGCGCCTGGCCGGCACCGGCCTGTTCTTCGCGCCCGACACCTCGACATCGAACCGCTGCACCATCGGCGGCATGGTCGGCACCGACGCGTCGGGCAAGGGCTCGCGCGTCTACGGCAAGACAAGCGACAACGTGCTCGGCCTCGAAGTTGCGCTGGCCGGCGGCAGGATGCTGGACAGTTCTGCGCCGACGCCGGAATGGGCCGCCCCGCTGCTGCAGCGGGTCGCGTCGGCCTGCGACAGCGGCCGGGCGGCGCTGCTCGCCCGCGTCCCCGCAATTCCCCGCCGCTTCACCGGCTACGACCTCGAGCGCGCGCGGCCCGCGCCAGATCGGCTCGAATGGTGGCGCCTGTTCGTCGGCGCCGAAGGCACGCTCGGGCTGGTGACGCGGGTGCGGCTGCGCCTCGTGCCGCGGCTGGTGCACAAGCGGCTCGTGGTACTGGCGTTCGACAGTTTCGCGCATGCCCTGGCGGCGGGACCGGCCCTGCTGCAGCATGAGCCGGTGGCCATCGAGGTGCTGGATGAGTGGGTGCAGCGGCTGGCGCGGGACGCCGGCCTGATGGACGGGCTGCCGGCCGCCGTGCGCGGTGGCGCCGGACGCCCGCTGGCCTACAGTTTCGTCGAGATCGGCGCGGCCGATGCCGACGCCGCCGATG
>NZ_DASWVV010000081.1:0-3747 GCF_036406155.1 Devosia sp. | reverse complement strand
GCCGGGGCAGACCCGGTGGGCGTCGGCGTTGGCGTAGAAGCAGATGTCGGGGCGAAGGGCCTTCAGCGCGTCGTAGACGGCCACGCCGTCGGCGATGCCGGTGGGGTGGTTGCAGACCACGATCGCCCGGCCCTGCGCGGGGACGCGGTCGAGTCCGCTGGCCGCCACCTGCACCGACAGCAGCTCGGAGACGTGCTCCAGGGCCGCGCGTCCGGGCAGCGGGGCGATCGCGTCGGCCATCCGCCGCGCCTTGCCGTAGTCCAGCAGGGCGTAGAGCAGCGGGCGCAGCACGGGCCAGGCGGCCGAGCCCGACAGCTTCGGCGCGCGCTCGGCGATCAGGGCGTCCACGATGTGGTCGGCGCCCCTCGGGCGGGCCAGGGCCGGGGCGTGGCTCAACGCGGTCATGGGCGGAACATGCGCCGCCGTCCCGCTCGCGGGCAAGCGCCGGGCGGCGCCTCCCGCAACGGAAGCTAGGCGCTCCGGGGCGTTGGGCGTAGAACGCCGGCCATGCGAGACATCACCCATTTCATCGACGGCGCGCCCGTTGCAGGCCAGTCCGGCCGCTTCGGCGACGTGTTCAACCCCAACACCGGCGAGGTGCAGGCCCGCGTCGCCCTGGCGACCGAGGCCGAGCTCGACAAGGCGGTCCAGTCGGCGCTGCGGGCGCAGCAGACCTGGGCCCTGGTCAACCCGCAGCGGCGCGCCCGGGTCATGTTCGAGTTCAAGCGGCTGGTGGAAGCCCGCATGGACGAGCTGGCCGAGGTCCTGTCGTCCGAGCACGGCAAGGTGATCGCCGACTCCAAGGGCGACATCCAGCGCGGCCTGGAGGTCATCGAATTCGCCTGCGGCATCCCGCACGTGCTGAAGGGCGAGTACACCGAGGGCGCGGGCCCCGGGATCGACGTCTATTCGATGCGCCAGCCGCTGGGCGTCTGCGCGGGGATCACCCCGTTCAACTTCCCGGCCATGATCCCGATGTGGATGTTCGGCATCGCCATCGCGACGGGCAACAGCTTCATCCTGAAGCCGTCGGAGAAGGATCCGACGGTGCCGGTGCGCCTGGCCGAGCTGATGATGGAGGCCGGCGCGCCCGCGGGCGTGCTGAACGTCGTGCACGGCGACAAGGTCGCGGTGGACGCCATCCTCGACCACGCCGACATCAAGGCGGTGAGCTTCGTGGGCTCGTCCGACATCGCCCACTACGTCTACAGCCGCGGCACGGCTGCGGGTAAGCGGGTCCAGGCCATGGGCGGGGCCAAGAACCACGGCATCATCCTGCCCGACGCCGACCTGGAGCAGGCGACCAAGGACCTGATCGGCGCCGCCTACGGCTCGGCCGGCGAGCGCTGCATGGCCCTGCCGGTGGTCGTGCCGGTGGGCAGGAAGACCGCCGACGAGCTGCGCGAGCGCGTGCTGGCCGAGATCGACACCCTGAAGGTCGGCCTATCGACCGACCCCGCCGCGCAGTACGGCCCGGTGGTGTCGGAGGCCCACAAGAAGCGGGTCAGCGACTACATCCAGATGGGCGTGGACGAAGGCGCCGAGCTGGTCGTCGACGGCCGCGGCTTCAGCCTGCAGGGCTATGAGAAGGGCTACTTCATCGGCCCCAGCCTGTTCGACCAGGTGAAGCCTTCGATGAAGACCTACCAGGAAGAGATCTTCGGGCCCGTCCTGCAGATCGTGCGGGCCGAGACCTTCGAGGAGGCCCTGCGCCTGCCGTCCGAGCACCAGTACGGCAACGGCGTGGCGATCTTCACCCGCAACGGCCGGGCCGCACGCGAGTTCGCCAGCCGCGTCAACGTCGGCATGGTGGGGATCAACGTGCCGATCCCGGTGCCGGTGGCCTACCACACCTTCGGCGGCTGGAAGCGCAGCGCCTTCGGCGACACCAACCAGCACGGCATGGAAGGGGTGAAGTTCTACACCAAGGTGAAGACGATCACCGCCCGCTGGCCGGAAGGCGCCGTCGAGGACAGCGCCTTCGTCATCCCGACGATGAAATAGGTCCCTCCCGGGCGGCCTCTCGCCCTCGCGAGGACCGGCCCGCCCGAACTGCCGCCCGGAAGCGTCGAGCCTTCCGGGCGGCGCTTTCCCGGAACTCCCTGATGCCCAAGCCCTGCGACCCCGTCACCGAGCGCCTGCTCAAGCTCCGTCCCGGAGCCTCGTGGTTCGTCAGCAGATCGAGGATTGGTTTCGCCACTTTGCGCAAGCATGCGCCCGGCAGCGACTGGCGCGCCGAAGCGAGAGAGGGCGGATTCGTCGTCACGCGCCTTCGCTGAGACCGGCGACGGCCTGCGATCTGCGAGGATGTAGGCGCTTGCGGGGGCCTGCTCCGCCCCCGCAGAAGGTCCGCTTGTCCTTCCGCCTGAAGGTCTGAAACTGGCGCATCGCCGACACGAGCCCACCAACGGGCGGCGCAGCTGGGTACCCTGCCGGGGAGGCCGCACCGCTGCGCCTGCAAGCTTAACCGCGCTCGATCACCCGACCGCAAGGATGACGGCGCACCATCTACGGAAAGCAAAAGCGGAAGGCTGCGATGGTTCGGTCGCCGACATTCTTCGCCCTCCTGACGAGCCTTGTGGCGGCTTGCGCTGCACCAAGCCCGGGCTTAGCCGTCAACCCACCCCCCGTCGGTGGGCGTCACGCGGATCGTGTGCATGAGGCCGCCTCCGTGCTGTCGACGCGGAGTTCGACCACCTGCTCCGGACCGATCCAGAGCGGCTCGCCGCTCAAGTCGTCACTCGGCAAGTTTGGCCAGGATCTTCGGGTGCCGACCTAAGCCCAATCTAGCCTTGCTCTGCTCTCTCGACGCCTCCGCCGAAGCGAAGACATCGCCGCGCTGCAGGCGTCCACCCGAACTTCGCAACGCCTCATTGGCGGACCTTCGTCGCATGTTTGCGGCGCTGGCTCAGTTCGGCGCCCTCGCGCCAGGCAGAATCGGCTGCGCGCCGTCGCCTGAGGGCGGCGCCTCGGACTTCTGGCCTTCACGTCGGCTGTCTTAGTGGCGGTTCGGCCGGGCCGCGCCGTCATCCCGGCTGGCCCTGCAGCTGATGCGGCGAGAGGTCGTCTCCGTGCTGCGGCCGCTGGGCGGGCGTCTTAGGGAAGGACTCTGACCGGCGCCGCCGGCCAGGCGCACACTCCGCTGACCTCTCATTTCATATACCAGGTTATCGACGCGGGAGGCGGGCGGTTCGATGGTGCGCGGGGAGAGAGGCCGCCTCGTCGTTAGGGCGGATCGTGTCCATGGCCGAGACGTACGACTCCGATCCGGCGCCGTCCCCATGGGGTTGGCTGCAGCTGGAGCCCCGGTTCGAACTCAGTTTCGACGGACGCGTGCTGTCGCGGAACGCGGCGGCCGAGGCGCTGCTCAGCCGCGGCGCCGTCAGCGCCCCCGGAGGGCGCCTGAAGCTTGGCTGCCTCGCCAGCAATCGCGCGCTGGAACGCGCGCTCGAGCGGCTGCTCGACCGGAGGCGGTCCAACCGGGCGGACCGGACCCGCATCGTCGTCCGGCTCATGGACAGTGACTGGCGGGCGGCCGACCTATTCGCTGCGCCCGGCCTGGATCGCGCCCTCTTGGTGCTTCAGGGGGATCCCATGCCGGCCAGCGAGCACATGGGGGCGGTCTGCGAGGCCTTCGATCTCACCCAGTGCGAAAGCGATGTCCTCGGCTTGCTGTCGGACGGGCTCTGCCCGAAGGAGATCGCTCGCGAGCTCGACATCTCCGAGCATACAGTGCGCTCTCATCTG
>NZ_DASWVV010000080.1:0-12903 GCF_036406155.1 Devosia sp. | reverse complement strand
GCGATGGGAGTATTGCAGGACGTCGGGGTTCGGTCGCCCCCACGGAGTACGCGTCGGATTGTCCGGCGGGTCGTACTCGTAGAACTCGATGTTCGGCGCGATCCAGACCGCCAGTTTCTTGTTGCCCGGCCAGGTGATCTTCGGCCGCCCCGGCCACGGCAGATAGTCGTAGAGCCCCAGATCCTCCCGCATCTCCTCGGCCATGTCAGCGGCCCTCGGGTTGATAGGCTTCGTACCAGGCAATCGTTTCGGCCACCGGGATCACGTCGCCATACTTCACCGAGATGTCGTAGAGATTGGCGAAGTGCGGGCTCTCGTGCTTGTCGGCCACGCATTCCTCGGGAACGATCACGCGATAGCCGCGCGAAATTGCGTCTACCACGGTGGCGCGTACGCAGCCCGAGGTCGAGCCGCCCGTCAGCACCACCGTGTCGCACTGGTGCCAGACCATCAGCGATTGCAGGTTGGTCTCGTGGAAGGCCGAGGCCATGCGCTTGTTGATGATGATGTCCTTCACCCGGTCGACCTGCAGCCGCGGGTCGAGTTCCGCCCGGCGCGAGCCTACCTTGATGTTCTGCAGGGAATCGGGGGTATCCGTGCGCGTGCCCCAGACCCCGCAATCCTCGCCCGACTCCATGTAGGCGACGTAGGTCCAGGTCAGCGGCAGGCCCTTGGTGCGGGCCAGCGTGGCCAGGCGATTGACGTATTCGAGTTGCCTGGGATCGGTCTCGTAGGCCGTCGCGAACTCACCCACGCCGGTATAGGACAACTGCAGGTCGATGTTGATCAGCATGGGCTTGCGACCAAAGCCGAAGCGGCGTCGCGTCGGGTTGGCCTTGGCATGTTCGTACAGCTGGCGCGCCGTCAGCGATGACGTTTCCATGATGATTTCCCCCATATCTTGGCCGACCGCCGGCCGACCGCATTATGCGCAGCACGGTCGTACGGTCACCATAATTTTGCATTGTTATCTCTTTATGCCATTTGTAAAGTCCTATCGCAACCCGCATGCACTATCCACACCAGAGAGAAACCGATGACTGAACGGGCGACCGCCATTGCCACCTGCGAGGCCTTTCTGACGGCCATGGAAAGACGCGACTTCGACCTGGCACGTAGCTTCGTTGCGGTGGAGGCGCTGGAAATGGTCTTTCCCGGTGGCCACCGCTTCAGCAGCCTCGAGGCGATGGTCGAGGCGGCGGCGGGGCGCTACCGCTTCGTCGGCAAGCGCTTCGAGCGCCGGGACAGCTGGCGGTCCGGAGAGGACGACTGCGTGCTGATCGCGGGCGTGCTTTTTGGCGAGTGGCTGGACGGCTCGGCCTTTGACGGGATTCGTTTCATCGACCTGTTCGACCTGCGGGGCGGCAAGATCTGGCGCCAGCAGGTCTGGAACGACATGGGCGAGTACAAGCTGAAGGCGATGGGGCCGAAAGGCTGAGCAGGGCGTTGATCGCGGGGGCCGTCCGAGCCTCGCTGAGGTATCCCGCTTTCCGCGGCAGGTGTGGCATTCCCTGCCTGTAGCGAAGCCGGACCCGCTGCCTGATCGGGCCGGCTGAAACACGAAAGCGGCAACCCATGGGGTCGCCACTCTCCGTCGTCATGGCTCAGGCGATCAGCGCGCCAGCCAGTTGTTGAACTGCTCGTTCACAGCATCGCCGTATTCGGTCCAGAAGTCCGTGTCGTGCTGCATGGCCGTGGCGAAATTCGGCTCGTAGGTCGACAGATAGGGATACATCTTGGGGTCGACCAGCGCCATCGCCGAACGCCGGGCCGGCGCGTAGGGCATCATGTTGGTGAAGGCTGCCTGCCCTTCCGACGACTGCGCGAAGCGGACATATTCGAAGGCCAGGTCGCGGAGCGGCGTCCCCTTCGGAATGATGACCATGCCGGTCGTCCACAGCTGGTCGCCCCAGGCCAGCTTGAACGGCTGGTTCTCGACCTCGATTGCCTGGTGGAAGCGACCGTTGTGGCCGATAATCATGGCCACTTCGCCGTCGGCGAGCAACTGCGTGCCCTGGGCGGAGGTGTCAAACCAGACCGACAGGTCCTTCACGCGGTCGAGGACGGCCAAGGCGCGCTCGACGCCCTCGGGGGTCTTCAGCACCTCGTAGATCTGATCCTTGGCGACGCCGTCGCTCATCAGGGCGATTTCCAGCGTGCCGCGAGCGGCCTTGAGGAAGCCGCGGCGGACTGGGAACTTCTCGGGGTTGAACAGATCGGTGACGCTGGTCGGCTCCTCACCCGAGAAGTGCTTGGGATCGTAGGCCAGCAGCCAGGAATAGATCGCGCTTCCGACGCCGCATTCGTGCAGCGTGCCGGGGTAGAAGTCCTCCGCGGCCGGCGTGCCGTCCGCGCCGGGCGGCAGGGTGTCGAGCGGGAAACGCTCCAGCAGGTCGTCCCGGCATCCGATCGCGGCCTCTGGCGGGTTGGCTTCCAGCACATCCCACAGCACGTTGTTGCTCTCGACCTGGGCCATGACCTGCGCGAGGCCGCCCGTATAGTTCTCCATCTTGATGGAGATGCCGTGAGCCGCCGCGAACGGCTCATTGAAGGCCTTTTCCATCGCGGCGCTGTGCGCGCCTCCCCAGCCGACCACCACCAGGTCGCGCGCCAAGGCGCTTCCTGCAGTTAGTCCGATGGCGACACTCGCCAGGACTGCAAGGTATTTCATCGAGTTCCTCCGTTTCGGTTGAATGCCTTGTTGCGGCGTGGCGCCGGTGGCGGGGCGCTGCCAGTCATCGGTCGCGTCGCCGCCGTGAAACGGGCCTCGATCTCTTCGGCCCCAAGAGCACCGGCGGCTACTTGATGTTATATGATTATATGTTTATCACTTGCGGTCAACGAAAAAAGGGTCACGGCCGCATAGCTGGTTTCGCCGACAGGGCGTCGCTGGGAGGTGGGGCGTTGCAGCAATCTGTCAGCTGCCGCGTCGGCCGTAGGCCGTGCCGATTCGTGACGCAGTGGGGGGAATCCGATGCCAGACCAGACCGACGACAGCAAGGCTTCCGCGACGGGGCGCACGGTGACGTGCATCCGCCAGGCGGACTGGCTGGTCGCCTGGAACGGCGAGCGCAATGCTATCGAATACCTGCGCGGCGCGGACATGGCGTTTCGTGACGGCGCGATCATCCATGTCGGCGGGCATTTCGCCGGCCGGGTCGACCACGAGATCGATGGACGGCGCCTGTTGGTCGTCCCCGGGCTGATCAATGCCCACTACCATTCGACCGTGACGATGATCCGCAAGGGGGTCACGCAGGATGCCTGCAACTACCTGCTTCCGGCGTTCTATCAAAATGTGAACGTTCTGCAGTCGCCCGCCGCCGTCAAGGCTGCCGCGACCGCCTTCGGCATCGGCCGGCTGCTCAAGGGCGGCACAGCCACGCTCGTGGACTGGACCGCACCCTATGACGGCTGGCTCGACACGCTGGCCTCGAGCGGGGCGAGGGTCTACGCGGCGCCGTTCTTCACCTCGGCCGAATGGTCGGTGACCGATCATCGGCTGCTGCAATACCACTGGCTGGCCGACGGCGGTCATGACCTGTTCGATAAGGCGCAGGCAGTGATGGAGGCGGCCGAAGCGCACCCGAGCGGCCGCCTGTCGGCGATGGTGGCGCCGTCCGAGCTGGAGTGCACGACGCCAGACTTGCTGCGCCAGAGCTTCGAGCTGGCACGCCAGACCGGCCGGCCGTTCCATATCCACGCGGCCGAGAGCGCGCGCGAGTTCACCGAATTCGTTGCCCGCCACGGCATGAGCCCCGTCCAGTGGGCGGCCGAGATGGGACTGCTGGGTCCGAACAGCGCCATCGGCCATGGCATCTACCTGGACCATCATTCGCAGCTGCGCTGGCCGACGCGCCGCGACCTTTCGCTCCTCGCCGAGACCGGAACGACCGTTACCCATTGCCCGACCACGTTCGCCATGCATGGCGAGGGGATGGAGGCGCTGAGCGACTATCTCGCCGCCGGCGTCAACGTGGCGCTCGGCAATGACACCTTCCCGCATGACATGCTGCACGAGATGAAGGTCGCCGTGCTGGTCTCGCGGCTTCGGTCGGGCCAGGATTTCGGGCGCGCCACGCATCCGTCCGCGCAGACCTGGAGCCTCGGTGCCGGCGAGATCCTGCGTGCCGCCACGGTCGGCGCGGCCGACTATCTGGGACGTCCTGATCTCGGCCGGCTGGCCCCGGGCTGCCAGGCGGATTTCTTCACGGTCGATCTCAGCCACCCCGACATGATGCCCGTGCACGACCCGCTGCGCAGCCTGATCTATTGTGCCGGCGACCGGGCCGTACGCGATGTCTATGTCGGCGGCCGCCCGGTCGTGGCGCAGGGCGAGGTGCTCTCCCTCGACCTCGGCGAGCACGCGGCGACACTCGCCGGCGCCCAGGAACCGATGTGTGCGGCGGTCGCCGGGAAACCGGATGCGGCGGGCCGCTCGGCGGCCGAGCTGTGGCCGCTGTCGCTGCCCATCGCGAACCCCGCACCCTAGACGGAAACAGAGCCATGCCCGCCGAGACCCGCGACCTCGACCAGCTTGCGAGCTTTCTCGCCGAATTCCGCGCCCCGGACCTGCCGGCCGAAGTGATCGCGCGCACCAAGCTCATCATCGCCGATTGCGTCGGTGCCATTGTCGGCGGGGCCGCCGAACCCGAGATGGCGGCGCTCACCGCCAAGCTTGCCGCATCCGGCCCCGGTCCTGCACTGGTGATCGGCACCGGCCACGCCATCCCGGCCGAGCGGGCGGCACTGCTCAACGGCACGGCCGGAACGTGGCTGGAAATGGACGAGGGGAACCAGTTCTGCAAGGGCCATCCGGGCATGCATACCTTCCCTGCGGCCTTTGCCCGGGCGGAGGCGGAAGGTGCTGGTGGTCTGGACTTCCTTGCCGCCGTGGCCCTTGGCTACGAGGCCGGCGCGCGAGTCGGCATCGGCATGCGGCCGCGGCCGAGCATGCATCCGCACGGCACCTGGGGCGTGCTCTGCGCCACCGTGGCGGCCGGGCGGCTGGGCAGGGTCGATGCCGGCGGGATGCGCTCGCTGCTCAACATGGCGCCGACCCTCAGTCTCGCTACGAGCCGGCGCACCATGCTCGAGGGGGCGACGGTGCGCAACACCTTCACCGGCTTCGCCAACCAGACGGGCGTACTGTGCCTCGCGATGCTGGAGGCCGGCCTCACCGGCGAGGTCGACGGCATCGGCCACGTCTTCGGTAAGGTGGCGGGCGACGGCTTCGATCCCACTGCGCTGAGCGATCGGCTGGGTAGTCGCTGGGAAGTGACGCGCAACTACTTCAAGATGCACTCGTGCTGCCGCTACAACCATGCGGCCCTCGACGCGGTGAACCTGATCCTCGCCGGGCCGGGCGGCGATCTCGACAGCGCGGCGATCGCACGTATCGACGTGGACACCTATTCGCTGGCGGTGGAACTCGATGATCCGGCACCGGCCAACACGCTGGCGGCGAAATTTTCGCTGCCCTTCGCCATCGCCACGACGCTGATCCATGGCGACAGCGGGGTGCACAGTTTCACCTGGGACGCGGTGCGCAACGCCGACATCGGCCGGCTCGCCGCGCGCGTCGTGCTGCGCGAGGATCCGGCGATGACGGCCAGGCTGCCCGACAATCGTCCGGCGCGCGTGCGTCTCACCCTCGACGATGGACGCTCGTTCGAAGCCGCGACCGACACCAACCGCGGCGACTGGTCGGATCCCTACACGCCTGACGAAATCCACGACAAGTACATGGCGCTGGCCACCCGCTGCTGGAGCACCGCGGGGGCGGCGGCGGTTTTCGAGCAGATCATGGCCCTCGAGCGTCTTGATGACGTCGCCGCGCTGGGACAGGCGATGCGCGGGGCGATGCAGGCCCGCTGATTTCTCGACCGGAACCGAATTGACAGGGAGCCAAGGATGAGCACCAGCAACGCCGACTTCATGGACGTGGCGATCGAGATGGCACGCGCCGCCATGGCGATGCCGAACCGGCGCCCGTTTGCCGCTGTCGTGGTGCGCGACGGCGAGATCATCGGTCGCGGCGTCAACAGCGTCGCCGAGCGTTCCGATCCGACGGCCCACGGCGAGGTCGAGGCGATCCGCGATGCCTGCAGCCGGGTCGGCACGAGCCTCGCCGGCTGTGACCTCTATACGACGTGCGAACCCTGCATCATGTGCGTCGCCACGGCCGAACTGGCCGGGATCTCGCGCATCTTCTACGCTGCCTCCTTCGCCGGCGCAGGCGAGGCGCTGGCGCCGCTGTGGCCGGATTTCGTCACGCGCTACACGGCCGTGCGCACGCATGTCTGCCAGCCGTTCGACCAGCGGCCCACGGCGATCCAGATCGAGGCCGAACCTGCCACGGCCATCCTGCGCGACTGGGCGCAGCAGATGGCGGCCGCGTCCCGATCGGGCGGCTGAGTGACTTTGCACCGGAGCGAGGAAGGGGCGAGGGCCGTGTTGCGAGAAGCGGAGGAGCGGTCATGGTGACGCTGAGCGAGGCCGGCCACGCGGCACTGGCCCGCCGAGTGGGCAAGGCGCAACGCCGTGGCAAGGCCATGGGGTTGCTGCTGGTGGCGCCTTTGCTGGCCCTGCTCCTGGTGACCTTCGTCTTTCCCATCGGCCTCATGCTGTACCGATCGGTCGACAATCCGGTGATACCGGCGGCACTGCCGGAAACGGTCGTGGCGCTGCGCACCTGGCAGGCGCCGGGCTTGCCTGACGAAGCCGTCTATGCCGCCCTCGCCCGCGACCTGCGGTACGCGCAGCAGGCGGGAATGGCCGGCAAGCTCGGTGGACGGCTCAACTACGAGCAGCCCGGTGCCAGCACCGCGATATCCCAGATGGTGCGCAAGCTGAACGACCCGGAGGTCGCGACGCCGCCCTACAAGGAACTGTTCATCGCGACCAACCAGATGTGGGGCAACGAGCGGATCTGGGCGCGCATCAAGCAGCTTTCGGGACCGCTGACCGACGCCAACTACCTCACCGCGCTTGATCTCGACCGCGCCGTCGATGGCGCGATCGTCGCCCGCCCGGCCACCCAGGCCGTCTATGTCGAGCTGTTCCTGCGCACGCTGTGGGTCAGCGCCTTCGTCAGCGTCGTCTGTGCCGTGCTGGCCTACCCGATCGCCTACCAGATTGCCCGCCAGCCGCCGCGGCTGGCCAACGTGCTGCTGTTCCTCGTGCTGCTGCCGTTCTGGACCTCGGCACTGGTGCGCACGACCGCATGGATCATCCTTCTGCAACGGCAGGGCCTGGTCAACGATCTCCTTGTCTGGCTCGGCGTGCTGGGGGACCAGCAGCGGATCCTCATGGTCTACAACATGACCGGAACGCTCATCGCTATGGTTCACGTGCTGCTGCCCTTCATGGTGCTGCCGATCTACAGCGTGATGAAGTCGATCTCGCCGGACTACGTCCAGGCCGCCCGGTCGCTGGGGGGGTCGCCGATGAACGCCTGGTGGCGGGTCTATTTCCCGCTGACCTTGCCCGGCCTGGGGGCCGGCGGGCTGCTCGTCTTCATCAGCGCGATCGGCTACTACATCACCCCCGCCCTGGTGGGCGGACGCGACGGGCGGCTGATCAGCAACTTCATCGCCTATCACATGCAGGAATCGCTCAACTGGGGCCTGGCTGCGGCCCTGGGGACCGTGCTTCTGGCGGCGGTGCTGCTGCTCTACTTCATCTACGACCGGGTGATCGGTCTGAACAATCTCAGGTTCGGGTAGGACAATGACGACGACCGGATACAGCAGCGCCGGGGCGCGGCTTTGGCAGATCGCCTATCGCCTGCTGTGCGTGGCGATCTACATGTTTCTGTGCCTGCCCATTCTCGTCATCGTACCGATGTCGTTCAATGCCGAGGCCTATTTCACCTTCACCCCCGCCATGCTGACGCTGCAGCCCGAGGGGTATTCCCTGCGCTGGTACGAAAGTTTTCTCACCGACCCGGCGTGGATGGCGGCGCTGCGCAACAGCCTCTATATCGCCGGGCTGACCACGGTGCTGTCGGTGTCGCTGGGGACGCTGGCGGCCGTCGGCCTCAGCCGGTCGAACATTCCCTATCGCTCCACCATCATGGCGATCATGATCTCGCCGCTGGTGGTACCGGTGATCATCACCGGCGCGGGGGTGTTCTTCTTCTATTCGTCGTTCGGCATGACCGGCACGTTCACCAGCATCGTGCTGTCGCATACCGTGCTCGCGACGCCCTTCGTCGTGCTGACGATCACGGCCACGCTCAGCGGCTTCGATCGCGAGTTGATGGCCGCCTCTGCCAGCCTCGGCGCCTCGAGCCGCACGACCTTCTTCCGCATCGTCGTGCCGCTCATCCGCCCGGGGATCATTTCGGGGGCCTTCTTCGCCTTCATCGTCTCCTTTGACGAGGTGGTGATTGCCCTTTTCCTGGCGGGGAGCGAACAGCAGACGGTACCCCGCCAGATGTGGTCCGGCATCCGCGACTCCATGCAGCCGACGATCCTGGCGGTGGCCAGCATCCTCCTGCTGCTGTCGCTGCTGCTGCTGCTGCTGATCGAGGGGCTGCGCCGGCGTACCGCGCGGCTGCTGGGCCGAGTCTGATCGTCTCGAAATTCGGGTCGCAAACCTAGGAAACACGATGATTGACAATCGCGATTTCGTCCGCTTCGAGAACGTCGAGAAGAGTTATGACGGCGTCACCCAGGTGGTGAAGGGCGTAAGCTTCGGCGTGGCGAAGGGGGAATTCCTGACCATGCTCGGCCCCTCGGGATCGGGCAAGACCACCTGCTTGCAGATGATAGCCGGTTTTCAGTCGATCACCAGCGGCGAGATCTTCGTCGGCGACCGCCCGGTGTCGCGGATCCCTCCGCACAAGCGCGGCATCGGCGTCGTGTTCCAGAGCTACGCGCTGTTTCCGCACATGACCGTCGGCCAGAACATTGCCTACCCGCTGGAGGTGCGAGGCGTTTCGCGCAGCGAACGGGTTGAGCGGGTGCAGAAGATCCTCGGCATGATGCGGCTCGACGGCTTCATCGACCGGCGGCCGGCCGAGCTGTCTGGCGGCCAGCGCCAGCGGGTGGCGGTGGCGCGCGCGCTGGTGTTCAATCCGGAACTGGTGCTGATGGATGAGCCGCTGGGTGCGCTGGACAAGCAGCTGCGCGAGGCCATGCAGTACGAGATCAAGCGCATTCACGAGCAGTTCGGCATCACCACGATCTACGTCACGCACGATCAGACCGAGGCGCTGGTCATGTCGGATCGCGTCGCCGTGTTCAACGACGGCGTGATCCAGCAGCTGGCTCCGCCCGACGCGATCTACGAGCAGCCGGCCAACGCATTCGTGGCCTCGTTCATCGGCGACAACAACCTGATTCCGGGCCGGGTGGTCCGCGCCGGCAACGGCTCGGTGGGGGTCGAGGTCGAGGGGTGGGGCACCATCGACGCTGTCGCCGGCGGAACGGCGGCGACGGGGGATCGCGTCACCCTCTCGATCCGGCCCGAGCGCGTTGTCGTTGCTGCCGACCGGGTGGAGAGCGGGCAGTGCTGGCCGGCCCGGGTTGCGGAGGTCACCTATGTGGGGGACCACTTCCGGATCGTGCTGGCGATCGCCGGGGATCGCTCCATCGTGGCCAAGGTCGGCCACCTCGACAGCGGCAGGTTGCAGAAGGGGCAGTCGGTGACGTTCGGCTTTGCCGAGCGTCATTGCCGCTGCCTCGATGGGGCCGCCGGGCCGCTGGCCGGAGTGAACTGACGCCGCGGCCCGCCCGGGCATCGGCAGCCAGAGTATGCGCGACACCGCCTCGTCGCGGCGATGTGCCGGCTATTCCTTCGGTGACCCGCCGATCCGGGCCAGCATCCCGCCATCGATGCGGACGACTTCGCCGGTAATGAACGACGCGCGATCGGAGGCGAGGAAGCTCACGAGCTGCGCGACCTCCTCCGGGGCGGCGCTGCGGCCGAGCGGATGCATGTCGTTGATGATCTGCCAAAGCCCCTCTGGATCCTCCGCAGAGGCCACCGCCTCGCGCAGCATCGGCGTGTCCACCGAGCCTGGAGCGACCCCGTTTACCCTCACGCCATGGGGCGCGCCATCCACCGCCATGGCGTGGACAAGGCCAACGAGGCCATGCTTCGCAGTCGAGTAGGCGACCACGCCGGCCTGGCTCGCCAGCCCCTGCACCGAGGTCATATGCACGACGTTGCCGCGACTCTGCCGCAGCATCGGCATCACCGCTTTGGAAATGCGGAAGGCGCCGCTGAGGTTGACGGCAATGACCTCGTCCCAAAGTTCGTGGGAGGTCGTCTCTACCGTCCCATAGCGCTGAATGCCGGCGACGTGGGCAAGAACGTCCAGCCCGCCAAGGACTGCGCGCGCCCGTTCTGCCGCCAACTCGCAGACGGCGATGTCAGCCACCGAACCGACGACCGCCTCGACGCGTGGCGCTCCACTTGCGGTCAGCCCGCCGGTGACGGCTTCGAGGCCGGGCCCGTCGACATCGAGGAGGACGAGAGCGGCACCTTCCGACGCGAATTGCTCCGCGACGGCACGGCCGATGCCCTTGGCGGCGCCGGTAACCAAGACCCTGTGCATGACAGCCTCCGTTAGCGTGACATTTTTTGTAGATAAAAAGAGTTTGCGCAAGGAAAAAATCTAACGCATGCTGACTCGCGTGGATCAGGCAACCGGGAGCGGGGAGTGATAACGGGCATCGCATGGGACCACCGGCGCTGCTGGGGGCCTCTGGAGGCGAGCATGGAGCCCTACCGTACCGATCGCGGCCAACTCGTGCGCTGGGATCGCCGGAGCCTCTACAGCTTCGGTGCGGGCGATTTGGGCGGCTACGCCGACAAGTATGATCTCGTCATCTACGACCATCCCTTTGTGGGCGATGTTGCCGCCAACGGATGGCTGCTGGACCTCAACGCATTCCTGACCGAGGCCGATCGGGCCTTCTTCGTCCGGGACGAGGTCGGCGCTTCGTGGCGGTCTTACTGCTATGGGGGTGGCATCTGGGCGCTGCCGATCGATACTGCGGCACAGACCTCGGCGCGGCGCGAGGACCTGCTCGCGGAGAACGGCTGGGACGTGCCGCAGACGCTGGCCGGAGTAGTCGATCTTGCGAACAAGGCCAGGGGCCGGGGGCTGTACATAGGCTGGCCGGCGGTGCCGACGGATCTGATGTGCACGCTTGTCTCAGTAGCCGCGAGCGTTGGGGGGCGGCCGGGACGGGAGGGCGACTGTTTTCTCGCCCCGCGAGACGCTACTGAGACGATCGCTCGATTGGCGGAACTGGCCCAGGTGGCCCATCCCGCCTCCAAGGACTGGAACCCTATCCGTTGCCTCGATCACATGTCTGCCGAGGACGATGTGGTCTATGTGCCGTACCTCTTCAACTACGTGAACTATTCGACCCCTGGCTTGGGCAGGAGGATCAGCTTTGGCGCAGTTCCGCGCGTGAACGCCGATCGACCGGCGCACACAATCCTGGGCGGGGCAGGGATCGGGATCAGCAGCAAGGCGACCGACGCCAAGGCGGCGTTCGAATATGCGATGTATCTGTGTTCCCCTGCATTCCAGGCGGGAGAGTATGTCCTTCACGGCGGTCAGCCGGGTAGTCGGACAGCGTGGACCTCCGAGGCGGCTAACGCGCTCACCGGGAATTTCTTTCGCGACTGCCTGCCGGTCCTCGATGCCGCCTATCTGCGCCCGACGCATCCGGGCTTCGTCCCCTTCTTCCACGCTGCGGCGTTGCGTCTCGCTGCCGTCATCCATGACGAAGCGTCGGTGCCTGACTTTGTCGATTGGCTCAACCGACGCTACGCCGAAGTCGTCGCGTCCGGCCTGCCGGCGGTGGGGTGAGATGGCGCACGAGCAGACTAACGGTGAAGACGAGGCGCTGCCGGAGAGCGCCGGCAAGCGCAGCTACTCGGTGCCGGCCGCGGAAAAGGCCCTGGACATTCTGGAGTACATGGCCGGACAGCCCCATGCACTCACCCTGACCGAGATCGCTGCCGCGCTGAGACGGAGCGTCCACGAGCTTTATAGGGTGATCCAGACCCTGGAGGCCAGAGGCTATCTCTACCGCCGCGCCGACTCCGACCGGTACCGTCTCTCCCTGAAGCTGTTCGAACTCGCGCACCAGATGCCGTCCGTGCGGCAGCTGAGCGACTCGGCGTTGCCGGTGATGCAGGCGCTGTCGCCCGTGGCGCAGCAATCCTGCCATCTGGCCGTGCTGAGCGGACATGAGGCGTTGATTGTCTTGCAGGTCGATTCCCCGCTGCCGATGCGGTATTCCGTCATGCTCGGGGCAAAGTTCGACTTCGCCGAGACCAGTTCCGGCGTCGTCATCTACGCGCTGTCCAAGGACACCGTGCGCGAACAACTCGACGCGTGGCTCGCGCAGGACGGACGCAGCCCGGAGGAACTGGCCAGCGTCGCCTCCCGTGCGGCTGCCATCAGGGCCCGAGGCTACGAAGTGCAGCCTTCGCTGGCGGTGAGCGGCGTTACCAACATCTCGGTCCCGATCTTTGACCATCTCGGTCACGTCGTCGCTGCGCTGACCGTCCCGTACATGCCACAGCGCGCCGCCAAAGTTTCCCTCGAGCGCGTGCGTGAGCTGGCGTTGGAGGCCGGCCGGCAGGTCTCGACGAACCTTGGGGCCGGAGCCCAGAGGCAGGACGAAATGGCCGGCAAGCGGCGAGGCTGATCAGATGTCGAACGTGAAATCAAATCGCCCCTCGGTGGAATCCCTTGCAGACCTGGCTGCGCGGGTCCTGCCGAACTCACGGCTATCGGTGGGTGGACATCACTTTGCGCGGCTGCCGATCGCTCTCCTGCAGGCCGTTGCCGAACGTGGTCTCACCGGTCTCAACTATTTCGCCTGGGCCGGGGGCCTGCCGCTCGAACTGCTAATCGAGGCCGGGGCG
>NZ_DASWVV010000079.1:0-6861 GCF_036406155.1 Devosia sp. | reverse complement strand
AGCGCCGCCGTGCTGGAACGCTACCAGCCCCTCCTCGGCGCGGATGGCCTCGATCCCCGGCGTCGTCTCGAGGCCCTCGACCAGCACCAGGGCGGCGTCGCGTGACCCGGCGAGCCGGGTCAGGCGGACCGCTGTGCCCTCGATTTCGAGCGCTGTGGTCGCTGTGTCGGGCAGGGTGGGGATGTCGTTTTCCCCGATCGCGCCGGCCAGGCGTTCGCGGGCGCGCGGGGTGCCGCCGCCGACCTTTCCCGCCTCCATCAGCAGGAATTCGGCCCCGGGCGGATAGAACGGGGCGGGCGGCCTGCCCGGTATTGCCGCCGTGGCGGCCAGCACATCGGCGTCGATGGGATCGACGCCGACAAGCAGCAGCCCGGTTTCGCCGCCCGGCAGCCGCAGCGGGATGGCCGTGCAGGTGGCGGAGACCGGCTTGTCGCCGGCGAGGAAGCGCAGGCGCGACAGGCTCGCGCGGCCGCGCGAGCCGAGGCGGATGAGGCGGCTCACCTGGCCGCCGATGGGCACGGCCTCTGGCCCGAGCCTCAGCGCGCCCTTGCGGATCCTTGCGTTGAAGGCGTGGGCGGCGTCGTTGCGCCACAGCAGCTCCCGGCCGTCGGCCGACCACAGCCACGCCGGACGGGCGTCGGCCCACAGCCCGAGCACGCGGCGGCCCGTCGGCGATTTGACCCACTCAGCATCCACGCGCCACACCAGCGGTTGTGCCAGTCTGGCACATCCCCGCGCTCCTC
The DNA here is from genome assembly GCF_036406155.1 of Devosia sp. Taxonomy (GTDB): domain Bacteria; phylum Pseudomonadota; class Alphaproteobacteria; order Rhizobiales; family Devosiaceae; genus Devosia_A. The sequence goes on along the minus strand of NZ_DASWVV010000079.1, from coordinate 6,118 downwards.
GCTTAACGGATCATCAATATAGCGCGCCCCCGGCTGGGTCCAGACGAGCCGGGGCGGCCGGACCCGCCAAATGCCGCGGATGGTTAAGGCCCGAGCCCTTAACAACCCCTCTCGCCATGCCTAAATGCACTCTTGCAAGCGCCGGTTTCAGCACATATGGTCCGCCGCGTCTTGGGCCGCCTTAGCTCAGCTGGTTAGAGCACTAGATTGTGGATCTAGGGGTCCCCCGTTCGAACCGGGGAGGCGGTACCATTCCTCCACAAGGAGGTCAGGCCAAATTTGGTCTGGATCCATTCCAAAGAAGCTTGGGTGATCGACGCAGTAAGCCACTACCGAGCAACCCCCAGGATTGTCATGGCTCTCAGGGCCTTCAGGGCACCGCGATGGGGGCGAACGTCCAATGTGGCCATGCAGTGGCTGCTGCGTCGCGTAGTGCCGCTGCCGATTTCATCACGTCGCGGAGTTCCATTTGGAGGGTGGCGGCTGCGTATTCAGCCTCGGCGGGCTTCGCCAAGCGCTCAAGGGCCTGCATGACGGCCTTCGGGATCAGATCCCCATAGGCTTTCTCTGCGGCAGAGATTGCGGCCTCAGGGAGATTTCCGCTGCCTTGGACGAGATAGCCCAGGTCGATTGCGTCACGGTAGGCTACCGACTTATCCAAGCGGCGGTCTGCGTTTGCGAGGAGTTTTTCGGCGAACTGACAGTCGACCGACAGAAGCGGAACGCCCAACCTTTCTGATAGTGCACCCTCCAACGGAATGCGGGCTTCACGCAGGATCTCGAACTTGATCGGTTGCTCATCCACCGTAACGAAGCCGCGTATTCCGTACTGGTCGCCGATGAATTCCCGCAGGATCTCCACCTTAGGGCCAAAAATGGCTTGGTGGCCCTCGCGGTCGATCGCATTCCGCAGTTCTCGATATCCATCGACGTCTGCGCACAGAAAATCGACATCGAGGGACAGCCGGTATTCGCCGTTCTCAAGTACGATGGCTGTCCCCCCGCCAAGGAAGCATTTGCTGCGATCAAGGAACGCTGAGTCCATCGATTGCAGGGCCTTCGCGATGAGGGCGTGCTTAGGGCGCTGGAACGTCAATTAGGCCTCCTGGCATGTCGCCAAGATAACTATTGCCTTGGCAAGAGTCAGGCGAACATGCGGTGGCCGTGACCAAATTCGTGCGTGAGCTCTTCGATCAGATAGGCCTCGGCCGGCGTGAGCCGGCCAGCATCGACGTGCCGCCAGTTGCGCTCATAGATTGCGAAGGCTTCTTCGCGGGGAATGGGGCGTGCAACATCGCGGTTCCACACGAGCAATCCCAGCTCGGGGAAGTCCTTGGGCACGATCAGCGCTGCAGGATGCCTGGCCATTATGCTCGTTCATATAGTCCCGAGGCGCGAAAATGTCGAGGTGTGCCCGGCGAATGTGCCTTGGCAACGCCCGAGTGATCGGTACGTGCGGACGCGGCCGCCGGCGGGCGGCGGCCGCTCGCTTCGTGCCGTTCAGCCGGACAGGCCGCCGGGGCGGTCGGACAGGTCCGGGTCCTCGAGCACGCCGGCGACCTTTTCCTTGATCTCGGCATAGCCGTCACCCACGAGGTCGCGGCCTTCCTCGAAGAGATCGCCCGCCGCCACGGCGGCCTGGGCCTTGACGCTGTCGGCGGCCTCCCCGAGCAGCTCGTCCTCCTGCTGCGTCGGGGGCAGGAGCGCGCCGAGTGCCGCGCCCATCGCGAAGGCGAGCGCCCCGCCGATCAGCGGCTGCTCTTCGTAGAGATGGCCTAGGTTTCCGGCCTGCTGCCGGACCTGGCCGAGCACGTTGCGGGTCGTCCGGTCGACCTGCCGCGTCATCCGGCCGGCCGCGTCGGCGATCCCACCGGCGGCCTCGGAAACGCCCCCGGCAAGGTCCTCGCCGGCATGCCTGGCCTTGTCGAGAAGGCCGTTTGCGGTGCTACCGTGCACGTCGTCGTCGGCGCCGTCCCACGCCCCGATGTCGCTGTTACGGGATGTGCGCCCGGCAGCCGTGGAGGCGTGGCCGTTCGGCCGGCCGGAGCCGGTCATCAGCCACAGCAGCCCGGCGCCCACCAGCGCGACGGGCAGGGGATTGTCCCTGACGCTGCGGCCCAGGTTCTCGATGAATTCCTTGCTGCCGTCGCCGGTATAGTCCATGACGCCGTCGAGCAACTGGCCCGGCGACATCCTGTGCTGGATTTCGTCGAGGGTGCTGGAGACGCGCTGGCGCTGCGCCTCCAGCTCGCGGGCGAGGTCGGCGGACGATTGGTGCGCGTTCGCGGAATAATCAGACATTGACTCTCTCCTTGATGACGTCGGCGTCGCGCGCCAGCGACCGGGCGGTGCGCTCGAGCGCCAGTTCCTGGGCCTGCATCTGCCTGAGGCCGCGTGCGATCAGCACCCAGGCGAGGATTCCGACGACGCCGCCCACGATCAGGGCGGCGAGCCAGAAGGCGGTGAGTTCGGCCATGCCCATGTTCACGAACAGGGCGCCGAGAATCGACACTGCCGCCGCCAGCAGCACGCCCAGCGCGCCCAGCGCCAGCACGCCGCCGGCGAGCACGAGTCCCGCGCCCGACAGCATCTGCCGGGCCTTCTCGCCCGCCTCCGTTTTGGCCAGCTGCACTTCCTTGCGGAACAGCATGGTCACGTCGGCGGACAGGTCACGCAGCAGGTCGGGAAGCGACCGCTGCTCGCCCATGGTGCTCATCAGTGCCCCCTTTCGGTCTGCGCATAGTGGCCGGTACCGCGCCAGCTCCCGGCGGCGCCGAAGTCGGTATCGCCGGCGGTGCCGTCACCCGTCTGCGGGCCGGCTGGACGCCGGGCGGAGGCCTTGGCAAAGCGCCCGGCGGCGAATCCGGCGAGGGCCGCGGCGCCGAGGAATGCGGCCGGCTGCCGGCGCGCGAAGTCCTGCACCGTCTGCATCAGTTCGTCGACGCCGCGCTCCCTTAGGGCGGTCGACATGTCGTCGATGCCGTGCGCCACGTCGCGGGCATAGCGCGCCATCGTGCCCTGGTCGGACTGTTCCAGTTCTGCGGCGGCCTTGCCGAGCGCGCCCGAGAAGGCCGCGGCCTGCTCGGCAATCCGGCTCTTGTTTGTTTCGGCGAAACTCCTGGCCTGCTGCGTGGCGTCGTCGGCCAGTTCGGCCATTTTCGCCTGGGCATCCTTGGCGAGAGTCTTCGCCTCGGCCGCTACGTCGCCGGCAGCGCGCCGGGCTTCGCCGAGCACGGGGTCGGCCGGGTTCTTGGCCGCGCCCGCGCCGGTGGTCGGGGAGTTGCTCGTGTTCACTGGTGTTCTCCTCACCGCGTGTGATGATCAAGGCGGGGCCGCCGCGGACGCTCGCGCTGCTCCCCTGCCTCGATCGGTTGGGACGGGGGACTAACTGTCGCCTGCCGGCTTGGTTCCGGCCTGGGGGCGACGTTCACGCATTTGGCAAGAGGGGTGGACCGCCGTCACGGCGCCGGTGGCGCCTGGACGCGCTTGACGTGCGAGTGCGAGGGCACGACGGTGAGCACGCGGATCGGCGAGGCGGGCACGTCGTCCTGCCCGTAGGTCCAGGCGAGCCGGAGCGGGGCGCCCGGCGCATCCTCGACCATGACGTCGGCGTCATGGTGCATGGCGCCCATCAGGTCGGCCATGACGATGGCGCTGTTGAGGGCCTGTGGCTGCGTCTTGTGCCGCGCCATGGCGCGGCCCTCGAGCGTCACCAGCCAGTCGCCCGCCTGCGGGACGACGAAGTAGCGTGCCAATCCCATCGGTGCCTCCCTGTGCAGCGTAGGCGAGGAACGCGGAGCGGGGCGGGAGGTTGCCGGGGCCTTTGCTGAAACCTTCCTGAACGCCCGGTTCCGCCCTCGTTCAGGGGCGGAGGCGCAGGAGCGTGCGAAGTCACGGCTTCGTGCGGCAACTTGAAGGGGGCGTCCGCCGTTTCCGGGTGAAGATCATGCGCCGGCGCTTGGGCGCCGGCCCAACGACGACGGGGAAGCCATCATGCACAAGCACCTGCCGCATCCCGCGCCCGAGCCGGCCACGACGCATGCCCCGCTGTGGCTGGCCGCTTCAGAAGGCCGCCGGCTCGCGCGCCCGGCGGGTCCTGTCATCGCCGATATCGACGCGCCGGAGGCGCCGATGGAAATCGAGTTCTTCGGGTTGACCGAGGCCGAGCAGCGGGCGGCCCTCGCCGCCTTTCCCGGTGGCCGGCGCTTCGTGCTGGTCCGCCGCACCTGACGTCTCGGCGTGCTGGGGCGGTCGTGTACCCGGCGCTTACCTCGCCAGGCGCAGGTTGGAAAGCTGGTGGGCGATGGTCTCGAACACGTCGGTGAGTTCGGTGGCGTCGGTGGGAAAGAACGCCTTGCTCGGGTCCGAGGCACAGGCCGTCAGCAGGTCCCGGGTCGCCGTGTTCGGCGGGTCGAGCCCGATCGTATAGATGATGATGCCCGGATCCTCGCCCTTGGCCGCCTTGGCGTTGGTGCAGGTGGTGAGGGTACGGGCGTTCATCTCCTCCTGCAGCGCCGCAGTCGAATTGCCGGTGAGCCGGCCGTTGTAGGGGTACCCATAGGCGACGTACCAGCTCGCCTTGTTCATGTTGTTGACGTAGCTGTGGGTGTTTTCACCGTCGGTCATGATGATCATGACCTTGGAGTTGGCCCCCCCATAGTCCTCGGCCTCCGTCAGCGGCGCGGTCGGCGACAGCGCGTGGTAGCCCCAGATGGTCCCCTGGTGGATGTTGGTGCCGCCGTCGGCCTTCAGCGTCGAGATGCGGCCGAGGACCGCGCCCTTGTCGTCGGTCAGCGGCAGCAGCGCGTTGCTCGGACAATCATTGTTGGGGCCGTCCCTCTTCAGGTTGACCGTGGCCCCGTCGTACTTGCACAGGCGCTCCTGCCGCTCTCGGTCGGAGAAGTTGTAGGTGCAGGTTTGCACTCTGGTGTTGGTGTAGCTCGACCAGCCGCTGCTCGAGTAGCTGGTCGAGCAGGTCGGCGTGTTGTTGTAAAGCGTCGCCGGCGGCGTCGACGGGTCGGTGACCACGCCGTTCTCGTCGGTCTGCACATAGGTGTCGGTGGTGCTGCCGGTGCAGGTGGCCGAATCGTAGTTTTTCGCGTTGTTGCCCTTCGACGTGCACTGGGTCTTGACTTGCTTCCACACCCAGGTGGGCGTGCGCGGGCAGTTGGCCGGCTCGTCGGCGATGTAGCTGTTGTAGAAGCCGCTGTCGGGCTCGTCCGGACTGAACACCGGCACGAACAGCGTGTCGGGATCGGCGGCGGTGGGCGTGGTGTCGTCGGTGTCGTAAGGCGTCGGCCGCGCTTCGACGCACCCCGTCCAGGAGACGTTCTGCAACTGGTCGAACAGCTCGAAGCGGTTGACGGTGCCGGTGAAGGGCGTGGCGTCGTTGTCGTCGTCGTCGAAATTGTGCCTGCTGATGCTCGAGGCGCCGGTCGTGTCCATCCACGCTGCCGTCCTGTTGGCCGTGCCGACATTGACGAACTCGGTGAACGGCACGATGCCGAGCTTGACGTTGGTCGTCGTCGGGGCGGAGACGCTGTCGGCGCAGTCATTGCCGAACAGCACGTTGGTGGCGCAGGTGGCGGCCTTCTTGAGCTCGCTGATGCGCGTCGGGCTCGACCACGCCATCGAACCGGAATTGTCCAGCACCATCACCACTTCGAGGTTGAGCTTCTTGCGCGTTGCCTCCGAGACCACCCCGGCGGTGACCTCCTGGATGCCGAGCAACGAGACGAAGGCGGTGGGCACCCGGATGCGCGCGTCGATGTGCAGCGTGCCCTCGGCGGTGTCGACGGTGACCGCATCCACCTGGGCGCAGGGCGGCACCGTCGCGGACGGGCAGGCGCCCCAGTTCTGCCCGCTGGCTGTGTCCAGCTGCTGGACCAGCAGGTCCTGCGCCTTGGCCGTCAGTTCCGGTACCGAGGTCGTGTAGATGCTCGGCTGCAGCCCCAGCGAGGCGGTGTCGAGCGCCACCTGCGCCCGCGTGCGCGCCTGCTCGATGGCGGTATAGTCGACCACGGCGCCCGAGGTGGCGACGAGGACGATCGCCAGCACGCCGAAGATGACGAGGAAGGCCCCGCTCTCGTCCGACCGGAAACGTTCAAGAAGGGCAGCG
>NZ_DASWVV010000078.1:0-11330 GCF_036406155.1 Devosia sp. | reverse complement strand
CACGACCATGACGCCTGCCTTTGCCGGCCCGTTCTGGGTCATGGGGAAGACCGTCAAGGAGTGCTATATCCAAGGTGTCTACGTGAAGGACGCGGCGCAGGTCCAGTGCGGCTCCAACAGCGTCGACGACGAGGAGTACGGCTACTCCATCTTCAATGGCAATGGCGGTCCCGGTTTCCCGTTCTGGGGCGGCGCCGACGGCAACACCCAGATCATCAAGCAGGACCAGAAGGCGTTCGTGTGGGGCGTCGGAGAAGGCCAGACGCTGCAGGTGCAGCTCGGCACCAACGACATCGAGGACGGGGACGACAACAAGCAGATCATCGATCAGGACCAGGCCCTGTTCGGCAATGCCTGCTGCGAGGTGCAGCAGATGCAGGTGGGCAAGAACGACGTCGAGGACGGCGACGACAACTTCCAGAAGATCGAGCAGAGCCAGACGCTGGTCGTGTTTGGCGGGCCGGGCTGAGTCGGGAGTGCGGGACATGCGCGGACGTCTCATCGTCGTCGGGGCGGCCGTGCTCGCGCTCGCCGTTCCGCCCGTCCAGGCCCAGGCCGGACCGCTGTGGCCGGTGATCCAGCTGTGCTTCCTGTCGGCGCAGAGCACGCAATGTGCCTTCCAGATCACGCGCGGCGACCGGAACAAGGCCCTGACGCACCAGGAGACCTGGCAGGCCGGCCACCAGTTCGCCCTCACCTATCAGCGGGGCGACGACAACCGGGCCTATACCGGGCAGGAAGGCACCGACCAGATCGCGGCCACGGTGCAGGTGGGCGACGGCAACGCCGCCTTCACCCACCAGGAGGGCGAAGACCAGTTCTCGGCGACCATCCAGCTCGGCGACGGCCACTGGGCCGGAACCAGCAGCATCGGCGAGGATACGGCTACCTTCGTGTTCCAGAGCAACTGACCCGGCACCCTCGCGGCCGGCGGCACTGCCGCCGGCCGCCTTTTAGCGAGCCGCGGGTGCCCCGGGCGATCGGGGCGGCGTGCATCCAAACAGCTGGGGGCAAGCGCCTGGCACGGCTTGAAATGCGGCGGGCACGCGCGCCAGGCTTACTGGCGACGGGGGGCGGGGAGTCCCAGAGGTGGACTGCAGCATCGTAAGGGTAAACGCGGACTCAACTGTGCAACTGGTCGGCCGGGTGCTGTCCGTGGTGGCGACGCGGATCCGCTACTGTTTCGTCGTCGCCCAGAGCAGCCAGTCCGGTGAGGCCAGGCTCGCCGAAGTTGGCGAACTCGAGCTGCGCGCCAACCAGGCGACGGATTTCGGCCACACGCTGCTGAGACTGCAGCCGGACCAGTTCTACGATGCACATCTCGTCGTCTGCTGGGACGAGGGTGAAGTCGAGTGCCGCCTGGCGCCGGCAACGGAGTGGCTGCACTGACGCCCTCATGAAGTGCGGGGCAAGATGCCCCTCCCCTAAGAGCCCCGGAAGCCGCTACGCGTTGCCGTCTGGCATTCCGCTGCCGGCGATCGCCCGATGGCGGCCGCGTCTGCGCTCCGAACGGGTGCAGGGCGGGCGGACAAAATGAAACCGGCCCGGCAATGGCCGGGCCGGCAAAGCGTGGAGACCAGCGTTCAGAAGTGGCCGGTGAGCGACGCTGTGATGCCGTAGTTCCACATCTCGCCCCAGCCGAAGGTCGTCGACGCCGCGACCGGGTCCCCGTTCGTCCAGTCGTCACTGTTGCCGGTCGTCACGAAGTCGTCATGGCTGACGGTCGCGACGCGCGAGAGGTATTCGACATTGCCGCCCAAGGTGAAGGTGCGGCTCTCGTCCACCGCCCAGCTCAAGGCGGCATTGCCGCGCAGGGCAAAGGCGACGGCGTCTTCCAGGTCATCCTCGAGCAGCGGCCCCATGACCGTGAGTTCGGGCGACGTCGTCGCCAGCGGCGTGGTGACGTCACCGCAGCACGTCGAATAGGTGTCCCGCCCGTCCCAGCTCGAGCGGACGTTGTAGAGGCCGCCTTCGGCGCCAAGGGTGAGCAGCATGCCGGGGCTGGTGTTGAACGAGACATTGCCGCCGAGCACGCCGCCGAAATAGTGGCTGGTGAGCGTGTCGTCGACGCTGATGCCGAACTCGGGATGCGTCAGCACGCTCGCTCCGACCTCAGGGACGTCGATGGTCATCGCCGTGGTCATGTCCTGGCGCAGGCCGCGATAGCTCGGGCCGCCATAGACCACGAAGCCGGTATCGCCGTGCTTGTTGCCCGCCAGCCCCAAGGTCAGATCGGCACCGCCATAAAAGACCGAGCGGCTGACCTCGGTGGTGATGGCGAGCCCGTCGATCTCGCCGGCACCTACGAAGATGCCACCAGACTCGTCGGCGATGGCACCGTAGGCCGCTTCACCACCAGCGCCCGCTGTTCCCCACCCATTGATGAAACCCGGCGCGTCGGGGCTGACGGCTGCGACGTTGCTGTCGGGGCCCAGGACGCCCATGGTTATGTTGGCGCCGTTGGCCCCGTTGACCGTTACGTCGGTTGGACCGCCGGGGTCCAGTGTGATGCTGCCAGCGTCGGGCGTACTGAGTCCGGTGACGACCACACCCGAATCCGAGGCGTCGAACGTGTCCGTCCAGCTGCCGGTGGCGCCACTGGCGAAGGCGCCGAAAACGCCGAAACTCAGCAACACGTCGAGATCGCCGGCCTGGCCGATGCCGGCCGTGAAATTGGCGCCGAGCATGCCGCCGAACAAGGGATCGTCGATGCTGTGCCCGAGCACGCCGCTGTCAAAAGCGGGGAGATTGAAGGCGGTGACGCCGCCCGTTCCGGTCAGGGCGTAGACGGGAACAGTGGCGTCCTGGGCCATGACCCCGCCGACTGTCGACAATACCAGCCCGGGCAGGAGCAATCCGAAGACTTTGTTGTGTCGCATCTTAAGTTTGACTCGCAGCACGATTTGAATGTTTCGAATCTGCCGCAATCGCGCCGCGTTGTCGACGCCTGATGCAATCGGCGGTCTGCCGGGTTGCTTACGCCACTGTCTTGATTCAAGACGACAAACTGGAACGAAGCAGACTCGGCGCCATAACTTGGCCACAAATAATCTACGACTGTGACCATCATGCCACATAAGTAATGTTGCTTACATGCAGGTAAGCGACAACCGCGTCAGCAGCGAGACGAGCTCCGACTGCCGGCGCGTTCCGGTCTTGCGCATGACGCCGACGAGCTGGTTGCGCAGCGTCTGCTTGGATACCTCACGGGCCTTGGCGAGATCGGCGAGGGTCGAGCCGTTGACCAGCGCCTCGGCCAGTCGCGCCTCCGACTCGGTGAGCGAGAAGGCGCGCCACAGCAGGTCCGCCGGCAGCGACGCCGCTTCGACGCTGCCGTGCACAACCAGAACGGTCAGCGGCCCGGGGTCGAGGATGGCGTCGTGCAGCTGGACGCTCTGGTCGCCGCGCGATGCCTGGCGGGCGATGGCGATGTAGCGTTCGGCCTCGTTCTGCTTGCTGATCTGCAGCACAGAGGTCGGCGTGCGTGCGGACGCAACCGTCTTCGCTACCAGCTGGCGCAGCAGGCCGTCGGTCTGCTCGTCCGTGGCCCGCAGCGTCCCGTCGAAATTGGTGAACGGGCCGCCCCTGCGCCGGAGCGTCTCGGCATGCTCGTTGGCGTAGTGGATGCGCATGTCCTGGTCGACGAAGAACACGGCGAACGGCAGCTCCGCGACGACATTCTCGATATAGCTCCGCCCGCCCTTGATGCGGAAGCGGCTCGACAGCTCGATGGCGCGCTCCAGATGCGACGAAGCTTCCCGCAGGACGCTAGCCGCCTTGTCGCGCAACTGCAGTTCCTTGGCCTCCGGGTAGCGGATCTCGAGCACAAGCTGGCGCGTGCCTTCGCGCAGCACGACGACACCCGTCGCGGCGGCGAAATCGCCGTGCGGCTGCAGCCAGCGCCGGTAGAAGGGCGTCTGCCGCGCCTCGCTGCGCGGCACGAGCTGATCGTCGTGGTAGATCTGCAGCGGGGCGAGGCCACCCTGCCCGTCGAGCCATGGATTGAGCGCCGCATAGGTGCCCACATAGGCGGCAACGGCGGCCGGCGCGAGGCCGCGCTGTGAGAACACGATGTTGGAGCGCGTGACCAGGTCGTCGCCGGAAGCGGTCACGAGGCAGCCGGGGAAGACCATGCTCAGGACGTCGAGGATCCGGTCCCAGCTGGATTTGCCGAGCGCCATGTCATAGATGCAGCTGGTCAAGCTATTTTGTGCGAAGTCCACGGCACTCTCCTACCTGCACCTATGCCGTCCGGGGCGCGCGTTTATCCACCGCGCCACAGTCTTCGTCCGGAATTTCACAGGCAAACAACGCCACGTTCATTCACGTATTTCCAAATTACAACGTAACTCTTTGCGTTAGCAATATGTTTACTATTGTGGCAGTCACTAAGTATATCCCACAGGACGTAATGCTGCCAAACTTCCGCCGCTGACCCGCCCCGGGGCCGGCGCGACTGCAGCTGTGCGGCCCCTTGCGCCGCTCTTGTGTGGCCGATCCGTCCGGGTCTTGGGATGACGGCGGGGCTACAGCGTAAACGGGCGGAAATGCTTGCTCAGCTTGAGGCTCTGGGCCTGGTAGTTGGAGCCGAGCCCGGCACCATAGAGCCGGTCGGGCGGCTCAGCGAGCCGCTCGTAGATCAGCCTGCCGATGGTCTGGCCGTGCCCGAGCAGGAACGGCACCTCGCGGCTGCGGACCTCGAGCACGGCGCGGCTGCCGCTGCCGCCGGCTGCCGAATGGCCGAAGCCGGGGTCGAAGAAGCCGGCATAGTGGACGCGGAACTCCCCCACCAGCGGATCGAAAGGCACCATCTCCGCGGCATAGGCGGGCGGCACGTGCACGCTCTCGCGGCTGACGAGGATGTAGAACTCGTCGGGATCGAGGATGAATTGGTCATCGCCGCGGTTGACCAGCGGCTCCCAGAAATCGAGGACGTCGAGGGCGTCCTTCTTGTCCATGTCGATGACGGCGGTGTGGCGCTTGGAGCGGAAACCGATGAGGCCCTTGCGCCCCTCGCCCTTGAGATCGATGGAGAGGGCGACGCCGTCGCCCACCTCCTCGTTCGGATCGAAGACCAGGGTCTCGGCCTCGTGCAGGGCGCGGTGCTCGGCGACCGACAGCCGCGTGTCGCCGACGCGGAAGCGCATCTGGCTGAGCCGCGAGCCCTTGCGCACACGCACCGGGAAGGTGCGCGGGCTGATCTCGAGGTAGAGCTGGCCGGCATAGCCCGCCGGCAGCGTGTCGAAGCCGCGGGTGCGATCGCCGATCACCCGGGTGAAGACGTCAAGCCGGCCGGTCGAGGACTTGGGATTGGCCCCGGCGCTGACCGTGGGGGGGAGCCTCAGGCTCTCCTGCAGCGGCACGAGGTAGACGCAGCCGCGCTCCAGCACGGCGCCGGCGGTCAGGTCGAGCGCGTGCAACTGCAGGGTCTCGATGCGGTCGGCGACCGTATGATCGGGACCCGGCAGGAAACTGGCGCGGATGCGGTAGGCGACGTCGCCAAGGCGCAGGTCGAGGCTCGCCGGCTGCACCTGGCCGGCATCGAAAGCCGGCGCGACGATGCTCCCGGCGCGCGCCAGCCGTTCGATGAAGCGGGCGGGGAACACGCCCTTCGCCCAATGCTCGCTGTCCGCCATGCTACCCCGCCTCGCGCCTCGCCGCCTCTCCTAGCAATCCGTACAATTGACGCCAAGTCGCGATGGGGCGTATATCCCCGGCGCAAATACCTGGTCGGGCTCTCGCACCGCCGAATACAAGGCACTGCGGCCGAGGGCGCACCAAGTGGTGATTTGGCCGGTCAGATTGCAGCCACTCTAAACAAATTGCTAAAACGACCCCCCACCGGCCGCAGCCCTGCGTGCCGGTGTTTTTCATTCCGAGGTCTGACATGTCGAAGTCCAAGAACCCGCTCAGCGATCCCAGGCGGCGCGCAGCCGAAACGCAGCTGGTGCATGGCGGCGTGCTGCGAAGTCCGCACCACGAGACTTCGGAGGCATTGTACCTGAGCTCGGGCTACACCTATCCGGACTCGGCGCACGCCGAGCGCCTGTTCAAGGGCGACATCGCCGGCCACAATTATTCGCGCTTTGCCAATCCGACCGTCGACGTGTTCGAGGAACGCATGGCGCTGCTGGAAGAGGCCGAGGCGGCGCGCGCCTTTGCCTCGGGCATGTCGGCGGTGACCAATGCCATCATGAGCCAGCTCAGGAGCGGCGATCACATCGTCGCCTCGCGCGCCCTGTTCGGGGGATGCCGCTACGTGGTCGAGGAGTTCATGCCGCGCTGGGGGGTCGCCTCGACGCTGGTCGACGGACGCGACCCGGCCAACTTTGCCGCCGCCATGCGGCCCAATACGAAAGTGGTCTTCGTCGAGACGCCGACCAACCCGACGCTGGAGCTGGTCGATATCGCCGCGGTGGCAGCAATCGCGCATGCCGGCGGCGCGAAGCTCATCGTCGACAACGTCTTCGCCACCCCGATCTGGCAGAAGCCGCTCGAACTGGGCGCCGATCTCGTCACCTATTCGGCGACCAAGCATATCGATGGCCAGGGCCGCGTCCTCGGCGGGGTGATCCTGGGCAGCACCGAATTGATCACCGGGGATATCCACACCCTGCTCCGGCAGACCGGCCCCACGCTCAGCGCCTTCAACGCCTGGGTGCTGCTCAAGGGGCTCGAGACGCTGCCGTTGCGCGTCCAGCGGATGACCGAAAGCGCCGCCCGCATCGCCGAGTTCCTTGCCGGCCACGGCAAAGTCGCGCGCGTCGTCTATCCGCACCACAAGTCCCATCCGCAATACGAGGTGGCGCGGCGGCAGATGCGGGCCGGCTCGACGCTGCTCGCGTTCGAGGTCAAGGGCGGACAGGACGCCGCGTTCCGGCTGGCCGACGCGCTGGCGGTGTTCCTGATCTCCAACAATTTGGGTGACGCCAAGTCGATCATCACCCACCCGCGCACCACCACGCACCAGCGGCTGAGCGAAGACGCCCGCCTGCAATCCGGCATCACGCCGGGTCTGCTACGGCTGTCGATCGGGCTCGAGGCGACGGACGACCTGATCGCCGACCTCGATTACGGGCTGAGCCAGGCCTGAGCCGAAGCGCGGGCGGGGCGAGCGGGCCCGCCCGGCCCGGCGGGCGGCTACTCGGCCGGCATCGCCCTGGCGCCGGCACCGGCACGCGCCGGCATGAACACCACATAGGCAAAGACCAGGACGCCGAGCAGCGTCACGAGCGACGCGGCGGCGACGATCGGCTCCGCGGCGGTATTGCCGAGCAGCAGCACATAGAGGCCGGCAACCATCACCGCGACACCGGCGGTATAGACGCCGTAATGGATGAGCGGCACCCGCCCCTCGGCCTTGGCCGGGTTGAGAGCATAGTAGCCGCCGAATACGGCGCTGGTCACCCAACCGAGCAGGTTGATATGGGCATGCGCCCCGGTAACATTGTGGACGCCCGAAATCGACATCTGCAGGCCCACGGCGATGCCAACCAGCAGAAACACGACAGCAGTTCTGAAAAACAGTTGCGAAATGCGCGGCATTGTCAGTCCCCTCCTGTAATGCGGCGCATAGTCTAGCCCTGCCCGACCCGTTCTCCCAGCGTTTCGAGCGGGGATTACCCGGCCAATTTGCCGGCGGGCTGGTTAGTGCTCGGTTTCCTCGAATTCGTGCGGCTTGAAATGATAGTCCGCCGAGCAGAACTCGCAGACGACTTCGATCTCGCCGTCGACGACCATTTCGGCGCGCTCCTCGGAGGAAAAATTGTCGCGCAGCATGGCCTCGATGCGCTCGGCCGAGCAGGTGCAGCGCTCCTCCAGCCCGACAGGGGCGAACACGCGGACCCCGGTTTCGTGATAGAGCCGGAACAGCACGCGCTCGGCCGACAGATCCGGGTCGGCCAGTTCGTCGTCGGCGAGAGTGGCAAGATGGGCCTTGGCCACGGTCCACTTGTCGTCCTCGACGAAATCCCGGTCTGCCGTGGCAGGATTGGTGAAATCGCCGTCGCCGGGCAGGTCGGGCATCGCCGATTGGCCGTGCGGGGGAATATACTGCACCAGCACCCCGCCCGCGCGCCAGGTCGGGCGCCGGTCGCCCCTGCGGGTGATCTGGGCCACGGCCAGCCGCACCAGCGTGGGAATCTGCTCGGACTGCTGGAAATAGGTGTGGGCGACGTCCTCGAGGCTGCCGCCCTCGAGCGCGACGATGCCCTGGTAGCGCTCCATGTGCACGCCCTGGTCGACGGTCATGGCGAGGTGCCCGCGCCCGAGCAGCTGGCCGGGCCGGGTCTCGCCGCTGGCGATGGCGCGGCTCACCGCGTCGGCATCGAAGCGGGCGTAACCGCGCAGCCCGTCCGGGGCATCGAGATCGACGACGATCAGGTTCACCGGCCCGTCGGTCTGCGTCTGCAGGATGAAACGGCCGTCAAACTTCAGCGAGGAGCCGATCAGCGCCGCCAGCACCACCGCCTCGCCCAGCAGGCGCGCCACCGGCGCGGGATAGTTGTGGCGGGTGAGGATGGCGTCGAGCGCCTCGCCCAGACGGACGATGCGGCCGCGGGCGTCGAGGTTTTCGAGGGTGAACGGCACCACGACGTCGTCGCCGCTTTCCGGACGATCGAGCCCATAGGTGCTCAGTAATGTTTCAGGCATCAGACCTTATCGATCCCGAAGACCCAGCACAGGATCGCCTTTTGTATGTGGAGGCGGTTTTCGGCCTCATCAAAGACAACCGATTGCGGCCCGTCTATGACCTCGTCGGTGACTTCGTCGCCGCGGTGGGCGGGCAGGCAGTGCATGAACAGGGCACTGCTCTTGGCCGCAGCCATTAGATTGGTGTCGACGCGGTAGGGTTTCAAGAACTTGCGCCGCTCGGAGGCGTCGCTGTCGCCCATCGACACCCAGGTATCGGTGATCACGAGATCGGCATCGGCGACCGCCGCATGCGGGTCGTCGCCGAGCGTCACGTGGGTGCCGGCGGCACGGATGTCGGCCAGCAGCGCCTGGTCGGGTCCGAACTCGTCGGGGCAGGCGATGGCGAAGCGGTTGCCGAACAGCCGCGAGGCATGCACCCAGGAGGCGAGCACGTTGTTGCTGTCGCCGACCCAGGCGACCTTGGCATTGCCGATCGGGCCGCGATGCTCCTCGTAAGTCATGATGTCGGCCATCACCTGGCACGGATGGCTGCGCCGGGTGAGCCCGTTGATCACCGGCACCGACGCGTTGCTGGCGAGCTCGATCAGATCGTCATTGTCGAGGATGCGGATCATGATGGCATCGACGTAGCGCGACATCACGCGCGCCGTGTCGGCGAGCGTTTCCTCGCGCGCCAGCTGCATCTCGTGGCCGGTCAGCATCAGCGTCTGGCCCCCGAGCTGGCGCATGCCGACGTCGAAGGAGACGCGAGTGCGCGTCGACTCGCGTTCGAAGATCATCGCCAGCACCTTGTCCTCGAGCAGGGGGGGGCGGTCGCCGTTCCGGAGGCGGGCCTTGAGCGCGGCAGCGACGTCGAGCATGCCGCGCAGGGTCTCGGCGGAGAAATCCTGAAGGCTCAGGAAATGCCTGGGCTGGGCGCTGGTCTGGGCAGTCATCGGCTGTGGTCCTCGTGGGGCGCCGCTCACGCGCCGGTGGCCAGCGAAGCGGCCTCTTGGTCGAGCGCCGTGAAGGCGTCGGCGAGCTTGCCCACGGCTTCCTCGATGTCGGCCTCGGTAACGATCAGCGGCGGCAGGAGGCGCAGCACGTTGTCGCCCGCCCCCTGGCACAGCAAATGATGGTCGCGGCGCAGCCGGGCGACGAAATCGCGCACCGGCGGCGTGATCCTGATCCCGGCGAGCAGGCCCTTGCCGCGCTGTTCCAGGACGTATTGAGGGAAGCGCTGCGCCAACTGCGCCAGGTGCCAGGCCAGGCGCTGGCCCATCCGGTCGACGTGCTCGAGGAAACCTGGCTCGAGCACCCGGTCGAGGACGGCGTTGCCGACTGCGCAGGCGAGCGGGTTGCCGCCATAGGTCGACCCGTGCGTGCCGGGCACCATGGAGGCAGCCACCCGGGCGGTGGCGAGGCAAGCCCCGAGCGGGAAACCGGCACCGATCCCCTTGGCCACGGCCATGATGTCGGGGGTGATGCCGCTCCACTCATGGGCAAAGAACCGGCCGGTGCGGCCATAGCCGCACTGCACCTCGTCGAGGACCAGCAGCAGGCCGTAGCGGTCGCACAGTTCGCGCAGCCCGCGCATGAACTCCGCCGGCATGGCGGTCACCCCGCCCTCGCCCTGCACCGGCTCGATCAGGACGGCACAACTGGCAGGGTTGACGGCCGCCTCGACGGCGGCGAGGTCTCCTGGCGCCACGTGTGCGAACCCGGCGAGCGGCGGGCCGAAACCTTCGAGATAGTGCGGGTTGCCCCCGGCGGCGATGGTGCCCAGCGTCCGCCCATGGAAGGAACCGGTGAAGGCGATGATCTCGTAGCGCTCAGGCTCGCCCTTGGCGAAGAAGTGATGGCGCGCCGTCTTGATGGCGCATTCGAGCGCCTCGGCGCCGGAGTTGGTAAAGAACACGGCATCCGCGAAGGTCGCTTCCACCAGCCGCCGGGCGAGCCGCTCCTGCTCGGGAATGGTGAACACGTTGGAGGTGTGCCACACCTTCTCGGCGGCCGCCTTGAGGGCGGACACCAGATGCGGATCGCCATGGCCAAGGGCGTTGACGGCGATCCCGGAGTGGAAATCGAGATAGGTGGTGCCGTCCTGCGCATACAATCGCACGCCCTCGCCCCGCTCGAAAGCGAGTTCGGACCGGGCGTACGTGCCGTATAGCGCAGACATGATGGTATCCTCGAACGGGTGTTGCAAATGCCCCACAAAAACCAAAAACGCGCTGCGTTGTGGCGGCGCGTTGCAGAGGTTTCATATGCCTTTGCGCCCCCTAAAAGTCAACGTGGCACCCCCAAGTGCCTGATATGACTCGGGTTCCGGAGAGGACCGGCGGCAAGCCCGGTTTTCCCGTGAAAACTCGCCTTCGACTCTTGATCAGGATTCCGGCCAACGTGTAGTATCAAGGCATTGGGACACGATATCTCGTGTGGCGGACCCTTTCGACCTACGATGCGTAGCGTATCAGCTGCCTGCACGCATGCGGCAGCGCGGTGAGGGAGTCTGCTCTTAAAGGCGGTTAGGAGCACAAACTGATGGGCTGGACTGACGAGCGCGTCGAGCTACTCAAGAAGCTATGGATGGAGGGCCTCAGCGCCAGCCAGATAGCCGGCGTGCTCGGTGAAGGCGTGACGCGCAACGCCGTCATCGGCAAGGTGCACCGGCTCGGACTGTCCGGCCGCGCCAA
>NZ_DASWVV010000077.1:0-6040 GCF_036406155.1 Devosia sp. | reverse complement strand
GCGAAGCCTTCGGCCCGGGCCGCTGCGCGCGCCTCCGCCAGCAGCGCCGCAACGGCGCTTTCGGCGACCATCGGCTCGCTGCGCTCGGACGCGCCGCCGAGATCGAGGTCGAAGCGGAACCTGGCGGGGGCTGCCGGCATCTACGCCACCATCTCCTCGTCCATCCGCGTCTTGGTGATGATGATCTCGCCGCGGGCGGCGAGGTCCTTGGCCATGGCCACCATGTGGGCCTGCGCCTCGTCGACGTCCTTGAGGCGGACCGGGCCCATGGCTTCCATGTCGTCCTTGAGCAGCTTGCCGGCGCGGACCGACATGTTGGAGAAGAACACCTCCTTGATCTGCTCGGTGGCGCCCTTGAGGGCGAGCGCGATCTCCTTCTTGTCGAGAGCCTGCAGCAGCGCCTGAATGGCCGACGCTTCGAGCCGCGCCAGATCCTCGAAGGTGAACATCAGCGACTTGATGCGCTCGGCCGATTCCCGGTTGCTCTCCTCGAGCGAGGTCATGAAGCGCGCCTCGGTCTGGCGGTCGAAGGCGTTGAAGATCTCCGCCATCTGCTCGTGGCTGTCGCGGCGCTTGGTGTGGCTCAGCGTCGACATGAACTCGGTGCGCAGGGTCGTCTCGATCTTCTCGAGGATTTCCTTCTGCACCGGATCGAGCGCCAGCATGCGGTGCACGACGTTGAGCGCCAGTTCCTCCGGCAGCACGGCGAGCACCTTGCTGGCGTGGTCGGTGGCGATCTTGGAGAGCACCACGGCGATGGTCTGCGGGTACTCGTTCTTCAAATAGTTGGCGAGCACGTCCTCCTGCACGTTGGACAGCTTCTCCCACATGTTGCGGCCGGCCGGACCGCGGATCTCCTCCATGATCGCGTCCACCCGGTCGGGCGGCAGGAAGCTGGCCAGCAGGCGCTGCGTCGTATCGGAGTTGCCGGCCAGCCCGCCATGCGAGGAGATGGTGGTGATGAATTCGCCGAGCAGTTCGTCCAGCATGTCCTGGGTGATCGGCCCCAGCCGCACCATGGCGCGCGACAGCGTGCGAATCTCCATCTCGTCGAGTTCCTCGAGGATGGGGCGGCCGAAGTCGGGGCCCAGGGCGAGCAGCAGCACGGCGGCCTTCTCGTCCCCGGAAAGCGCGCGCTGGGCAGCATCGCCGCCGACGACGAGCTGCTTGTTCGAAATCTGGGCCTGGACCTGGCTGTGGCTCGCGGGGGCGGAAACGGGCATGTCGGTGGGGGTCGGCATCTGGCTATCCGATCATGCTGGGCTGGTCAGCCAGTCGCGGACGATGTTCGCGGCGTGCTTCGGGTTCTCGTCGACCAGGGTGCCGACGGTCTTGAGCGTCTGCGCCTGCGTCTCGCCCATCGACTTGGCCTCGTCGACCCAGGAGGGCAGGCGCGGCGAACTCGGCTTGTGGTCTTCCTCCTCGCCGTAGCCCTCCCCGAGCAGGGGCGCGACCTCGGCGCTCGGCGGCAGTGCCAGCGGCCGGCTTTCGGGCGCGAGGATGCGCTTGAGCAGCGGGCGCATCACGAAGAACACCAGCGCCAGGGCGATGAGCAGGGTCACCAGCATCTCGGCGAAACCGACCAAATCGTCGCGGGTGAAATCGAACAGGCCCGGCCCGCCGGTGCCGGCGGCAGCCAGCTCGGGGCGTTCCGCGAACTGCAGATTGGCGACTTCCACCTGGTCGCCGCGGCGCTCGTCGAAGCCGACGGCGGAGCGCACCAATGCGGTGATCTGGGCCAGCTCCTCGGCGCTGCGCGGCTGGTAGACCGAATTGCCGGAGGCGTCGGCGGCGTAGATGCCGTCGACGACGACGGCGACCGACAGGCGCCTGATGCCGCCGGCGTCGGTCATGGCGACTTCCGTCACCTTGGAGATTTCGTAGTTGACCGTCTCCTCGGAGGTGCTGCCGGTCTCCGACGACGCGGCGGCGCCGCCGGCATTGGCGGAGGCGCCCGGCAGTTCGTTGGCGACGGTGACCTGGCCGCTGCCGCCCGTGCCGCTGGCGGCGTTCTCGATTTCCCGCGTCTGCGTCGAGCGCACCACCTGGCTCGCCGGGTCGAACGTCTCGGACGTCCGCGTGAGCCGGTTGAGGTCGAGCTCGGCGCTCACCTGCACGCGGGCGCGGCCGGCGCCGACGACATTGGCGAGGAGCTCCTCGACGCGGGCGCGCAGGCGGTTCTCGATGCCGAGCGTGCGCTCCTCGACCTCGGTGGCGACGACGGTGTCGGCGTCGTTGCCGGCGCCGGAGGCAAGCAGCCGGCCGGCCGAATCGACGATCGAGACGCGGGCGGGCGTGAGGCCTTCGATGGCGGAGGCGACGAGGTGCTGGATGGCGCGGATCTCGCCGCCGGTGAGTTCGCCCCGCACCTGCAGCACGATGGAGGCGGTGGGATCCTTGCGCTCGCGGCGGAACAGCTCGCGTTCGGGCAGCACCAGGTGGACGCGGGCGCTCTTGATGCGGGCGAGCGAGGCGATGGTGCGCGCCAGTTCACCCTCGAGGGCGCGCACGTTGTTGATGTTCTGCACGAAGCTGGTGGCGCCGAGCGCGCTCTGGTCGTCGAAGATCTCGTAGCCGACCTGGCCGCGCTGCGGCAGGCCGTTCTCGGCCAGCGCCATGCGGGTGGCGGTGATCTGGTCGCGGGCGACGAGGATGGTCTCGCCTTCGCTGCGCAGCTCGTAGTGAATGTTCTGGCTCTGCAGTTCGGAGACGATGGCCGCCGAATCCTCGAGCGACAGGCCGGTATAGAGCGGGGCCAGCTGCGGGCTCGAGGCGCGCAGGATGAGGAAGGCGAAGAAGCCCAGCATCAGCACCGCGACCACCGCCATTGCGGCAACCCGCGCCAGCCCCAGGCGGTTGACGAATTCAGTTAGACCGTTCACGCGAACATCCGAGCCGACTAACATCGGTAACCGCGATTGCCGGCGGCCACCCCCCGGGGCAAAAATTACCTAGCGGATGGTAAACAAGTTCTTAACCGGCCGTTGCGGTTTGCGAAAACCGGCAGAAATTGCCGGGCAGCGTCAAGGAAATGCAAAGATGGCGAAACTCAGGGTGCTGGGACGGGTGACCTCGATCAACGTGCGCAAGGTGCTGTGGCTCCTCGACGAGATCGGGCTCGAATACGAACGCGAGGATTGGGGCCTGCCGCTGCGCGACCCGCACGAGCCGGAATTCCTGGCGCTCAATCCCAACGCGCAGGTCCCGGTCATCGTCGATGACGGCTTCGTGCTGTGGGAGTCCAACGCCGTCCTGCGCTATCTCGCCGACAAGCACGGCTCGGCGCTGCTGCCGGCCGAGCCGCAGCAGCGTGCCCTCGTCGACCAGTGGCTGAGCTGGCAGGCCTCCGACCTCAACGGGCAGTCGCTCTACGCCTTCTTCGCGCTGGTGCGCAAGGTGCCCGGCCACGACGATGAGACGCGGGTGGCGGCCTCGCTGCGGGGCTGGGGGGCAAAGCTGGCGGTGCTCGAGCGGCAGCTGGAAAAGACCGACGCCTTTGCGGCGGGGGCCGACTTCAGCCTCGCCGACATCGCGCTCGGGCTGTCGGTGCATCGCTGGTTCGGGACGCCGTTCGAGCGTCCGGCCCTGCCCGCCGTCGCCGCCTATTACGACAGGGTGCGGGTGCGCCCCGCCGCCGCGCCCTACCTTACGGCGGAGATCCCCTGAGCGGGGCGGCAGCAAAAGCCGGACCCGCCGGGGCGGTCTGCCGCGACGGGTCCGAAACTCACGGGGCGACGGCGTCAGCCTTCGCGGTAGTGCTGGATCCAGGTGGTCCGGAGGCCGGCGAGCCCGTGCTTGTCGATCGCCGCCTGCCAGTTGAGGAACTCGTCGACGCTGAGCGTGTAGCGGTCGCAGGCCTCCTCGAGGCTGAGCAGGCCGCCGCGGACGGCGGCGACGACCTCGGCCTTGCGGCGGATGACCCACCGGCGGGTGTCCCTGGGAGGCAGATCGGCAATTGTCAGCGGACTTCCGTCCGGCCCGATAACGTACTTAACGCGGGGACGCATCTGTACGGTCATTTTACTCTCATACTGAACCTGACCATGGTCCCGGAGACTAGGCGGTCTCGCTTAACATTGCGCTAAAGAGAAGCTTACAAGCCGTAAAGAGCCGGCGTGGCCCCGCGGGGACGGTTCCGGCTGGCGGCGATGGCGGCGGTGAAATACTGATTGGCGAGGGCCCACGCGCGAGGAAGACATGGCCAAGGAATATTCGAGCCTCACCCCGCACCTGCGCGAGTTCATCGCCCGCCAGCACATGTTCTTCACCGCCTCCGCGGCGGCGGGCAGCCGCGTCAACGTCTCGCCGCGCTCCACCGACATGTTCCGGGTGCTCGGCGACAATGCCGCGCTCTATCTCGACCGCACCGGCAGCGGCAACGAAACGGCGGCGCATATGAAGGCCGACGGGCGGCTGACCATCATGTTCTGTGCCGTGGACGGGCCGCCGCTGATCCTCAGGCTGTACGGAAGGGGGCGGGTGATCCGTCGCGGCGGGGAGGAGTATGCACGCCTCCTGGCCGAGTGGTACGCCGATTGCGAGCCGCTCGGGGCGCGCCAGATGATCCGGCTCGACTTCGACCTGGTCAAGACCTCGTGCGGCTATGGCGTGCCGCTGTTCGACTACCGCGAGGAGCGCGACACCTTGGACAAGTGGGAGCGCAGCAAGGGCGTGGACGGCCTCGCCGCCTACTGGCGGGAGGTTAACGGGGTCAGCATGGACGGGCTGCCCACCGGGCTCGGCGAGGAGTGATGGACCGGGTCAGGCGCCGCCGGCGCTGGCGGCGCGCACCGAGAGCACGCCCGACAGGTTGACGCGGGCGTTGCCGACGATGAGCACCGGCTCGGAGCCGGTGAAGTCGACGCCGGTCACCTGGCCCGTCATTTCGGTGAGGACCTCGACGAGACTGCCCTCCTCGTCGCGGCCCTCGACGGTGATCGAGTACGAGCCGTCGGGTTTCTTGCGGCCGTCGTCGCCGACGCCATCCCAGACGAAGACGCTCTCGCCCTGGGCCACCGAGCCCTGCTTGCGGAAGACGACGTTGCCCGCCTCGTCGCGCACGCTGATGGTGACGTTGGCCGGCTTCGCGACGGCGAAGGTCCACGCCGCGCGGCCGTCGACGAGCTCGGACTTGCTGCCCGAAGCGGTGACGATCTTGCCGACATAGCTCACCGCCTGGCTGTTGCCGGCGCCCTGGGCGGACAGCATCATGGCGGCGAGGTAGTCATTGGTCTTGAGCTGCTGCTCGACCCCGGTGAACTGCACCAGCTGCTGCGTGAACTGGTCGGTATCGAGAGGGTCGAGCGGGTTCTGGTTCTTGAGTTGCGTCGTCAGCAGCGTGAGGAACGTGTCGAAATCCTCGGCGATGGTCTTGCGCGAGACCGTGCTGGTGCTGGCTGCGGCTCCGACCCCGGTGACGGCCATGGTCTCCTCCTACACGAACAGGTTGATGCCGCCCGCCCGCAGCGAGCCGCGATACAGGGTCCGGACCGCTTCCGACGCGTCCTCCCCGGCAGCGGACCCCTCGCCCCCGGCGGGCCCGGCGAAACCCGTGCCCCGCTCCCGCCCGTCGCCGCCGCCGTCGCGGGCAAAGGGATTCTGCCGCAGCGAGAATTCGAGGTTGGTGCGGGCGCCGTCGAGGCCGGCCTGGGCCAGCGCCCGCTCCAGGGCACGGTGGTCGCGCTGCATGAGATCGAGCGTCTCGGCGCGCTCGACGGTCATGCGGGCGTTGACGTTGCCGCTCTGGTCGACGTCGAGCTTGACGTCGATGCGGCCGAGTTCGGGCGGGTCGAGGCGGATCTGGAAGCGGGAATTGCCTGCCTGCACCTGCCGGACGAGCTCGAAGGCCACTTGCGGCAGGCTGATGCGCTGGGCCGGCGGCTGGTAGGCGAGGGGCGCGGCTTTGTCGGTGCCGGCAGCGGCGGGGCTGAGGGACGCGGCCGCGACGACGGGCTGCGGCAGCGCCGGCCTGCTTGTCACCGGCTCGGCCGGGG
The DNA here is from genome assembly GCF_036406155.1 of Devosia sp. Lineage (GTDB taxonomy): Bacteria > Pseudomonadota > Alphaproteobacteria > Rhizobiales > Devosiaceae > Devosia_A. The sequence goes on along the minus strand of NZ_DASWVV010000077.1, from coordinate 47 downwards.
ACTCGGCACCGGCAGCGGCGGCTCTCGCATCGGCGGCGCCGGTGCGC
>NZ_DASWVV010000076.1:0-1925 GCF_036406155.1 Devosia sp. | reverse complement strand
GGGACGGTCAGGTGCGGCGGAAGGTCGCCGCAATCATGTCCTGGCCGGCAAACAGGTCGGACCGGGTGGCGCCCTCCACCAGCGAGAAGCGGTGGCGGCCCACGGGGCCGGTGATGGTGTAGCCCTGAAGGTCGAGGCCCTGGGCCTTGTACTGCTCCATCGCCTCGGCGGTGGAGGCGGCAATGATGGTGACGAAGTCCTCGGTCCTCGTATCGTCGGCGGGCATGGTAATCCTCCTCGGTTGCGTTGTCTGTAAATGTTTGACATCATCCCTCGCGACGCAAGGAGAAAGCGTCGGACGCCTGGTAAAGCTGTAAATGTCTGTAAAGTCCGGCGTTGCGCGCTGTAAAATGTGTCAAGAACAGCGGGAGGGAGCATGGCCGAGGACATGCAGATCGGCGGCCGCATCAGCCGCCTGCGCCGGCAGCGCCGACTGTCGCAGGCCGACCTCGCGGCGGCCATCGGAATTTCCGGCAGCTACCTGAACCTGATCGAGCACAATCGCCGCAAGGTGACGGTGCCGCTGCTGCTCAAGGTCGCCGGCTATTTCGGCGTCGAGGCAGGAGAACTGGCGGACAGCGACGAGGGCCGGCTCGCCGGCGACCTCATGGAGATGTTCGGCGACGACGTGTTCGCCGACGCCGACGTCACCAATGTGGAAGTGCGCGACCTCGCCCACTCCAACCCGGCGGCGGCGCGAGCCATGCTGCGGCTCTACGACCGCTACCGCGCCGGCGGCGTGGCCGCGCCCGCGGCGGCCGAGCCGGACGGCGAGCCCTTCCACCTCGCCACCGACCGCATTTCCGATTTCCTGCAGGAGCACGCCAATCATTTCCCCGCCATCGAGGCGGCGGCCGAGCGCGTGCGCGCCGACGTCGACGACAGCTCCGACGTCTTCGACCACGGGCTGCGCACCTACATGTTCAACGTCTTCGGCATCGAGGTGCGGCTCGCTTCCCTGCCGCACGGCATCGCGCGCAGCTGGGATCGCGCCGGCAACCGGCTCTTGGTCTCCGACATCCTGCCGGCGGAATCGGCGAACTTCCTGATTGCCCACCAGCTCGGGCAACTGGCCGCCGCCAACGAGATCGAGGCGCTGGTCGCCGACCTGCCGGAAGGCGACGCCCCGATGCTCGGGCGCAACGTGCTCGCCGCCTATTTCGCCGCGGCCCTGGTCATGCCCTACGAGCCGTTCCACCGCGCCTGCCGCGACTATCGCTACGACATCGAACGGCTGGGACGCCGGTTCGGCGCGAGCTTCGAGCAGGTGTGCCACCGCATGACGACGCTGCAGCGGCCCGGGGCCATGGGCATTCCGCTGCATCTCGTGCGCACCGACATCGCCGGGAACATCTCCAAGCGCTTCTCGCTGTCCGGCATCCACATCCCGCGCCATTCCGGCGCCTGCCCGCGCTGGAACGTGTACTCGGCCTTCCTGCAGCCCGAACGCATCAACGTGCAGCTCAGCCAGATGCCTGACGGGGAGCGCTATTTCTGCATCGCCAGGGCGTTCTCGAAGGGCGATTCCCGGCACAACGCGCCGCGCCGCCATTTCTCGATCGGCGTGGGCTGCTCGATCCTGCATGCCAAGGAGATGATCTACTCGGACGGCATCGATCTCGCCAACCCGGCGGGCTACGTGCCCATCGGCGTCGGCTGCCGCACCTGCCCGCGCATGGAATGCGGCCAGAGGGCCCACCCGCCGGCCAACCACCGCTTCCGTCTCGACGAGGCGGTGCGACCCGAGACGCTCTACGCCAAGCTGCGGTGAGCCCGGCGCTCAGCCCGGGGCGCGGCTGCGCGTGACGGCGGCGCCCTGCCGGTTGCGCTGGGCCTTGGCCTGGCGGCGGTGCGGATTGCGGCGTGCCGGCAGCGTTACCCGGAAGCAGGCGCCGCGGCGCTCGCGCGGGATCAGTTCGAGCGTC
>NZ_DASWVV010000075.1:0-4553 GCF_036406155.1 Devosia sp. | reverse complement strand
GCGCCCTCCGCCGCCGGCCCGGCGCCGACCGTCATCCGCTTCCGGCCGCGGCAGCCGGCGTCGCTGCCGGCGATGCCGTTCAACCCTGAAGTCCCGCCGCCCCCGCCGGGGAGCCCGCCGCCGGCGGAAGGCGGCGAGGAGACGCCCTGACGCGCCGCGTCGATTGCGCTATACCTTGATCGGCGCAGTCGACTTGCGGCTCCTGCCGGTCGCCGCCGCGCCGCCCGGAGCAGTCCCATGGCCCTCATCACGCAACGCGCCAAGTATGCCCTGCGGGCGCTGGTGGCGCTGGCCAAGGCCCCGGCCGGCCGGCCGCTGCTCATCGCCGAGATCTCGCGCGAGCAGGCCATCCCCCGGAAGTTCCTCGAGCAGATCCTTCTGGAGATGAAGCGGGCCGGGATCGTGACCAGCCGGCGCGGCCGGCTCGGCGGCTACGCGCTGCTGCGCCCCCCCACCGATGTCACCTTCGGCGAGGTACTGCGGCTCATCGACGGGCCGATCGCGCCGCTGCCGTGCCTGTCCCGGGTCGCCTACCGGCGCTGCGCCGATTGCGCCGACGAGGCGAATTGCGAGATCCGCAGGGTCTTCGCCAGGGTTGCCGCCGCCACCCGTGACGTGCTCGACCGGACGACGCTGACCGATGCTGTGGACGACGGCGCACCGGTGCTCTAGCCTGATCCGGGAGAACCGCTTTCTTTGCGATGCCCCGATCGTGGCGGCAGGGGCAGTGCTAGTGTCGTCTGCGCCAGGTTCGTTGAAAATTTTTTCCACAGGGCGAAATCGGCGCGCCGCCGGCTTTCTTGCGAATGCCTACTAAACAGGTAGAGTTAGAAGGTCGACACCGCTGGGAGGGGCGAGATGGAGCAAGCAGGCAGGGTCCTAGCCATCGGTGGCCTGATCGCCGTTTTCGCGCTGGCCGGCGTGGTGATGGTGCGCGGCGCCGACCAGGTGATGCTCAACGTCAGCTACGATCCGACGCGCGAACTCTACGAGGAGTTCAACGCCGCCTTCGCGCGGCACTGGCAGCAGACGACCGGCGCTGCCGTCACCATCGAGATGAGCCACGGCGGCTCGGGCAAGCAGGCGCAGGCGGTGATCGACGGGCTCAAGGCCGACGTGGTGACGCTGGCGCTCGAAGGCGATATCGACAGGATCGCGCAGGCGGGGCTGATCGCGCCCGACTGGCGCGGTCGGCTCCCGGACAAGTCCACGCCCTATACCTCGACCGTCGTCTTCCTCGTGCGCGAGGGCAATCCCAGGGGCATCGCCGATTGGGGCGACCTCGTCGGCGACGGCATCGAGGTGATCACCCCCAATCCCAAGACCTCGGGCGGCGCCCGCTGGAATTATCTCGCCGCCTGGGGCTGGGCTGCCGCCGCCTATGGCGGCGACGAGGCCAGCATCATCGACTTCATCCGCCGGCTCTACCGCAACGTGCCGGTGCTCGACACCGGCGCCCGCGGCGCCACCGTGACCTTCGTGCAGAAGGAACTGGGCGACGTGCTGCTGGCCTGGGAGAACGAGGCCTGGCTGGTGCTCCACGAATTCGGCGCGGACCAGTTCGACATCATCGTGCCGCCGACCTCGATCCGGGCCGAACCGCCCGTCGCCGTGGTCGACGCCAATGCTGCGGCCAGGGGCACGACGGAGCTGGCCACGGCCTACCTGAACTATCTCTATTCGCCCGAGGGCCAGGCGATCGCGGCCCGCCACCACTATCGCCCGTCGCGGCCCGACCTGGTCGAGGACAAGGCGCTGCTCGCCGACTTCCCGCAGATCGAAATGGTCGGCATCGACGATCCGCTGTTCGGGGGGTGGGGCGAGGTGCAGCCCAGGCATTTCGGCGATGGCGGCATCTTTGACCAGATCTACGCCCCGCCGCGCTGAGCCGGCGCCGCGCCGGTCGAGGCCCCTGCGCGCCGGCGGCTGGTTCGTCAGGCCGAGCGTCATCCCCGGCTTCGGCCTGACGCTCGGCTACACGCTCACCTATCTGGGTCTCGTCGTGTTGATCCCGATCGCCGCCCTGTTCGCCAGGGCAGCCGGCATCGCGCCGGAGCGCGTTCTGGCCATCGCGCTCGACCCGCGCACGCTGGCGGCGCTATGGACCAGTTTCGGCTCCTCGCTCCTCGCCGCGCTCGTCAATGTGGTGTTCGGGGTGATCGTCGCGTGGGTACTGGTGCGCTACAGCTTTCCCGGCAAGCGCCTGTTCGACGCCATCGTCGATTTGCCCTTCGCGCTGCCGACTGCCGTCGCCGGCATCGCGCTGTCCTCGCTGTACGCCCCGCGGGGCTGGATCGGTTCGCTGTTCTCGCCGCGCGGGCCGCTCAATGCCTGGATCGACGCCCAGGCCTGGCTTCCCGAGTGGGTGCGCGCCGTCGAGATCGACTGGAAGATCGCCTATGCGCCGAGCGGCATCGTCGTCGCTCTGATCTTCATCGGCCTGCCCTTCGTGGTGCGCACGGTGCAGCCGGTGCTCGCCGAGTTCGAGCCCGAACTCGAGGAGGCGGCGGCGACGCTCGGCGCCCGCCGCTGGCAGACGATGGCGCGGGTCATCCTGCCGCGCCTCACGCCGGCCGTGCTCACCGGCTTCGCGCTGGCCTTCGCCCGCGCCGTCGGGGAATACGGCTCGGTCATCTTCATCGCCGGCAACATCCCCTATGTCAGCGAGATCGCGCCGCTGCTGATCGTCATCCGGCTCGAGGAGTTCGACCAGCCGGCGGCGGCGCTGATCGCCGCAATCATGCTGGTGCTGGCCTTCCTCATGCTGCTGGTGATCAACCTGATCCAGGGCTGGAGCCGCAGGAGGTTCGGCGATGTCTAGGAAAGACGAGGCTGCCCGCCGGGCCGGGCCGACCAGCGAAGCGCCGTGGCTGCGCCGGCTGCTGATCGCTGTGGCCATCGGCTTCATGCTGCTCACCCTCGTGCTGCCGCTCGTCCTCGTCTTCAGCGAGGCCTTCCGCAAGGGCCTGGACGTCTTCGTCGCCGCCCTGGGCGAGCGAAACGCCCTGGCGGCCATCCGGCTCACGCTGCTCGTCGCCGCGATCGCCGTGCCGCTCAACCTCGTCTTCGGGGTGGCCGCCGCCTGGGCCATCGCCAAGTTCGAGTTCAAGGGCAAGGCCTTCCTCACCACCCTGATCGACCTGCCGTTCTCGGTCTCGCCGGTGGTCGCGGGCCTCGTCTACGTGCTGCTGTTCGGCGCGCACGGCCTCATCGGCCCGTGGCTGCAGGCCAACAATATCGAGATCATCTTCGCCGTGCCGGGGATCGTGCTGGCCACCATCTTCGTCACCTTTCCGTTCGTGGCGCGCGAGCTGATCCCGCTGATGCAGGACCAGGGCAGCGGCGACGAGGAGGCGGCGCTGTCGCTGGGCGCGTCCGGCTGGCAGGCCTTCTGGCGCGTGACGCTGCCCAACATCAAGTGGGGCCTGCTCTACGGCGTGCTGCTGTGCAATGCCCGCGCCATGGGCGAATTCGGCGCCGTCGCCGTCGTCTCCGGCCACATTCGCGGCAAGACCACGACCATGCCGCTGCACATCGAAATCCTCTACAACGAGTACAACTTCGCCGGTGCCTTCGCCGTGGCGACGCTGCTCGCCCTGCTGGCGCTGGTGACGCTGCTGATCAAGACCATTCTCGAGTTCCGCTTCGGCCGCGAACTGGCGGCGACGCGCAAACACTAGGCTAAAGGGGGCCCGATGGAAATCCGCGTCCAGAACGTGCGCAAGGAGTTCTCGCGCTACCCGGCGCTCAACGACGTGTCCCTCGCCATACGTTCGGGCGAGCTGATCGCGCTGCTTGGCCCCTCGGGCTCGGGCAAGACCACGCTGCTGCGCCTCATCGCCGGGCTCGAGGTGCCGACCGCCGGGCGCATCTTCTTCGGCGACGAGGACGCCTCCTCCAAGAGCGTGCAGGAGCGCAATGTCGGCTTCGTGTTCCAGGCCTATGCGCTGTTCCGCAACATGACCATCCTCGAGAACATCTCCTTCGGGCTCAAGGTGCGGCCGCGCGCCACCCGGCCGCCGCGGGCGGAGATCCGCCGGCGGGCGCTGGAGCTGCTCGACCTCGTGCAGCTTGCCGGCCTCGAGAAGCGCTATCCGCAGCAGCTGTCGGGCGGCCAGCGCCAGCGCGTGGCGCTGGCCCGGGCCCTCGCCATCGAGCCCGCCGTGCTGCTGCTCGACGAGCCGTTCGGGGCGCTCGATGCGCAGGTGCGCAAGGAATTGCGCAGGTGGCTCAGGGACATGCACGACCGCACCGGGCACACCACGGTGTTCGTCACCCACGACCAGGAGGAGGCCCTCGAGCTCGCCGACCGCCTGGTGGTGATGAGCCAGGGCACGATCGAGCAGGTCGGCACGCCGGACGAGGTCTACGACAGGCCCAATTCGCCCTTCGTCTTCGGCTTCATCGGCGAATCGAGCGGGCTGCCGGTCGAGGTAGCCAATGGCGAGATCTGGGCCGGTCCGCGCCCGCTCGGCCTGCCGGCGCCGGACCTGCCGGCCGGCCCGGCGCTGCTCTATTTCCGCCCGCACGATGTCGAGGTCGTGGCCGACGGG
>NZ_DASWVV010000074.1:0-79913 GCF_036406155.1 Devosia sp. | reverse complement strand
CGGCCAGGCCGGTCCGTGACGGGACGGGTGACCGATACGCTCGGTCGCCTCGCGACACTGGCAGCCGCTGCCCGGCTGCCGAAGGCAGGGCCCCCGCCGGCAGCGGCAGGGCCCTGGCCGGAAGCGATGCGGCGAAACCTTGATGCGTGACCGCACAACCGTAACGGGCCGGCTCCACACCACCCGGCCGCTCCGGCGAGGCGCCAGCCTCACCCTTTTGCGGACTACCCGCTCCGAGGCGACCGCCTCGCCGGGGCCGCTTCTCTCGACAAGGGAGGCGGCGGAAGAACAGAGGCGAAACCGTAAGGCCAAAAGCCCGGGCGGCGCATTCGCGTGCCGGAAAGGCGAGGGGCAGCGCGGCGGCGGAGGCGAAGCGGCCCCCCGGCTGCTCAGCCCTCGGTCAGCTTGAACTCGATGCGGCGGTTGCGCCGATAGGCTTCCTCGGTGTCGCCCGGATCGATCGGGGCGAACTCACCGAAGCCGGCGGCGACGAGGCGGTTGGGCGCCACCCCGCGCTGCACCAGGTACTTGGCCACGGAGATGGCGCGTGCCGCGCTCAGTTCCCAGTTGGAGGGGAATTGCAGGTTGGAGATCGGCCGCTTGTCGGTGTGGCCGTCGATGCGCAGCACCCAGTCGATCTCGGGCGGAATTTCCTGCTCGAGCTGCAGGATGGCCTCGGCCAGCGCCTCGAGCCCGGGCAGGCCCTCGGCCGAGACGTCGGCGACGCCGGGCTCGAACAGCACCTCGGACTGGAACACGAAGCGGTCGCCGACAACCTGCACGTCGGCGCGTCCCTCGAGGATCTGGCGCAGCCGGCCGAAGAAGTCGGAGCGGTAGCGGTTGAGTTCCTGCACGCGTTGCGCCAGCGCCAGGTTCAGCCTGCGGCCGAGGTCGGCGATCTGCGTGCGGCTCGCCGCGTCGCGGGCCTCCGAGGCGTCCAGCGCCTGCTCCAGCGCGGCGATCTGGGTGCGCAGCGCGGCGAGTTGCTGGTTGAGCAGGGCCACCTGCGCGGCGGCGTCGCGCGAGAGATCCTGTTCGGCCTGCAGGTCGGCTTCGAGCCCGGCGATGCGGGCGTCCTTCTCGCCGGAGCCGGCGCCGGCCCCGGCCAGTTGCGCGGCGAGGCCGTCGCGCTCGCCCTGGGTGGTGGACAGCGTCGCGGTCAGCGTCGCGATGGTGCTCTCGAGGTCGCTCGAATTGGCGCGCTCGAGCTGCAGCAGCTCGGTGAGCTCGGCGATCTGCGAGTTGAGCCGCGACATGGCGGTGTCCTTGCCCAGGATTTCCTGGTTGAGGAAGAACTGCGCCAGCATGAACAGGCTCAACAGGAAGATGATGACCAGCAGCAGGCTCGACAGCGCGTCGACGAAGCCGGGCCAGTAGTTGATGACCTGGGAACGGCGGGAGCGGGTCGAGGGGATGGCCATCGGCGTCTTCTCCTAGCGCGACCGCCGCTCGCTCTCGCCCTCGCGCAGCATGGCCTCGATCAGGTCGCGCAGCTTGCGGTTGGTCTCGCCCTGCTCCTCGATATGGATCCTGAGGTCGGCCTGCTCGGCGCGGATGTGCTTGACCAGCCCGTCGATGCCGCGGGCGAGTTCGGCCATGGCGCGGATGGCGTTCTGCGACGAATTCGAGCTCTGCATGGTGGTCCCGAGCCGCTCGATCATCGCCTGCATCTCGTCGCCGGAGACACCCAGGCCGGAGGCCTGCATCATGGTCATCGGGTGGTCGAGCTCGGTCATCGAGGTCATCCAGTCCTCGAGATCGGTGTAGAAGGCGTTCTGCGCCTGGCTGGTCTGCAGGTCGAGAAAGCCCAGGATGAGCGAGCCGGAGAGGCCGAGCAGCGAGGCCGAAAAGGCCGTGCCCATGCCGCCGAGCGGCGCCGCCAGCCCCTGCTTGAGGTCGGTGAACAGGCTAGCGGTGTCGCCGCCGGTAGCGTCCAGCGCCTGGATGGTGGAGGCCACCGAGGTCACCGTCTCGAGCAGCCCGTAGAAGGTGCCGAGCAGGCCGAGGAAGACGAGCAGCCCGGTCAGGTAGCGCGAGGTGTCCTTGGCCTCGTCGAGCCGGTTGCCGACCGCATCGAGGATCGAGCGCATCGAGGAGGGGGTGATCACCGCCTCGCCCAGGCGGTCGCGCAGCAGCCCGGCGACGGGCGCCAGCAGCACCGGCTGGGTCGGCGGAATCTGCCCGTCCTGCAGGGAGTTGACCCACCGGATCTCGGGGAACAGCCGGATGATCTGGCGGAAGCTCAGCACGATGCCGACGAGCATGGTGAACACGATCAGGCTGTTGATGAACGGGTTCGCCCAGAAGAAGAGCACGAGCTGGCTGGACAGGATGGCCGCGACCAGCGCCACCAGCACCAGGAAGATGATGATCTTGACGAGGTAGATCGTCGGGCTGGCGAGGTGATAGGGGTCGTAACTCTGCGACACGGCTCAAGCCCCGGTTCGATCGAAAGCCGGGCAAGCTTAGTCACCCCAAAGAGGCGTGACAATGGCTTGCCGGCTGCAGCGGGGCCGCCCGGCTCAGGGGACTGCCTTGATCACCTTGAGCAATTGGCCGTGCACGTCCTCGTTGCCGGCGATCACCTGGCCGTTCCAGATGCTGCCCGGCTTGCCGGCGAAGTCGCTCATCGTGCCGCCCGCCTCGCGCAGCAGCAGCCAGCCGGGCGCGATGTCCCAGGGCTGCAACTGGTCCTCCCAGAAGGCATCGAAGCGCCCGGCGGCGACCCAGGCGAGGTCGATGGCGGCGCAGCCGGTGCGGCGGATGCCGGCCGCCGCCGGGGCGACCTGGGCGAGCTGGCGCAGCTGCCGCACGTCGCCGGCGGAGCCGCGCGAGTTGATGCCGGTCGAGATGACGCAGTCGGCAAGGTGCTTGCGTCCGCCGACGCGCAGGCGCTTGCGGTCGTTGAGCCAGGCGCCGCCCCCCTTCTCGGCGGTGTAGAGTTCGTCCATCGCCGGATTGAGCACCACGGAGGCAACGATCTCGCCGTTGCGCTCAAGTGCGATGGCGACGGCGAAGACGGGGATGCCGTGCAGGAAGTTGGTGGTGCCGTCGAGCGGGTCGACGATCCAGCGGTGCTGGCCGTCGGTCCCGGCCACTTCGCCCCGTTCTTCCATGAGGAAGGCGTAGGTCGGCCGCGCCTTGCGCAACTCGTCGAAGACGATCTGCTCGGCGCGCTTGTCGGCCAGCGACACGAAATCGGCCGGGCCCTTGCGCGATACCTGCAGGTTCTCGACCTCGTTGAAGTCGCGGGTGAGCGAGCGAGCGGCCTTGGTCGCCGCCTGCACCATGATGTTGAGCAGGGCCGAGCGCATGGCCTAGGCCGCCCGCCGCCGGCAGGCGAGGCCGCGGCCCTGGTGCCGGAGGCCGCCGCCGGGGAGGATGATCTGGCCGTCGCTGTCGAACATGGAAGGGCTCTGCGGGTTCGCGCCGAAGGCCGGCGCCGGCAATGGAAGGATTGGCAGGCTTGTGCCCCAGAACGGGGTGGCGTTCAAGTAGCTTGCCTTTCAGCGCGGCGGTGCCGCCGTGCCGCCGGGCGGTGGCGTGGGCCAGAACCGGGCCCGCTCCTCCGCCCGGGCCAGTGTCGCGGCGGGGATGGCGGCGAGCAACTGGTCCAGCACGGGGTCGGTCAGGCCCTGGCGGCGCGCCAGGGCGCGCCACATCGCCGCCGCTTCGAGGTCGGGGGCGACGCCCTCGCCGGCGGCGAGCAGCTTGGCGTAGCGGTTCTGGGCCACCGGATCGCCGGCTTCGGCCGCGCGGGCGTACCAGCGCACCGCCTCGCCGAGGTCGCGCGGCACGCCCTTGCCCAGATACAACAGCGTGGCGTAATCGACCTGCGCCGCCGTCAGCCCCTGCTCGGCGGCGCGTCCGATCTGGGCGGCGCCCTCCCTGGGGTTCGGCGCCACGCCGGCGCCTTCGATGAGCATGGTGCCGTAGTCGTATTGCGCCTCGGCCATGCCGGCTTCGGCCGCCTCCCCTATCAGTGCCGCGGCCCGGCCGAGGTCGGGCGCCGCGTACGTGCCCTCGATATGCAGCAGGCCGAGATTGTACTTTGCCGGGACGCTGCCGCGCGCGGCGGCGAGGGCGAACAGTTCGGCGGCCCGGGCGCGGTTCCTGGGCACGCCGCGGCCTTCCTGGTACATCAGCGCCAGCTCGAAAGTCGCCAGCACGTCGCCGTTCTCGCTGGCGCGGGCGTACCAGCCGGAGGCCAGCGGCAGGTTCTCGGGCACGCCGAGGCCCTTGGCGTAGATCTCGGCGACCAATGTCTGGGCGGCCGCGTCGCCCGCCTCGGCGCGGGGCCGGGCCAGCTTCAGGGCGGTCAGGAAGAAGCCGCGCTGGAAGGCGCCGAAGGCGGCATCGACGCGCAGCCGCGGTCCGAACACTTCCTTGCTGATGGCGAGGGCGTCGGCGTTGGGGTCGGCAGGCGGCAGCACCGGCGCCACCGGAATGGGCAGTTCCTCGAGCTGGAAGGGGACCCCTTCCGGCTGCGCTTCCGCGCCGGGCTGCGGCTGGGCAGCGGCGGGGAGGCAAGCGGCGGCCAGCAGTGCGGCGAGCGCGGCGCGCCGTCGCAGCGACCTCATGCGTGTTCCTCCAGCCGGGCCGTGCCGAGGCCGATGAACTCGCAGGCGCCGGCGTCGAAATCGGCGAGGCCGGCGTCCGGGTCGGAAAGGACGCTGGGGATTTCCATGGTCTGTGCCCACCATTGCGCCAGCGCGCGCTCGGCCGCGTCCAGATGACCGGTCAGCGGGCCGAACAGCAGGTAGTCGGCGCCCAGTTCCCCCAGCGTCATGGCGTCGTGCCGGGTGTGGACGTTGCCGACGCCGACGATGTTGGCCGGCTGCAGCGCGGCGATGGCATCGCGGGTGGCGGCGGCGCCGGCGGTGACGTGCAGCCCGTCGGCGCCGAGCGTGCGCACCAGCCCGGGTTCGCCCTCGATGAGCACGGCGCTGCCGGCGGCCTGGGCCACGGGGGCCACGGCCTTGACGAAATCCTTGTAGGCGTTCTCCGGGCGGCTGCCGCGCGGCAGCAGCAGGGCGGCGAACGCCGCCCGCGCGCGGCTGCGCTCGAGGCTGGCGACGAACGAAGCGGCGTCGGCGTCGACGGGGGCGATGAGAAAGATCTGTGGGGCCATGGCCGTCCTTATAGCCTCGATGGCGCTCAATTGGAGCCGGAATCTGGCAGCATCAGGGTCGGGGCGCGGGCGCGCGGGCAGCAGCGCAAAGAAAGGGGCGCGTCCCTTGCGGGAAGCGCCCCAGGTGCCGTCGGGAAGACGATCGTGCTCTAGGCAGCCTTGTCCAGTTCAGGCTGCCACTGGCCGAGCGCGGCCAGGGCATTCATATGCGCGCGATGGGCAAACGCCGCCTGCGCGAGCTTGACGTTCTCGGGGCGTCCCTTCCACAGCATCAGGGCGGCATTCTGCAGCGCCCGGCCGTAGGAGAAGGTGAGCCGCCAGGGCAGGCCCTCGATCTTGTTCATGGCGGAAAGGTGGGCGGTCGCCTCTTCATCGCTCTGGCCGCCGGAGAGGAAGGCGATGCCGGGTACGGCAGCGGGGACGTAGCGCAGCATGGTGTCGACGGTGCGGCGGGCGACCTCGTCGACTTCGGCCCTCTGCTGGGCCCGGGTGCCGGGCAGGACCATGTTGGGCTTGAGCAGCATGCCGGACAGGTCGACGCCGGCGAGGCGCAATTCCTGGAACACCGCCTCGAGCGTCTCGCCCGTCACCTCCTCGCAGCGGTCGATGCTGTGGTCGCCCGGTTCGCCGTCGCCGATGACCTCCGGCTCGACGATCGGCACGATCCCGGCTTCCTGGCACAGAATGGCGTAGCGGGCCAGCGCGTGGGCGTTGGCGCGGATGTTGTTGCGGGTCGGGGCGGTGGCAGAAATGGTGATGACGCCGCGCCACTTGGCGAAGCCGGCGCCGAGGGAGGCATAGCGCGCGAGGCGCTCGCGCAGCCCGTCGAGGCCCTGGGTGAGCTTTTCGCCGGTGTCGCCGGGCATGGGGAAGGTGCCCTTGTCGACCTTGATGCCGGGAATGGCGTCGCAGTCGGCGAGCATCGCCCGGAAGGCGGTGCCGTCGGCGGCGTGCTGCAGCAGCGTCTCCTCGGTGAGGATGACGCCGGAAATGTAGCTGGTCATCGCCTCGCGGGCGCGGAACAGCATCTCGCGATAGTCGCGGCGCAGCTCCTCGGTCGAAGGCAGCCCGATCTTGGCGAAGCGCTTGGCGATCGTCGGCTCGGATTCGTCGGCGGCGAGAATGCCTTTGCCGGGCTCCACGAGCTTCTTAGCGATGGCGTTAAGCGATGCCATGCATCGGCCTCCCGTTGATCAGCAACGGCCGGACCATGCCAAAAGGCCCCCGGTTTCTCCATTTAGACGTTCGGCTTAAGACGAAAAAACAACGGCATTCCGCCTGGCGGCGGCGCCGCCGCCGGGCACCTGCCCGAGGGCGGTCGTCAGGCCTGGCGCAGGGCTTCGACGCCCGGCAGCGGCTTGCCTTCCATCCATTCGAGGAAGGCGCCGCCAGCCGTCGAAACGTAGGTGAAATCGTCCTTGACGCCGGCATGGGCGAGCGCCGCCACGGTGTCGCCGCCGCCGGCCACCGACACCAGCTTGCCCGCCTTGGTGCGGCTCGCCGCGTAGCGCGCGACCTCGCTCGTCGCCCGGTCGAAGGGCGGCAGTTCGAAGGCGCCGAGCGGGCCGTTCCACACCAGCGTGCGGGCTTCGTCGATGGCGCCCTTGATGCGCTCGACCGAATTGGGGCCGACGTCGAGGATCATGCCGTCCGGGTCCATGGCGTCCAGCCCGTAGGTGCGGTTCGGGGCATTGGCCTCGAAATGCCAGGCGACGGTGGCGTCGATGGGCAGGATCACGGCGCAGCGCGCCGCCTCGGCCTTCTCGAGGATGGTGTTGGCGAGGTCCGCGAGGTCCTTTTCGGCCAGCGACTTGCCCACGCTCCTGCCCATGGCGTGCAGGAAGGTGTTGGCCATGGCCCCGCCGATGACCAGCGCCTCGACCCTGGTGATCAGGTTCTCGAGCAGTTCGATCTTGGTCGACACCTTGGCCCCGCCGACCAGCGCGATGACCGGCCGCTGCGGGTTGCCGAGCCCCTTTTCTAGGGCTTCCAGTTCGGCCTGCATGGCGCGGCCGGCCGCCGCCGGCAGCAGATGGGCCAGCCCCTCGGTCGAGGCATGGGCGCGGTGCGCGGCCGAGAACGCGTCGTTGACATAGAGATCGCCGAGCGTCGCCATGCGGGCGGCCAGCGCCGCGTCGTTCGCCTCCTCCCCCGGATGGAAACGCGTATTCTCGAGCACCAGCACGCTGCCCGCCGGGGCGCTGTCGATGGCGCGCCTGGCCGCCGTGACATCGGTCCAGTCGGTGGCGATGAAGCCGACCGGGTGGCCGGTCTCGTCGGCCACCGCGGGCACCACCTGCTCGAGCGAATAGGCGGCGTCGACCTTGCCCTTGGGGCGGCCGAAATGGGAGAGCAGGATGGCCTTGCCGTCCACCTTGATGATCTCGCGAAGGGTGGGCACGATGCGCTCGATGCGGGTGGCATCGGTGACCTTGCCGTCGGCGACCGGGACGTTGAGGTCGGCCCGCACGAGCACGTTCTTGCCCCTGAGGTCGAGGCCGTCGAGGGTCTTGAAGTTCGCCATGGGTCCTGTCCGCCGCTTGCCGTTGCTGCCGCTGCTATAGCAAGGAATGCGGTCGGGACAACAGGCCCCGGCGGCAGCGCCTCCCGCCGGTGCGGCCCCGACGGCTCAGAGCTGTTCGAACAGACCGGGGTAGCGGACGATCAGCCCGGCGTCATCGGTCTCCAGTTCGGCCCGGAAGGTGCCGTCCCCGGACTCGTACAGGAAGCGCCGCTCGTCGAGCTTCGTGTAGACCTGCTCCTCGGGGCGCGGCTTGAGCAGGTCCAGCGGGATCCATGCCATGCGCAGGCGCTGCGGAGTCCCGGGCACGAGCCCGGCCCGCCGGATCGGCAGGGTGTTGGTGAGGGGCGAGCCCGACAGGTCGATATCGAGGCAGCCGTCGAGCTGGGGCAGGCGCCGGTGCTCGCCGTCGGTCCAGTGCCCGCGCCCGTCGGCATTGAGCAGCAGCACCTCGCCGTCGGTGCGCTCCAGCCGCAGGCCGCGGAAGACCCAGCCGGGGTCGAGCCCGATCTCGTAGTGGGCTCCGTACTTGTGGCCGTCGCGCTCGCCGGCGAGAACGCTGCGCACGAGGACGCCGTCGGCGCTCTCGTGGACTTCGCAGTGCTCATAGCCGGGCCACGCGAGCGACCGCCAGCGGATGATACGGTGCAACATCGGGCCGTCCTGGCCCGTACTGCCGGTCTGGCGCCGCCGCCCTAGAGCGTCCTGGCCAATGTCGCGGTCACGTCGCACATGCGGTTGGAGAAGCCCCACTCGTTGTCGTACCAGCCCATGATGTTGACGAAGTTGCCGTCGATCACCTTGGTCTGGTCGAGCAGGATCGTCGCCGAATGCGGGTCGTGATTGAGGTCGCTCGAAACCAGAGGGTGCCGGGTGTAGGTCATGACGCCCTTGAGCCTGCCGTCCGCCGCGGCGACCAGCGCGTCGTTGACTTCCTGCGCCGTGGTCGGGCGCCCGGACATGAACTTGAGGTCGACCAGCGACACATTCGGGGTCGGTACCCGGATGGAGACGCCGTCCAGCTTGCCCTTGAGTTCGGGCAGCACGAGGCCGATGGCCTTGGCGGCGCCGGTGGACGTCGGGATCTGGGAGAGCGCCGCGGCACGGGCGCGGTAGAGATCCTTGTGCATGGTGTCGAGCGTCGGCTGGTCACCGGTGTAGGAATGGACGGTCGTCATCATGCCTTTCTCGATGCCCACCAGCTGGTGCATGGTCTGGGCCATGGGCGCGAGGCAGTTGGTCGTGCACGAGCCGTTGGAGATGACGACGTGCTCCTTGCCGAGCTGGTCGTGGTTGATGCCGTAGACGACCGTAAGGTCGGCGCCCTCGGCGGGGGCCGAGACGATCACCTTCCTCGCACCCGCCGTCAGGTGCGCCGAGGCCTTTTCCTTGCTGGCGAAGATGCCGGTGCATTCGAGCACGATGTCGACGCCGAGCTCCTTGTGCGGCAGCTGCGCCGGATCCTTGACGGCGGTCACCTTGAAGCTCTGGTTGCCGGCAGTGATGGTGTCGCCGGCAACGGTCACCTCGTGCGGGAAGCGGCCGTGGACGCTGTCGAAGCGCAGCAGATGGGCGTTGGTCTCGACCGGGCCCAGATCGTTGACTGCCACCACCTGGATGTCGGTGCGCCCGCTCTCGACGACCGCACGCAGAATATTGCGTCCGATACGACCAAACCCATTGATTGCGACGCGAACGGCCATTGGTGGCTCCTTTGGGATCGAGATGGAAAGTGCCGGGATGCGAGGCGGCCTTCTTACAACTGCGCCGCCACCGCTTCAACGATACCTTTTGCGGTGATGCCGAAATGCTCGTAGAGCGCCTCGGCCGGGGCGCTGGCACCGAAATTGCTCATGCCCACGAAGCGGCCGGTGTCGCCCAGCAGCGCGCCCCAGCTCATGGCGATGCCGGCCTCGATGGCCACCTTCGCCTTGGGGGAGCCGATCACGGCGTTGCGGTAGTCCCGGTCCTGGCGGGCGAACAGTTCCAGCGAGGGGACGGAGACGACCCTGCCCGAGATGCCGCGTTCGGCCAGCAGCTTGAGGCTGTCGATGGCGATCGCCACTTCCGAGCCGGTGGCAAAGATCAGCGCGTCCGCATCCTCGTCGCCGGCGATGACGTAGGCGCCCTTGGCGCACAGGTTTTCGTCGACGTTCTCGGTGCGCAGCGCCGGCAGGTTCTGGCGCGACAGCGCCAGGATCGACGGGCCGTCCTTGTGCTCGAGGGCGATCTGCCAGCACTCCAGCGTTTCGACGGCATCCGCGGGTCGCAGCACCAGCAGGTTGGGAATGGCCCGCAGGGCGGAGAGATGCTCGACCGGCTGGTGTGTCGGGCCGTCCTCGCCGAGTCCGATCGAGTCATGGGTCATGACATAGACGACGCGCTGGCCCATCAGTGCCGACAGCCGGATGGCGGGGCGGGCGTAGTCGGTGAACACCAGGAAGGTGCCGCCGTAGGGGATGAGCCCCTTGTGCAGGGCAATGCCGTTCATGGCCGCCGCCATTTCGTGCTCGCGGATGCCGTAGCGCAGATAGCGGCCGCTGCGGTCGGCGGCGGTGAAGGGCACCGTCTGCGAGGTATTGGTAAGGTTCGAGCCGGTGAGGTCGGCGGAGCCGCCGATGGTCTCGGGCAGGGCGCCGTTGATCACCTCCAGCGCCATCTGCGAGGCCTTGCGGGTGGCGACCTTCGGCTTGTCGGCGACCAGTTTCTGCTTGAAGGCGGCGACGGCCGGCGCGAAGGCCGGGGACAAATCGCCCTTGAGGCGCCGTTCGAACTCGGCGCGCCGCTCCGCACTGGCGGCAGCCAGGCGGGCTTCCCAGCCCGAACGGGCATTGGCCGAGCGGCCGCCGGCGGCGCGCCAGGCATTGAGCGTCTCGGCCGGAATCTCGAAGGCGGGATAGGTGATGCCGAGCTTCTGCTTGGCCGCCGCCAGTTCCTCGGCGCCGAGCGGCGAGCCGTGCACGCCGTGGGTCCCCGCCTTGTTCGGCGCGCCGAAGCCGATGGTGGTCCTGGCCGCGATCAGCGTCGGCCTGTCGGAGGTCTTCGCCTCGTTGAGCGCCCTCTCGATCTGCGCCTGGTCGTGGCCGTCGATCTCGACGGTGCGCCAGCCGACGGCCTTGAAGCGGGCGATCTGGTCGGTCGAGTCGGCGTTGGACACGGCGCCGTCGATGGTGATGTTGTTGTTGTCCCAGATGACCACCAGCTTGTGGAGCTTGAGGTGCCCGGCCAGCGAGATCGCCTCCTGGCTGATGCCCTCCATGAGGCAGCCGTCGCCGGCCAGCACCCAGGTATGGTGGTCGACGAGGTCGGCGCCGAACTCGGCAGCGAGCTTGGCCTCGGCGATGGCCATGCCGACGGCGTTGCCCAGACCCTGGCCGAGCGGGCCGGTGGTGGTCTCGATGCCGTCGGCGAAATGGTACTCGGGGTGGCCGGCGGTCTTGGCGTTGAGCTGGCGGAACTGCTTGATCTGGTCGATCGTCATGTCCTCGTAGCCGAGCAGGTAGAGCGAGGCGTAGAGCAGCATCGAACCATGCCCGGCCGACAGCACGAAGCGGTCGCGGTCGGGCCACCACGGGGCCTTGGGGTCGAACTTCATCACCTTGGTGAACAGCACGGTGGCGATGTCGGCGCATCCCATCGGCAGGCCCGGATGACCCGAATTGGCCTTCTCGACGGCATCCATGGAGAGGGAACGGATGGCGTTCGCCATGGCATTGGCGTGGGCAGAATTGGTCATGGGTTCCCGCTCGTCTGTTGGCTTGCGACTGGATGGAGCACGCCCGCAAAGGGGCCTGAAAGGCGCGCAGGAGGCTTAGCAGGTTCCGCTTTGCTGTCAATGCGGCCGCCGGTTGCATTGATCCATGCGCCGAAGACTGCAATGCTAGCAGCATTCGAAGCGTGCAGGACGGCGAGGGTGGCGGAGACGACTTCCGAGGAGGGGTACGAGGCGGCGGCGGCGCGGCTGGAACGGGCCTTCGCACGGCTGGAGGCCAGCGTGCGCAGCCTCAACGGACGCATGCGCTCGCACAGCCGCATCGAGGCCGATACGCAGAAGCTCATCCAGGAGCGGGCGAAGTTCGCCAGCGAACTGGACAAGGCGGCGGCCCGCGCCAGGCGCCTCGACGACAGTGCGGCCGAGGTGGCGCGCCGGCTCGTTTCCGCCATGGAAACGGTGCGCGAAGTGCTCGTCGAGTAACGTCTGGCAGTGTGAGGAAAGCTCGATGCCCGAGGTCAATGTCGAAATCAACGGCCGCAGGTACCGGATGGCCTGCGAGGACGGCCAGGAGACGCACCTGCTGGGCCTGGCCGAGCGCTTCAACAGCCACATAGAGGCGTTCAAGGGCGATTTCGGCGAGATCGGGGACAACCGTCTCACCGTCATGGCCGGCATCGCCGTGCTCGATGAACTGGCCGAGGCCGAGCGCAAGATCGCGCTGCTCAAGCAGGACGTCGCCAACCTCGCCGCGGCGGGCGAGGCGCTGACGCGCGAGGCCGAGGAACTCGAGCGCAAGTTCGCCAAGCGCCTCAACGAGGCGGCCCGCAAGGTCGAGGCCATCGCCACCGCCATCGACGAGACGGGGGCTGGTCCCAGTTCCACCTGATCCGGGCCCGCGCAATCTTGACTTTGCACCCCGGCGCCGACGCACTATATCTCGGTGTGCTGCCCGGTGCGTGATGGATCATCAATATCCCCGGGGCCTTATCGATCTCAAAGGGAGCTGTCCCTGACCGGGCCCGTGGGTCCGGACACACGGCGCCCACCTACTCAGGTAGGTTCCCGGGATCGAATATCCCACGGCCAGGGCGGCACCTTTACTCGCGTTAACTCGCGCGCCCGGGTGGCCATGGACGACACCACGATCGAAGCTGCCAAGGCGGCGCTCAGGGCGCAGGCGCACAGGCAGCGTGCCCAGTTCCTCGAGGCGCATCGGAGCGACGCCGCCACGGCCGTCGCCGACCTTTTCTTCGCCGAGGTGCCGCTGGCCCCGGAGGAGGTGGTCGCCGCCTACTGGCCCATCCGCGACGAACTCGACTGCCGGCCGATCGTGGCCCGTCTCGTGGATGAGGGCTGGCGCGTCTGCCTGCCCGTCGTCGTCGGCCCCGAGCAGCCGCTGGCGATGCGCCTGTGGCAGCAAGGGGCGCCGCTCTATCCCGCCGGCTTCGGCACGCTGGCGCCGGACGAAAGCGCGCCTTTGGCCACGCCCGATCTGGTGCTGGTGCCGCTCCTCGGCTTCGATCGGCTCGGCACCCGGCTCGGCTACGGGGGCGGCTATTACGACCGTACGGTCGCGGCCATGCAGCGCAAGCCGCGGCTCGTCGGCTTCGCCTTTGCCGCGCAGGAGGTCGACCTCGTGCCGCGCGCCGCCCACGACCTGCAGCTGGATGCCGTGATCACCGAGCACGGCGTCCGCCACTTCACCGGGCAGGCCGCGGCGCCATGAGACTCCTGTTTCTGGGCGACGTCGTCGGCCGCGCCGGGCGCGACGCGGTGGCGGAGCGGCTGCCGGGCCTGATCCGCGACTACCGGTTCGATTTCGTCGTGGTGAACGGCGAAAACGCCAGCCACGGCAAGGGCCTCACCGAGCCGCATTTCAACGAATTGCGGGCGGCCGGGGCGGACGTGGTGACGCTCGGCGACCATGCCTTCGACCAGCGCGATACGCAGTCCTACATCGCGCGCGAGCCGACGCTGCTGCGCCCCCTCAACATGGCGCCGGGTGCGCCGGGGCGTGGCGCCAACCTGATCGAAGGCCGCAACGGCCACCGCGTGCTGGTGATCAATGCCCTGGGCCGGGTGTTCATGCCGCCCATCGACGATCCGTTCCGGGCGGTCGAGGCAGCCATCGCCGTCTGCCCGCTGGGCGAGCAGGCCGACGCCGTGGTGGTGGACTTCCACACCGAAGCCACCTCGGAGATCCAGGGCATGGGGTTCTTCCTCGACGGGCGGGCGAGCCTCGTCGTCGGCACCCACACCCACATTCCCACCGCCGACCACCGCATCCTCAAGGGTGGGACGGCGCTGGTGGCCGATGCCGGCATGTGCGGAGACTTCGACTCGATCATCGGGGTCGACCCCGAGGAACCGCTCAATCGCTTCCTCACCGGCATTCCGCAGGGCCGCTTCACGCCGGCCGAGGGGGAGGCGACGCTGTGCGGGGTGGCCATCGAAACCGACGCCACCAGCGGCCTCGCCCTGCGGGTCAGCCCGGTCCGCATCGGCGGTACGCTGGCGCAGGCCCTGCCGGCCTTCTGAGCCTCGAGCCGGGGCGTGGCGCGGCTTCACAATCCGGCCCGCCCCGCCTATATAGCGCCGACATTTCAGATCAGTTCGAAAAGGATGCCCGGATGGCTGGCCATTCGCATGCCAAGAACATCATGCACCGCAAGGGCAAGAGCGACGCTGCCCGCTCCAAGGTCTTCTCCAAGCTGGCGCGCGAAATCACCGTGGCCGCCAAGCTGGGCGCGCCCGACCCGGCCTTCAATGCCCGCCTGCGGCTCGCCGTCGCCAATGCCCGGGCGCAGTCGATGCCCAAGGACAATATCGACCGCGCCATCAAGAAGGCGACCGGCTCGGAAGGCGAGAACTACGAGGAGATCCGCTACGAGGGCTATGGCCCCGGCGGCGTGGCGATGATCGTCGAAGCGCTGACCGACAACCGCAACCGCACCGCCTCCAACCTGCGCTCGACCTTTGCCAAGAACGGCGGCGCCTTGGGTGAGTCCAACTCGGTAGCGTTCATGTTCGACCGCGTTGGCGAGATCGCCTACCCGGCGGCGGCCGGCAGCGCCGATGCGGTGATGGAGGCGGCCATCGAGGCGGGTGCCGACGACGTCGAGAGCGACGAGGAGGGCCACTGGATCTACACCTCGTTCGAAGCCATGGGCGAGGCCGCGGCGGCCATCGAAAAGGCGCTGGGCGAGCCGGAATCGGTCAAGGCCATCTGGCGGCCGCAGAATTACGTGACCGTCGACGCCGAAAAGGGCGCGACGCTGATGAAGCTGATCGGCCTGCTCGAGGACGACGACGACGTCCAGAACGTCTATGCCAATTTCGAGATGGACGACGAGGACGCCCAGAAACTGGCGGGCTGAGCCGCCGCGTCACGGGCCTCCCGCCGGCATCGCGGCGCCGGCCGCGGCGGGAGCCGGTGGCGTCCGTGGCCGGCCCTCCGCGAGCCGGCAACGGTTGCGGCCGGCCCGCTTGGCCGCATACAGGTGCTGGTCGGCGGTGCGGAACAGGTCGCTGAAGCTGGCCGTGCCGTCGCTCATGGCCGCGCCGATGCTGACCGAGAGCGGGTGAATCTCGCCGTGCGGGGCGAAGTCGATGCGGTTGACGCCATAGCGGATGCGCTCGGCGATCAGCCCCGCGGTTTCGGCGTCGGCGCCGTCCAGGAACACGCCGAACTCCTCGCCTCCCATGCGGCAGACCAGGTCGTTCTCGCGCACCTTGGCGCGGATGACCTCGGCGATCCGCTGCAGGGCCGCATCGCCGTGGTCGTGCCCGAACAGGTCGTTGACCAGCTTGAAGTGGTCGGCGTCGATGACCAGTAGCGCACCGCAGCTGCTCCCCTCCCGCGCCTCGGGGGAGGTAAGGCGGGCCGACACCTGCTGGGTGAAGGCACGCCGGTTGAGGGACGCGGTGAGCCAGTCGGTGGACGCCAGCACCTGCAGCCGCTCGTTGGCCAGCTTCAACTGCTGGACGCGGACCAGGTGCCAGAACGTCATCGGGCCGCCCAGCAGCACCGGCAGCAGCACTGCGGCCGCCAGCCCGACATCGCTGAGGCCTTGCGACAGGCCGGAAAGCAGGACATGCGACACGGCGACCGAGGCCGCCACGGAGAGCGTCGTGAGGATGGCGGTCCAGCGCCAGATCGTTGCCCAGGCGGCGGCGGGCAGGTCTTTCATGCTCATCTTCGGCGGCCCCCGATCCGCCCGGCCCTCCCCTAGCGCGCCACGACTGAAGCCGTAGTTGTGCGTATGGCTACAATTGTACCGATCGCGCCTCTCCTCCCGCCGTTTCCGGTTTGTTCACTTGGCGCTTGGTAGCCTCGCCGCCTTGGCCTAAAGCTTGGGCATGAGTGAAGTGACGCGAATCATGGGCATCGATCCCGGCCTCAGGCGGTGCGGGTGGGGCATCATCGAGTCGAGCGGCAACCGGCTCGGCTTCGTCGCGTGCGGCACGCTGACGCCGGACGTGGCGCAGACGCTGGCGCAGCGGCTGGCCGACCTGCATGCCGGCCTCAGCGCCGTGATCGGCGAGTACCGTCCGGAGGAGGCCGCGGTCGAGGAGACCTTCGTCAACCAGGGCGCGCGTTCTGCGCTGCAACTCGGCCAGGCGCGCGGTGTCGCGCTGATGACGCCGGCCGCGCTCGGACTGCCGGTGGGCGAGTACGCCGCCAATCTGGTCAAGAAATCGGTGGTCGGCACCGGCCACGCCGACAAGGAGCAGGTGCAACTGATGGTCAGGACGCTGCTGCCGGGCGCCAGCTTCAAGGGAGCCGATGCCGCCGATGCGCTGGCCATCGCCATCTGCCACGCGCATCATCGCGCCCATCGCCGCCTGGTCGTCGGCGCATGATCGGCAAGCTCAAGGGTCTCGTTGACGGCTTCGGCGACGATTTCGTCCATATCGACGTGGGCGGGGTGGTCTACGAGGCGTTCTGCTCGGCGCGCACGCTCGGGGCGCTGCCGCAGGTCGGCCATGCCGCCGTGCTGCATGTCGAGATGGTCGTGCGCGAGGACATGATCCGGCTCTACGGCTTCGCCAGCGAGGCCGAGAAGGCGTGGTTCACGACGCTGATGACGGTGCAGGGGGTGGGCGCCCGCGTGGCGCTGGCCGTGCTCTCGGTGCTCTCGGTCTCGGAACTGGCGAGCGCCATCGCGCTGCAGGACAAGGCCATGGTCGGCCGCGCCAACGGCGTCGGGCCCAAGCTCGCGCTGCGCATCGTCACCGAGCTCAAGGGCAAGGTGCCGGCCCTCGGCAGCGTTGACGTGGGCGTGCTCGGGCTGCAGGCGGCGCTGGGCGAGGGGGTGGCTGCCGGCAACGTGGCCGACGCCGTGTCGGCGCTCTCAAACCTCGGCTATTCCAGTGCCCAGGCCTCGGCAGCGGTGGCCCGCGTCGTCGGCCGCGAGGGCGATGGCACGCCGACCGAGAAGCTGATCCGGCTGGGCCTGAGGGAGTTGAGCAGTTGACCGCCCTGACCTCCGCCGCGGCCGGCCGCGACGATCCGCTCGACGTTTCGCTCCGCCCCTCCGGCTTCTCCGAGTTCATCGGCCAGGCCGCGGCGCGCGCCAATCTCGAAGTCTTCATCGAGGCGGCAAAGCAGCGCGGCGCGGCGCTCGACCACGTGCTGTTCGTCGGGCCACCCGGGCTGGGCAAGACCACGCTGGCGCAGATCGTCGCGCGCGAACTCGGGGTCGGCTTCCGCGCCACCTCGGGGCCGGTGATCGCGCGCGCCGGCGACCTCGCCGCGCTGCTCACCAATCTCGAGGAACGCGACGTCCTGTTCATCGACGAGATCCACCGGCTCAACCCGGCGATCGAGGAAATCCTCTATCCGGCCATGGAG
The DNA here is from genome assembly GCF_036406155.1 of Devosia sp. GTDB lineage: Bacteria > Pseudomonadota > Alphaproteobacteria > Rhizobiales > Devosiaceae > Devosia_A. The sequence goes on along the minus strand of NZ_DASWVV010000074.1, from coordinate 62,692 downwards.
GACTACCAGCTCGACCTCATCATCGGCGAGGGCCCGGCGGCGCGCTCCGTGCGCATCGACCTGGCCAAGTTCACGCTGGTGGGGGCGACCACGCGGGCGGGCCTGCTGACGACACCGTTGCGCGACCGTTTCGGCATCCCGGTGCGGCTCAATTTCTACACGCCCGAGGAACTGGTCATGATCGTCGAGCGTGGCGCGCGCCTGCTCGGCATCGGCATGGCGCCGGACGGGGCGATGGAGATTGCCCGCCGTTCGCGCGGCACCCCCCGCATCGCCGGGCGGCTCCTGCGCCGGGTCACCGATTTCGCGCTCGTCGAAGGGGCGAAGGAGATTACCCGCAGCGTCGCCGACAAGGCGCTGCTCCGCCTCGACGTCGACGCGCGCGGGCTCGACCAGCTCGACCGGCGCTATCTCGTCACCATCGCCGAGCATTACGGCGGCGGCCCTGTCGGCATCGAAACCATTGCCGCGGCGCTCAGCGAGCCGCGCGACGCGCTCGAGGAGATCGTCGAGCCCTATCTGATCCAGCAGGGCTTCATCCAGCGCACGCCGCGCGGCCGCCTGCTCACGGCGCTGGCCTTCCAGCACCTGGGCAAGAGCGTGCCGCAGGGCTTCATGGGCCTGCAGGCGAGCCTGTTCGAGGAGCCGGGGGAGGGGGAGGCGGAGTGAACAGCCACAGCTTCCGCGTCCGCGTCTACTACGAGGACACCGACTTTTCCGGCAATGTCTACCATGCGGCCTATCTGCACTTCTTCGAGCGCGGCCGCACCGAGTTCCTGCGTTCGATCGGCGTGCACCATTCCGAGCTGGCACGGGACGGCATTGCCTTCGCCGTGCGCTCGATGCAGATCGAATTCGAGGCCGGCGCGCACATCGATGACGAACTGGAGGTGGAGACTCTGGTCGAGAGCGTCTCCGGGGCGCGGCTGCGACTCGACCAGACTGTCCGTCGCCACGGCGACCGCATCGCCCACGCCAAGGTACTCGTGGTGGCCATCAGGACGGGCGGCGGGCCCGCCCGGCTGCCCCAGGCGCTGCGGGGGCGGCTGGCGGGGTGAGGAGGCGGCCGGGAACCCCGGCCACCTCGGCCTGCCAGTCGGCTACATGGCGGCCTTCACTACCTGGCCGCGGATTTCGCCGTCGGGGAACTTCTCGGTGTGGACGTTGAAGTACCAGCTGCCGCCCTGCACATCGGTCGCCTGCTGTTCGTCCAGCGTCGCGGTGCCGGTGATCGGGCTCGCGAGTTCGCCTTCGATCGGCAGCGCGGGGGGAGCATTCTCGCCTTCGGCCGCCGGGCCGTGGAAATGTGCGGCCGTCGCCGGGCCGCTCAGCCCCTCGTAGGTGACGGTCCAGGTCAGCACCTTGGTCTCGGTGTCGAAGGTAGCCTCGAGCTTGCCGCTGCCGGTCGAGGCGGCGGGCGGCACCTCGCTGGCCGCCGTCAGCTCGGCCATCAGGTTGACGGTTTCGGCCATCGCCGGGGCAACCGAGAGCAACAGCGTTATCGTTGCGGCAGTCATCAACGGCTTCACGAAGTGATGCATCGACAGTCTCCCTTGTTGAGAGCGCGCGCCACGGGCACGCCGATGCCGACAAACGTGCGGCGCGAAATCGGGTTCCGGCCTGGCCCGCGGGCAGCGGCCCGCCCGCCCGGAATCACTTTCTTAACCATCTGTTGACGATAATTTGGGCAACGCTTCGCACCGGCGCGGAGAGCCCCGCCGTCCGGGGCTTTCCCTCTTAAATTTGACAAATTTGGACCCCATCGAGCCGAGCATCAGGGCCGGCCGAGCGGGGGCCGGACCGAAAGGACCAGATTTCATGGAAGCTATGGATGCCGTCGGCGCTGCTGCTGCGCACAGCGACTTTTCGATCTGGGCGCTGTTCTGGCAGGCCGACCTCATCGTCAAGACCGTCATGATCGGGCTCCTGCTGGCCTCGATCTGGTGCTGGGCCATCATCGTCGACAAGTCGACACTTTTCGGCAGGACGCGGCGCGAGATGAACCGCTTCGAGCGCGTGTTCTGGTCGGGCCAGTCGCTGGAGGAACTGTACCAGCAGATGTCGGAGCGTCCGAGCGTCGGGCTGGGCGCCGTCTTCGTCGCCGCCATGAAGGAGTGGAAGCGCAGCCACGAGCAGAATGCGGCCTCGTTCATCGGCATGCAGGCCCGGCTCGAAAAGGTGCTCGACGTCGCCATCGCCCGGGAAAGCGAGACGCTCGAAAAGAACCTCGGCTTCCTCGCCACGGTCGGGTCGGCCTCGCCCTTTATCGGCCTCTTTGGCACGGTATGGGGCATCATGAATGCCTTCACCGCCATCGCCGCCTCCTCGAGTACCAACCTCGCGGTGGTCGCCGGCCCCATCGCCGAGGCGCTGTTTGCCACGGCGCTGGGCCTGCTCGCCGCCATTCCGGCGGTGATCGCCTACAACAAGCTCTCGGCCGACGCCAACAAGATGGTGAGCCGCCTCGAGGGCTTCGCCGATGAGTTCTCGACCATCCTCAGCCGCCAGCTCGAAGCCCGGGGCGCGCACTGATGGGGATGGCCATGGCAAACGGCGGGGGCGGCGGCCGCCGGCGGGGACGGCGGCGCGGCGGCAACCGGCCGATGAGCGAAATCAACGTCACCCCGATGGTCGACGTAATGCTGGTGCTGCTCATCATCTTCATGGTCGCGGCGCCGCTGATGACGGTCGGCGTGCCCATCGACCTGCCCGAGACGCAGGCCCGGCAGCTCAATACCGAACGCAAGCCGATCACCGTCTCGGTGACCCCGGACGGGCAGGTGTTCATCGGCGACCAGCCGGTGGCGCTCGAGAACCTTGTGGCGGAGGTGACGGCGCTGGCCGCCAACGGCACCGAGGACCGCATCTACGTGCGCGGCGACACCACCGCCAACTACGGCGCGGTGATGCGGGTCATGGGCGCGTTGTCGGGGGCCGGCTACTCCAGGATCGGCCTGATCACGGATCAAGCCGCGGAGCCGTAGCGGATGCGCGCGGGCCTCGCCGTCTCCACCATTGCGCACGCGGCCCTGATCGCCCTCATCGTGATCGGCGTCGGTTTCTCGCGCCCGCTCGAGCCGACGCCCGTCGAGTCCATCGCCGTCGATCTCGTCCCGATCGAGGAATTCTCCAACATCCGCGCCGGCAGTCTCGAGAGCGAGATCGTAGAGACCGAAACGCCCTCGGTGGTCGAGGACGTGAAGCCGGCAGAACTGGCGCAGCCCACCGGCAATACCGAACAGGACCAGCCGACACCCGAGGATACGCCCACCCCGACGCCGGCCCCGACGCAGCAGACGGCGCCGGAGCCCGTGCCCGCGCCCGAGCCGGTGGAAGAGCCGGCACCCGAACCCGAGCCGGTGCCCGCGCCGGTGGAACCGATGCCGCGGCCGGAACCGGAACCGGTTCCCGAACCGGAGCCCGAGCCGGTCGAAGAAGCGCCGGCGCTGGCGACCCCGCAGGTCAGTCCCGAGCCGGCCGAGGTGGCGCCGCGCCCGGTCATGCGCACGGCCTCCCTCGACCAGAAGCGCGCCGCCTTCAAGCAGCAGCAGGAGGCCGAAAAGAAGCGCAAGGAAGAGGAGGCGCGCAAGCGCCAGCAGGAGGCCAAGCGCGCCGAGGAAGCCAAGCGCCAGCAGGACGAGGCGGCCCGGCGCGCCGACGATATTTCTGACATAATCAATGCCGAAGAGTCGCGCGGTGCGACCACCGGCGCCGGCGGCACGCCGACCCTGGGCAAGCCGACGGGCCAGGCGGCGCGCCTGTCGCAATCGGAGACCGATGCGCTGGTGGCGCAGATGCGCAGCTGCTGGAACCTGCTGCCCGCCGAGATCGACTCGGGGCTGAGCGTGCGCCTCCTCGTCGAGCTCAATCCGGACGGCAGCGTCGCCGGCGCACCGCGGGTGCTGGAGCAGGACAGCTCGGCGGTCGGGATTTCCATTGCGCGGGCGGCGGTCAATGCCGTGCGCAAATGCGGCCCGTACCGGCTGGCAGCGGAAAAATACGAGGCGTGGCGCCAGGTCGATGTGACCTTCCGCGCCGGCGACCTGTGATGAGCAGCGGGCCTTGCCCCACCGAATGGAGACGCACATGACCATGATTACCCGCCGCACGGCGCTCAAGCTCGGACTTGCCGGTGGTGCCCTCGCCGCTGCCGCGACGCCGGCCTTGGCACTGGTGCAGATCGTCGTGTCGGGCGCCAATTTCGCCCCGCTGCCGATCGCCATCCCGGACTTCGCCTCGTCCGACCCCGCCTTCGGGCGTGAGATCGCCGATATCGTGCGCAACAATCTGCGCCGCTCGGGCCTGTTCGTGCCGCTCGATCCGGCGCGCCTCCCGGCCCGCGTCGGCGACGTGCAGAACACCCCGGATTTCGCGGCCTGGCGGGCGGCGAGCGTCGACGCGCTGGTCATGGGCCAGGTGGAACGCGGCGGCCAGGTGCAGTCTTCGGTGCGCGTATGGGACACGCAGGCCGCGGCGCAGGTAGTCGGCAAGTCCTACGGCACCGACCCGCAGAACTACCGCCGCATCGCCCACATCGTCTCCGACGCCATCTACGAGTCGCTGGCCGGCGAGACGGGCTATTTCGATACCCGCATCGTCTACGTCGCCGAAAGCGGGCCGAAGGCCAACCGCACCAAGCGGCTCGCCATCATGGACCAGGATGGCGCCAACGTGCAGTACATCACCTCGGGCAAGACGCTGGCGCTGACCCCGCGCTTCTCGCCGACCCAGCAGATGCTGACCTACCTCAACTTCGAGGACGGCAATCCGCAGGTCTACCTGCTCGATCTGGGCAGCGGCCGGCAACAGCGGCTGGGCAGCTTCGGGCAGATGACCTTTTCGCCGCGCTTCTCTCCGGACGGCTCGACCGTCGCCTTTTCCGTCGAGGCGGGCGGCACCACCAACATCTACGCGCTGCCGATCGGCGCCAGCACGCCGGTGCAGCTGACCTCGGGGGCGGCGATCGACACCAGCCCCTGCTATTCGCCCGACGGCACGCGCATCGTCTTCGAAAGCGACCGCGGCGGCAGCCCGCAGCTCTACGTCATGGGGGCGGGAGGCGGCGGCGCGCAGCGCATCTCCTACGGCGAGGGCCTCTATTCGACCCCGGTCTGGTCGCCCAAGGGCGATCTCATCGCCTTCACCCGCCAGTCGGGCGGCCAGTTCCATATCGGCATCATGAAGCCGGACGGATCGGGCGAACGGCTGCTGGCGTCGAGCTTCCACGCCGAGGGCCCGACCTGGAGCCCGAACGGCCGCGTCATCATGTTCTTCCGCGATCCGGGCGGCGATTCCGGCCCGAGCCTGTATTCGGTCGACATCTGGGGCCGCAACGAGCAGCAGATCCCGACCGAGAGCTTCGCATCGGACCCGGCCTGGTCGCCGCTCAGGAGCTGAGGTCGCGCCCGGGGCACCGGCGTCGGCTCCTATGGCACATCTGCAACACCGCCGAATCCCCCGTGGATCGGCCACATTCCGGACATGTTGGGAAACAATTAACCTTGTCCGCAAACGCCGCCTTAAGATAACGGGCGGTAAAGATCGGTATTCAATTCCTCTTCTTGGAGATTCATCCGGATGCGCTCCGTAACGCCCCTCCTTGGCCTCCTGCGCGCTTTCGTGCTGGTCGCGGTCGTCGTCTCGGTGGCGGCATGCTCGCGCACGCCGACCACGGGCGTGGGCAATCTCGGTCCCGGCGGCGGCGCCCCCGGCAGCCAGCAGGAATTCCTGGTGACGGTGGGCGACCGTGTCTTCTTTGAGACCGACTCGTCCTCACTCACGCCCATCGCCCAGCAGACGCTGGACAAGCAGGCAGTGTGGCTCAACCGCTATTCCAACTATCGCATCCTGATCGAGGGCCATGCCGACGAGCGCGGCACGCGCGAGTACAACATCGCGCTCGGCGCCCGCCGCGCCTCGGTCGTGGTCAACTATCTCGTCAGCAAGGGCGTCAATCCTGGCCGCATCACCTCGAAGTCGTTCGGCAAGGAACGGCCGGTGGCGATCTGCAACGACATCTCGTGCTGGTCGCAGAACCGCCGCGCCGTGACGGTCGTGCAGTAGGGTTCGGTAGAGATACTGGAGGCATGCGCCGGGCTCCAGCAATGGGCCCGGCGCTTTTTTTTGACCAAATTGTCGGCTATTGCGGGCACTGCTGGCCTTCCGGCCGGCAGCGCTCAGCCTTTTGACGGAGAAGCGAATTGCCATCCCTGAGAGTTTCGAGGCGGTTGCGGCGCGCGGCCCTGGTGGCCGCGCTGCTTGGCGCCGGCAGCGTCGCCCCGGTCGTCGCCGCAGCGGCGATCGTCGGCCACGACACCGCCGTACCCGCATTTGGCCGCCTCGTCCCGCTGCCGCCGGCCGATATCGGGGAAGTGCCGCGCCTGCGCGTGGCGCAGAGTCGCGAGTCCGCCGAGCTGCAGCTGCAGATCCAGCAACTGCAGGAACAGATCCGGCTGTTGACCGGGCAGGTCGAGGGCCTGCAGTTCCAGCTCACGCAGATGCAGACCCTGCTCGAGCGCATGACCGAGGACAACGAGGCGCGCTTCCAGGCGCTGGAAGGCGGTGCGGGGGGAAAAACTGAGGCGGCGACCCAAGCTGGCGGCGTGACGCAGCCAGAGGTGTTGCCGCAGGACCCGGCCCCGGCTCAACTCGCGCCCGCCCCGCTGGCGCCTGCCCCGCTTGCGCCAGCGGCAGTGCCCGAGGCGGGGGCAGGGGAGCCCATGGACGATTTGGGCAATTCCGCCGATCCGCTGGTCGGCACCAACGCGGCCGGCGCCAATGCGCTGGGCACGCTGCCCGCGGACCCGGCCCTGGGCGGCAGCCGGCCGCTGGATCTCTCGCTCGACGGCGGCGCCCAGGTTTCGAACGGCGATGCCGAGGCGCAGTACGCCGCCGGCTACGACGCCATCATGCGCGGCGACTATGCCTTCGCCGAGGACCAGTTCAGCCAGTTCGTCGCGCTCTATCCCGACGATCCGCAGGCGCCCGATGCCACCAACTGGCTGGGCGAGGCGCTGCTGCAGCGGGGCGCCTACGACGATGCCGCGCTGGTGCTGGCCGAAGGCTACCAGAAATACGAGGGCTCGCCGCGGGCGCCGGACCTGATGCTGAAGCTCGGCATCGCGCTCAGCGGGGCCGGCGAGCAGGAGGTCGCGTGCCGGACCTTCTTCACGCTCGAGAAGCGCTATCCCAACCTCACCGCCGAATTCGTGCAGCGGCTCAGGGAGGAAAAGAGCAAGGCGCAATGCCGGGTGTGAGCCCCGGCGCGCCGCTCGACGCTGACGCGCTGCTCGCGCCCTTGCTCGGGTTCGAGCGGGTGGCCCTCGCGGTTTCGGGCGGACCGGACAGCCTCGCCCTGCTGCTCCTCGCGCACGCGTTCGTGCAGGCGCATGGCGGCCAGGACCGCTTCCTCGTCTACAGCGTCGATCATGGGCTCCGGCCGGAAGCGGCTGCGGAAGTCGCCTTCGTGCTGCGTGAGGCACGGCGCCTGGGCTTCGAGGCCCGGGGCCTCGCCTGGGAAGGCGCAAAGCCGGCAACCGGCATCCAGCAGGCGGCCCGCGCCGCGCGCTACCGCCTGTTCGCGACCGCGATGCGCGCCGACGGTGCGGCCGCGCTGGTCACCGCCCATCACCGCGACGACCAGGCCGAAACGGTGTTGATGCGCCTCGCCCATGGCAGCGGCATCGAGGGGCTGCGCGGCATGGAGCTGTTTTCCGAGGTCGACGGGATCACCGTCGTGCGCCCGCTGCTCGGCGTCGACCCGGCCGCCCTGCATGCGGTCGTGGCCGCTGCGGGCCTCACGCCGGTCACCGACCCGTCCAACAGCGACCTCGACTACGAGCGCGTGCGCTGGCGCCGCATGCTGCCGCCGCTGGCGGCCCTCGGCCTTGATGCCGGGCGGATCGGACTGTTCGCGGCGCGCATGCGCGACGCCGACCAGGCGTTGGAGCAAACGGCCGCGGCGGCGCTTGCCGGCATCGCCGTACCTCCCGGCGCCCGGCAGGTTTCGTTCGAGCGCGACCTGCTGGTCGGCCTGCCGCGCGCCGTGGCCGTGCGGGTCGTGGGCCGGCTGCTCGCGCATGTCGGCGGCCGCCGCAAGCCGCACGCGCTGGCGGCGGTGGAGGCGCTCGCCGACCGGCTGCGCCGCGAACCCGAGTTCCGGCGGTCGAGCCTGCACGGATGCCTCGTTCGCTGCGAGGGCGGCACCATCAGCATCGAAAACGAGCCAGGTCGGGCCGCTGCCGCCGCGCGTCGCCGCCGCCGGGAACCGCTGCAGCCGTGACGGCGCATTAACCGGAAGCGCGCAAGCGCGGTGGACTTTTCAGCCAATCCGACGCAGGTCTTGCCCTTGTAAGGCCTCAGTGCGGGGCTTACATTTCGCTGCAAGTGCCGGGCCGCCCGATGCCCAGGCCTCCCAGGACAGGATTGATGAACGTCAATTTTCGGAACTTCGCCATCTGGCTGGTCATCCTCTTCATGCTGATGGGGCTGTTCCAGGTCTTCCAGTCGTCGACCCGATCCATCTCGGTGACCGACAAGAGCTACAGCCAGTTCGTGAGCGACGTCGACGCCGGCCGGGTGACCAGCGTCACCATCACCGAAAACGTCGTGTCCGGAACGCTGCAGGATGGCACGCGCTTCGAGACGGTGCTGCCGCAGGGCGCCGACATCGTCTCCCGCCTCGAGGCCCGCAAGGTGCAGATCACCGCCCGCGTGCCCGAGGGCACCTCCATCTGGGGCGCGCTGCTCACCTCCTGGCTGCCGTTCATCGTCATCATCGGCGTGTGGTTCTTCTTCATCCGGCAGATGCAGGGTGGCGGCCGCGGCGGCGCCATGGGCTTCGGCAAGTCGCGCGCCAAGCTGCTGACCGAGACGCAGGGCAAGGTCACCTTCGAGGACGTCGCCGGCGTCGATGAGGCCAAGCAGGACCTCGAGGAGATCGTCGAATTCCTGCGCGATCCGGGCAAGTTCCAGCGGCTGGGCGGGCGCATTCCGCGCGGCGTGCTGCTGGTCGGCCCGCCCGGCACCGGCAAGACGCTGCTGGCCCGCTCCGTGGCCGGCGAGGCCAACGTGCCGTTCTTCACCATCTCGGGCTCCGACTTCGTCGAGATGTTCGTCGGCGTCGGCGCCAGCCGCGTGCGCGACATGTTCGAGCAGGCCAAGAAGAATGCCCCGTGCATCATCTTCATCGACGAGATCGACGCCGTCGGCCGCCACCGCGGCGCCGGGCTCGGCGGCGGCAACGACGAGCGCGAGCAGACGCTGAACCAGTTGCTGGTCGAGATGGACGGCTTCGAGGCCAATGAGGGCATCATCCTCATCGCGGCGACCAACCGTCCCGACGTGCTCGACCCGGCGTTGCTCCGTCCCGGCCGCTTCGACCGCCAGGTGGTGGTGCCGAACCCCGACGTCATCGGCCGCGAGCGCATCCTCAAGGTGCACGTGCGCAAGGTGCCGCTGGCGCCCGACGTCGACCTCAAGGTGCTGGCCCGCGGCACGCCCGGCTTCTCCGGCGCCGACCTCATGAACCTCGTCAACGAGGGAGCGCTGCTGGCGGCACGCCGCAACAAGCGCTTCGTCACCATGGCCGAGTTCGAGGACGCCAAGGACAAGCTGATGATGGGCGCCGAGCGCCGCACCCTCAGCCTGACCGAGGAAGACAAGAAGCTCACCGCCTACCACGAGGCCGGGCACGCGCTGCTCGCCATCAAGATGGACGCCTCCGACCCGATCCACAAGGCCACCATCATCCCGCGCGGCCGCGCGCTGGGCATGGTGATGCGCCTGCCGGAGCGGGACCAGGTCTCGCTCACCCGGCGCAAGGCCTATGCCGATCTCGCCGTCGCCATGGGCGGCCGCGTCGCCGAGGAGGAGATCTTCGGCTACGAGAAGGTGACTTCCGGCGCCTCCGCCGACATCAAGATGGCGACCGGGCTCGCCCGCGCCATGGCGACCGAATGGGGCATGTCCGACAGGCTCGGCCCGCTGCTCTATGGCGATGCCCAGGACGAGGTGTTCCTCGGCCGCTCGATGATGCAGCGCAACACGCACATGTCGGACGAGACGCAGCAACTCGTCGACGCCGAGATCAAGCGCTTCGTCGAGGAAGGCTACCAGACGGCGCAGCAGGTGATCCGGGACAACATCGACGACCTGCACGCCATCGCCAAGGCGCTGATCGAATACGAGACGCTGACCGGCGACGAAATCCGCGGCTTGCTCAATGGCCAGATGCCGATGCGCGAGAGCGAGGCCGACGCGGCGCCCAAGTCGACGGGCGTGCCCACCGCCGGCAAGGCGGGCCGCAAGCGCCCCGATCCCGGCGCCGCCCCGGGCGGTGCGCCGGAGCCGCAGCCCGGCAGCTGAGACAGTCGAGCGGGCCGCCCCAGGGCGGCCCGCTTGCTTTTCGCCGGGGCGGTGCTATCCCGGTTCGGGCAAGCGGGGGGGAGCGCATGGGACTGGGACTGACCGGCGGCTGCGCCTGCGGCGACATGCGCTACGAACTGACGGCGCCGCCGATGTTCGTGCATTGCTGCCATTGCCTCGACTGCCAGCGCCAGACCGGCAGCGCCTTCGCCGTCAATGCGCTGATCGAGACCGACCGCATCCGCGTGCTTTCGGGCGAGCCCGAGCCCGTCGGCGTGCCCACCGACAGCGGCAGGCCGCATGACATCTACCGCTGCCCGCGCTGCCGCACGGCGCTGTGGAGCGACTACGGCAGGCGCCCCTATCTGCGTTTCGTGCGCGCCGGGACGCTCGACCGGCCGGCGCTGGTGCAGCCCGACGTCCATATCTATACGCGCAGCAAGCTGCCTTGGGTTGCGCTGCCGCCCGGGGTGCCGGCCTTTACCGGTTACTACGAGCCCAAGGCGCTGTGGCCGCCTGAAGCGCAGGCGCGGCGACAGGCGGCGTCGGCGGCGAGCCGGGCCGGGCGGTAAGCGCCCACATCCCGCCGCGATCGCTGGTTAACGACGCAGTCGCATCGGGGGTTTTGCGGCGCCGGGCGGTGCGGCTATATTTCGCCGGCGGGGCGGACCAGAGGGATTCGACGACATGGCCAGGACGTATTTCGGCACCGACGGCATCCGCGGGCTCGCCAACGGCGACAAGCTCACCCCCGAACTGGCCATGCGGGTGGGCATGGCCGCCGGCCTCAAATTCGTCAACGGCGACCATCGCAACCGCGTGGTGATCGGCAAGGACACCCGCCGCTCGGGCTACATGATCGAGAGCGCGCTCACAGCCGGATTCACCGCCGTCGGCATGGATGTCTACCTGCTCGGCCCGATGCCCACTCCGGCCGTGGCCATGCTCACCCATTCGCTGCGCGCCGATCTCGGGGTGATGATCTCGGCCTCCCACAACCCCTTCGAGGACAACGGCATCAAGCTGTTCCGGCCCGACGGCTACAAGCTGTCGGACGAGGTGGAGGCGCAGATCGAGGACCTCATGGACTCCGATCTCGGCAAGCATCTGTCGCAGGGGCGCGAGATCGGCCGGGCCTATCGCGACGAGGAAGCGCGCACGCGCTACATCGAGTATGCCAAGCGCACCCTGCCCAAGAACATCGACCTGTCCGGGCTCAGGGTGGTGATCGACTGCGCCAACGGCGCCGCCTACAAGGTGGCGCCCCTTGCTTTGTGGGAGCTGGGGGCTGAGGTCTTCGCCATCGGCGTCGAGCCGGACGGCTTCAACATCAACGACAAGGTGGGCTCGACGGCGCCCGAGTCCCTGATCGCCAAGGTGAAGGAGCTGCGGGCCGACATCGGCATCGCGCTCGACGGCGATGCCGACCGCGTGCTCATCGTCGACGAGCGCGGCGAACTGGTGGACGGCGACCAGTTCATGGCGGTGATCGCGCAGTCCTGGCACGAGCGCGGCCAGCTGCAGGGCGGCGGCCTGGTGGCGACGGTCATGTCCAATCTCGGGCTCGAACGCTACCTGGGATCGCTCGGGCTTACGCTCGAACGCACCCAGGTGGGCGACCGCTACGTGCTCGAAGCCATGCGTGCCAAGGGCTACAATGTCGGGGGCGAGCAGAGCGGGCACATCATCCTGTCCGATTTCACCACCACCGGCGACGGACTGGTGGCGGCGCTGCAGTTGCTCGCCGTGCTGCAGCAGCAGCGGCGCCCCGTCTCCGAGATCTGCAACCGCTTCGCCAAGGTGCCGCAACTGCTGCAGAGCGTACGCTTCAAGCACGGCAAGCCGCTCGACGACAAGGCGGTGGTGCAGGTGATCGCCGAGAGCCGGGCTCGGCTCGGCGAGGAGGGCAGGCTGGTGATCCGCGAATCCGGCACCGAGCCGGTGATCCGGGTCATGGCCGAATGCGACGACGAGCAACTGGTCGCGGCCGTGGTCAAGGAGATCACCAACACCATCAGGCAAGTGGCATAGCCGGCCGGCGAACATTGCCGTCGCCGTCTGTAGGTTCTTTAACCTCCTGTTAAGGTTAAGTCTTAGGGTTAAGCGCGGTTTAAGAATATTGGCGCAGGATGCCGCCATTCGACTGCTGTCGCTGAGAACCCAAGGACTTCCTTACATGCGTAAACGCTTTGCCTGGGTGGCGCTGGCCACCACCGCCGCACTGATCGCCGGCCCCGGCGCGGCGGCCGACATTCCCGAAGACTATTTCGACGCCCCCGAGGTCGATTACGGCCTGGGCGGCTCGTTCTACCTGCGCGGCAGCGCGGCGCTGAACATCCACTGGGCGCCGGAGGTCGTGCATCCCGCGCTGCCGGAAGCGATCGGCGTCGACCAGCTCGGCTACGGCTACAGCTGGGGCGCCGGCTTCGGCTATGAGACCGGCACCGGGCTGCGCTTCGACGCCACCATCGACTCGCTGGAAACCACGGGACTGCACATCACCAAGGACGGCGGCGATCCCGACGACGGCGAGTACACGCTGATGCTGCGCTCCACCGTCGCCCTGGCCAACCTCTACTACGATTTCGGCTTCGGCGGCGTGGACGGCTTCGGCTATAGCGGCGCGGGCGGCGCCTTCGGCTATGTCGGCGCCGGCGTCGGCGCGGCCTGGAACCATGCCGAGGTCAACTCGCCGACGACGGCACCCCTTGCCGTGCCGACCGGGGGCAATGTCACCGGGGCGGCGGCGCTGATGGCCGGCCTCGGCTACGACATGGGCGACTGGGTCGCCGACATCGGCTATCGCGCGCTGTACCTGCATCAGATCAACAACGCGCCGACCGACCCGGCCACGGACAGCTACTACGAGATCGGCAACAACTGGATCCACGAGCTGCGCGGCACGGTGCGCTACCGCATCGAATAGAACCCGTCGGGAGCGGCGCTCAGAGGCGCTTGCCGCTGGCGCGGTCGAACAGATGCGCCTGCTCGCGCCGCGGCCGAAGGTGCACGGTCTGGCCGGGCGTGAACGCGTGCCGGTCGTGGAAGACGGCGACGACCTCCTTGTCGCCGAAGCGCATCACCACCTGCGTCTCGGCGCCGGTGGGCTCGACCACTGCGACGGTTGCCGGAAAGCCGTCGTCGGCCAGATCCAGGTGCTCCGGCCGGATGCCGTAGACCACCTGCTGGCCGTCATCGACGGCGTGCGGCCCGGGGAGCGGCAGCAGGCTGCCGAAGGCTTCCACGGCGACGGCGCTCGCCGAGCGCCTGGCCGTGCCGTGGATCAGGTTCATCGCCGGCGAGCCGATGAAAGTCGCGACGAACAGGTTCTGCGGCCGGTCGTAGAGATCGAGCGGGGCGCCGACCTGCTCGACCGCGCCGTCCTGCATGACGACGATGCGGTCGGCCATGGTCATGGCCTCGACCTGGTCGTGGGTGACGAACACGGTGGTGGTCTTGAGCCGCTGGTGCAGTTCCTTGATTTCCGTGCGCATCTGCACGCGCAGCTTGGCGTCGAGGTTGCTGAGCGGTTCGTCGAACAGGAACACCTGCGGATCGCGGACGATGGCGCGGCCCATGGCGACGCGCTGGCGCTGCCCGCCGGAGAGCTGGCGCGGATAGCGATCGAGGTATGGGGTAAGGCCGAGGATCTCGGCGGCGGTCCGCACCCGCTCTTCCACCTGCTTCGGGTCGGCCCGCTTGAGCTTGAGCGCAAAGGCCATGTTGTCGGCCACCTTCATGTGCGGATAGAGCGCGTAGCTCTGGAACACCATGGCGATGTCCCGGTCCTTGGGCGGCAGATGGTTGACCACCCGGTTGCCGATGGCGATCTGGCCGCCCGACACCGTCTCCAGCCCGGCGATCATCCGCAGCAGCGTGGATTTCCCGCACCCCGACGGGCCGACCAGGACCACGAACTCGCCGTCCATGATGTCGACGTCGACGCCGCGGATGACGTCGACCGTGCCGAACGACTTGCGTACCCCACGGATCGCGACCTGCGCCATGTGTCTCCCCGCCTGCCGGTTCGCGGCATTTTCCTCTAGAGATAGCCGTAAGCGCGCGGCGCGCGCAAGGACGCCTCAGCCGGACGCCGGCCGCAGCACCTCGCGCATATGCATCAAAATCAGCTCGCGCCCGCGGCCGCCGAGTTCGGCCGAGGCGTCGCGGGCGCTGCGCGTGTACCAATGCTCGTCGGTCAGCCGGCCCATTTCGACCCCCTCGGGACACAAGGCCAGCATCAGCGAGGTTTCTCCCTGCGCCGCGTGGTCGAAGGGGAACTTGCCGATGATGTCCGCCGTCATCAACGGATGCGCCTTGATCCAGTTGAACGGGTCGCTGCCTCCCGCCTGCTGCGCATAGTAGTCGGCCATGGCCTCGTTGCCCCACCAGCCCTCGCCGCGCTCCTTCTCGAGGAAGGCGAAGATCGCCTGGCGGGCCGCAAAGCGGAAGGCGAGGTCGGTCGGCATGCCGGCGGCGAAGTTCTCGGTCTGGTGGTGGATGAAGACATGCACGTTGCGAAAGCCGATGCGCAGCAGGCCCGTGAACATCGCCTGGGCAAAGGGCTGGAGCGCACCGGCATCGACGTGCAGCGAGCCGTTGCCCTCTGGCGGGGCCACGGCATAGCTCGCGGCGCCGTAATAGAAGGGCGGCAGCACGACAAGGTCCATCTCGTCCTCGAGGATGGCGAGCAGGCGGACCACGGCGAGCGTGTCCATGCCGACCGCGAGATGTTCGCCGTGATATTCGAGGACGCCGAGCGGCAACACCACCGGCCAGTTCTTCTCGATTGCCTCGCGGATCTGGTAGGGCAGCATCATTTCGTAGCGCATCTGGCGTTTCCCTCCGTCGCGGCCCCGGCAACTTGCGCCGCCTGCGGCTCTATGAACAACTTCCCCGGGCGCCATGGCAATGCGCATCAAGAGGAGGAAGACATGCTCAAGGGGATCGACCCGCTGCTCAGCGCCGACGTGCTGCGGGCGTTGAGGGCGATGGGGCACGGGGACGACGTGGTCGTCTGCGATGCCAATTTCCCGGCCGACTCGGTGGCTCGGCAGACCGTCACCGGCAAGCTGCTGCGCATGGACGGGGTGAGCGCCGCGCGCGTCGCCAGGGCGGTCCTGTCGGTCATGCCGCTCGACAGCTTCGTCGACACGCCGGCCCTGCGGATGGAGATCGTGGGCAAGCCGGACGAGGTGCCGCCGGTGCAAGCCGAGGTGCAGGCTGAAGTCGACCGGGCCGAGGGTCGTTCCTGGCCGATGGGCTCCATCGAGCGCTTCGCCTTCTATGAACGGGCCAAGCGCGCCTACTGCGTGATCCAGACCGGGGAGCGCCGCTTCTATGGTTGCTTCGTTTTCAAGAAGGGCGTGATTGCGCCCGAGTAAAACCGGCGTGGGTTCATTCACCTGTGGGTAAAAATCTCGACTCGCGTCGCGGAATGCACATGAACTCCGGCTAACTTACTTGGTTGCAACGGATTTTGTTGACTTGACGGAGCCTTGCTTCCTACCATCCCGGTCTTAGGCACGTGGCGAACGACCACCTGGAGGGAGGTGGGAGGGTGTAGACCCGATCGGGAAGCGCGTCTTGAGTTCTGTGGCGCATGTCCATGGGTCTTCGTCCTCATTCAACTACGCGCACGGCCGCACGTTGGAAGGAGGACATGCAATGAAAGTCGAACATTACAACCGGCTGGTGTTGATGACCCGGCGCCGCAGCTTCCTGAGGGGCGCCGCGGCGCTGGCCGCGGGCACGGCCCTTGGCGGCTCGCTGGCCGGACGCGCCTTCGCGCAGGGCGATCTGCGCGCCGAGATCCTCAAGATCCCGGGGGTCGGAGCGGGCTCGCCCACCGATGCCGACTGGCAGAAGGTCGGCGAGATGTGCCTCGAGGCGACCAAGGCTTCCGTGGCCCAGGGCGAGTTTGCCGGGGTCGAGCTCACCTTCATGGGGCTCAACAACCAGAACCTGCACAACTTCCTGTTCCGCGGCTTCCTCAAGCCGTGGGAGGCCTATACCGGCGCCAAGATCAACTGGATCGACCTCGCCCAGGCCGACTACAACCCGCGCCTGCAGCAGGCGATCGCCACCGGCACGGTGGACTTCGACATCATCGAGATGGGCGCGCCCTTCGAGGGCGATACCGCCGGCAAGGGCCTGCTCGACGAGATGCCGGACTGGGTCAAGACCCAGATCGACATGGATGACTACGTCAACTACCTGAAGGCGCCGGTCGGCACCTGGGACGGCAAGACCTACCGCATCACTATCGATGGCGACTGCCACACCTTCGCCTACCGCAAGGATTATTTCACCGACGCGGCGATTTCGGCGGCGACCGGCATGAGCGAGCCGCCCACGACCTGGCAGCAGGTGAACGAGTTCAGCAAGAAGCTGAAGGGCCAGAAGGACCCGCTCACCGGCGCCGACGCCTACGGCTTCCTCGACCCGCTGAAGATGCAGTGGGGCGGCTTCGGCTTCTATTTCCTCGAGGACCGCGCCGCCGCCTATGCCAAGCACCCCGACGACAAGGCATGGCTGTTCGATCCCGACACCATGAAGCCGCGCGTCAACAACCCGGCCTGGGTGCAGGCTATCCAGGACATCATGGATCTCCAGGCGGCCGGCGCCTATCCGCCGGACCAGCTGAATGCCGACCCCAACGCCACGGCCTTCTCGCAATTCCTGGGCGGCACCGGGGCGGCCCTCACCTGGTGGGGGGATGTCGGCTCCAACGCCCGCACCTCCGACACGTCGGTGGTCGGCGATGTGGTCGGCTTCTCCATCAACCCCGGTTCCGACCGGGTGTACAACGCCGCGAAGGGTGAATGGGAGACGCCGGCGAGCCCCAACTTCGCGCCCAACATGGCCTATCTCGGCTGGGGCGTGTACGTGACCAACCGGGTCTCGGGCGACGAGAAGAAGCGCAAGGCGGCGTGGAGCGCGGCGGCGCATCTGGGCGGCCGCGATATCTCGCTGTGGATGGCGGCCTATCCGTCGGGATTCCAGCCCTACCGCAACTCGCACTTCAACTATGACGAGTGGGAAGCTGCCGGTTACGACCGGGCCTTCATCGAGGACTATCTGGGCTCCAACGCCGACAGCTACAACCACCCGAACGCGGCGATCGAGCCGCGCATCCCCGGCATCTTCCAGTACTATTCGGTGGCCGAGGACGAACTGGCCAAGGGCTTTGCCGGGCAATACGCGTCGGCGCAGGAGACAGCGGATGCCATTGCCGCCGCCTGGGAGAAGATCACCGACCAGATCGGCCGCGACGGCCAGGTCGCCCTCTACAAGGCGTCGCTCGGGCTGTAGGCGCCCCGGCGCTGCGCAACGTTGACAAAGGCCGGCTGGCAGCCCGACAGTTGCCAGCCGGACCCGTCTGGGGGCAGGGAGATACCGATGGCGGAGGCAGGACCGCTGCCCGGGCACGACTTCATCGAACCGGGGGACGACCCCAAGGATGCTGCCCGCCGCCGGGCCGGCACGGCGCTGATCTGGCTGGCCACCATCGGGCTCGGCGCCGTCATCGCGCTGCAGGCCCTCGACGCTGCCGGAATACTCCACCTCGGCTTGGACAACTGGCGCCCGACGCTGTTCGCCTACCTGCTGTGGGCGGTCGCGCTCGGCTACGGCCTCGTGCTCATCCGGGGCGAGGCGGGCCGGCGGGCGCTGTTCATCCTCCCGGCCGTGCTGTTCACCGTCGCCATGGCGATCTTTCCGACCCTGTTCGGCTTCTCCATCGCCTTCACCGACTGGAACCTGTCCTCCTTCGCCGGCCAGAAGTTCAACGGCTTCGACAATCTGGTGCAGCTGTTCCGCGACCCGTTCTACTGGAATGCGCTGGGCAACATGGTGTTCTACGTCGCCCTGGTGCTGGTGGAGTACGCCATTGCCTTCGGCCTCGCTCTCCTGCTCAACGCCGAGATCAGGGCGCGCAAGTTCTGGCGCGTGGTCTTCCTCATCCCGTTCATGCTGTCGCCGGTCGCGGTGAGCTGGATGATCGGCAAGTCGATGATGGAGTACCGCTTCGGCCCGGCGGCGCGGCTGGCCCGCTGGCTCGGCTGGGACAGCCCGGCCTTCTTCACCGACCCGCTCATCGCCAAGCTGTCGATCGAAGCGATGGACGCGTGGGTCTCCATCCCCTTCGTCATGATCCTGCTGCTGGCCGGGCTGCAGGCGCTGCCCCGGGAGGTGCAGGAGGCGGCACGGGTCGACGGCGCCACCGCGTGGCAATCGTTCTGGAAGATCACTTTTCCGCTGATGCTGCCGGTGTCGATCACCGCGATCGTGCTCAGGATCATCTTCAAGCTGAAGCTCGCCGACATCGTCATCAACGTCACGTCCGGCGGGCCGGGCGGGGCCACCGACACGGTGTCGAGTTTCATCTACCGCGAGTACCGCGACCGCTCCAATGTCGGCTACGGGACCATGCTGGCCATGTTCTACCTGGTGTTGATCGTGGTCTTCATCACGCTGCTGCTTGGCTTCGTCTCGCGCCGCATGCAGAGGATGACCTGATGTCCACCGCCACGCAGCCGCTCGAGATGACGGAGGAGGCGGGCGTTGCCGCGCGCTGGAGCCGGCATCTGGTCAAGCAGGTGCTGATCTATGCGGCGCTGGTGTTCTGGGCCTTCGTGTCGCTGTTCCCCGTGTACTGGACCATCACCACCTCCATGAAGGTCGCCAAGGACGTGCAGCTCGGCCACCTCATCCCGTGGGTCGATTTCCAGCCCAACTGGCTGGGCTGGCGCTCGCTCGGGCTCTCGCCCGATACGATCGGCAACGTTTCGACGGTGCGCGACGAGTTCGTGCAGCGGTTCATGAACTCGGTAGTGACCGCCGTCGGCGCCTCCGTCCTCGCCGTGCTGATCGGGGCGCTCGCGGCCTATGGCCTCAGCCGTTTTCGCTACAAGTTCCTGTGGCTGCGCAACAACGACATCGCCTTCTTCTTCCTCAGCCAGCTCATCCTGCCGCCGGTGGTGCTAGCGCTGCCCTTCCTCGTGCTCTATCGCGAGCTGGCGCTGCTCGACAGCACCATCGGGCTCATCCTGCTCTATACGCTCAGCGTCCTGCCCATCGTCATCTGGATCATGAAGGACCAGTTCGACACCATTCCCACCGAGCTCGACGAGGCGGCGCAGGTCGACGGCCTGTCCTCGTGGGGCACGTTCTTCCGCATCATCCTGCCGATGGCGCTGCCCGGCATGGTGGCGGCCTTCATCCTCAGCCTGATCCTGTGCTGGAACGAGTATTTCTTCGCGGCGCTGCTCACCAGTTCGAACGCCAAGACGCTGCCGGTGATGGTCGCGAGCCAGACCGGTTCGCAAGGCATCAACTGGTGGTCGATGGCAGCGCTCTCCACGGCCGCCATCATGCCGCTGGTGCTCGTCGGCATCATGCTCGAGCGCTACATCATCAAGGGGCTGACGGCCGGCGCGGTGAAATAGGCCTCAGGCCGCCGTCGCCAGGGGTCGTGCCCGCTCGATCCGCTGCCGCTCTCGCGGATCGTTCATGGCCTCCCACAGGTCGTTGCGGCGCTGCGTGTCGAGCCAGAAATCGGCGCTGTTGCCGAAGACGCGTGCAAGGATGAGCGCGGTCGGCGCGGTCACCGTCCGGCGGTTGTTGCACAACTCATTGACGTGCTTGCGCGGCACGCCCATGGCTTCGGCCAGCGCAGCCTGCGTCAACCCCATGGGCCGCATGAACTCTTCGACCAGCATTTCGCCGACTGTCACCGGCCGACGCTGCGTCATGTGCATGGCGTTCACCTGTAGCTGTGGTTGTCGAGGTAGACATTCTCGGCTTCGCCGCGGCCGCCGTTCCACCGAAATACCAGCCGCCATTGCCGGTTCACCCGGATGCTGTGCAGCCCATCGAGATCTCCCTTGAGCTTCTCGAAGTGATTGCTCGGAGGGGCGCGCAAGTCACTGTCGGTTGTCGCGTCATCTATCATCTGCAGCTTGCGGAACAGGCGAGCCTCGATGTCCGCGGGAACGTTGCGTGAGCTGACATCAAGCTGGAAGAATCTGCGAAGCCACTCGTCGCGAAAACCAACGATCATTGCGCCGATAACGCCCCTCTGTACCACTCAATGGTACACATTTCAAGTGTTCGTGCTTTCATGCCTTGCGGCCCAGCCGCATCAGGTCGCGGTTGCGCTCGTAGAGCTGGCGGAAGGTGAAGTAGCGCTCATCGTACAGCGGCCGCAGGGCGGGGTCGGGCCTGATCTCTCGCGCCACCGGGTTCCATGCCCTTATGTCGACGCGGCGCACGTCGCCCACCGCGAGCGCGGCGAGGAAGGCGTCGCCGTAGGCGGCGCCGACGGTCGTCTGGCGCACGATCTGGACGTGCCCCGATACGTCCGAGGTGGCCTGGGTCCACACCCGGTTCCTGGTCCCGCCGCCGGCTGCGAAAATGGCACGCGGCCCGGCGCCAACCTCGCCGCATGTCTCGAGCACGTGCCGGGTGCCGCAGGCGATGCCCTCGAGCAGCGCCCGGTAGGCGTCGGCGCGCGTGTGCGTGAGGTCGAGCCCGAAGATCATGCCGCGGGCGTGCGGGTCGTGGATCGGGGTGCGTTCGCCTGAGAAATAGGGCAGCACAACCAGCCCTTTCGCCCCGGGCGGGGAGGCCGCCGCCTCGTCTGCCAGACGCGCCACCGCCGTTTGGGGATCGAGGTCGCGCGCGAACTGCTCGCGGAACCAATGGGTGAGGGTGCCGCTGGTGGCGAGCCCCGCCATGGCCGCGTGCTGGCCGGCAAACAGCCAGGGCGCGTACCACAGCCGGCCGTCACGCACGCGCTCGTCGGTGATCTCGATGATGAAGATGGTCGAGCCGTACATCAGCAGCATGTCGCCAGCCGCGAGCACGCCGACGCTGAGCGCCTCGGCGGCCGCGTCTATGGTGCCGGTGGTGACCGGCGTGCCTTCGGCGAGCCCCGTCGCCGCCGCCGCCTCCCGGGTGACGTGGCCGGCGATCTCGCCGCTCCAGGCGAGGCGGGGCAGCCGCTCGACGGCGATGATGTCGTCGGCGAGTTCCGTACTCCACTCCTGCCGCTCGGCGAGGTAAAGCGGGCTGGTATTGGCTGCCGTATAGTGGTCGATGACGCGGGCGCCGGTGAGTTGGTCCACGAGATACGACGTGGCGGTGTGGATCATCGCCGTGCGCGCGTACAGGTCCGGACGGTTGCGCTTGAGCCACAGGATCTTGGGGCCGACCGACTGGCTGGTGAGCGCATTGCCGCAGCGCGCGAGCAGCACGTCGGCGCCGATCCGTGCCGTCAGTTCCGCGATCTCCCGATGCGCCCGCGTGTCGACGCCGTAGAGGATGCCGTTCATCAGCGGCGCGCCGTCGGCATCGACCGGCAGCATGCAGGGGCCGATGGCGCTGGGCGCCACAGCCTCTATCTCGGCCGGCGCGAGGCCGCTATCGGCGATCAGCCTGTTGGCGAGGAAGCAGAAATCTCCCCACCAGTCCTCGCGCGGGCGGTGCTCCGCCCAGCCGGACTGCGGCACGATCAGCTTGTGCGGCCGCGCGGCGCTAGCGAGGATACGGCCGCTGCCATCGACGAGCACGCCCTTGGATTCGAAGGTACCGATATCGATGCCGAGATAGGCGCTCATTGCTCGAAATCGTCGCGCTCGAGGCTGAAGCCGGGGCCGATGCCGGCGATGGCCGCGACCAGCAGCCGCGCCAGCCCTTCGAGGTCGGCGAGGTCGCACAGCTCCAGCGAGGAGTGCGAGTAGCGCATGGGAAAGCCGACGTCGATCGCCGCCACGCCCGCGCCGACGAGCTGCACATAGGCAGAGTCGGTCAGCGCCCCCACATGAGCGCTCCGCTGCAGCGGCAGTGCCTCGGCCGCGGCGGCCTGCTCGAACAACCGAACCAGCGCCGGATGCGGAATGGTGCCGTTGAGGGTGCCGCGGCCGTGGAAGGAATAGAGGCTCATCGCCGGCCCACCCCCCAGCCGGACGTCGCCGCGCGCCGCCATGTCCGGCGTGTCGGTGGCGAGGATCAGGTCGAGCTGGATGGCGATGTCGGGCGCGAGCGCCCGGGCGGCGGTCACGGCGCCGCGCAGATTGAACTCCTCCTGCACCGAGAACACGAGATGTACCGTCGGCTTCGGCTCGACCGCGCGCAACGCCTGCGCCACTTCGACGAGCACGGCGCAGCCGGCACGGTCATCGATGGCGGTGCCGGCGATGCGGCCGTTGGCGAGCTCGACGACGGCCGGCGCATAGACCACCGGCGTGCCCACGTCGATGCCTGCCGCCAGCACTTCGGCGGCGCTCGCAAAGCCGGCGTCGACATGGAGTTCGGAGTAGGGCACGACCCGGTATTTCTCCTCGGGCGTCGTGGCATGGTGGCTCTTGTTGGCGATGATGCCCGGCACGTCCCTGCCGTCACCGATCGAGAACAGCACCTGCTGGCTGGGGAGGGCTTTCTCGGGCACGCCGCCAAGCCGCTCGACGCGGACGCGGCCGTCGGCCTCGATCTTGCGCACGACGAAGCCCAGTTGGTCCATGTGGGTGAACAGCATGACCGTGGGCGCCGCCGGGTCGCCGGCGAGGGTGGCGATCAGATTGCCGAGCCGGTCGGTACGTGAAGCGATGCCGAGGCCGTCCAGCGCCTGCCGCAGATGGCGGCGCACGCGGCCCTCGTGGCCGGAGAGGCCGGGGACGCGCATGAGCTCGCTGAGCAGCCGGCGCAGCCTCTCCCGCATCGTCAGCCTCCCCGCGCGGCGCGGGCGAGGCGCATGAATTCGGCCGCCCGCGCCGGGTCCACCGGATTCCAGGTGTGGCCGTCGACCTTGAGGGCGGACCCGACGATGCAGCCGTCGGCGACGTGCAGCACGTCGCCCACCGTCTCGTGCCGCACCCCGGTATTGGCGAGGACCGGGGTGTCCGGCAGCACGTTCTTGACCGCCAGCAGGTCGCTCAGTTCCGCCGGCTCGCCGGTGATGGCGCCGGAGACGAGGACGGCATCGGGGATGGAGGAAAACACGGCGCTGCGGGCCCGGTCGGGCAGGCTGCGACGATCGAGCGACCAGGCGAACTCGGCGCTGACATTGTAGAGCAGGGCGAGGTCGCTTCGCCCCAGCCGGTTGCGATAGCGCACGGCGCGCCCCGCATCGGGGGTCCACGGCCCCATGTCGGAAGCGTAGTGCCCGGTGAAGATTTCGCGCACGAAGGCCGCCCCGGTCGCCGCCGCCAGCGCCATGGTGCTCATCGGATCCCACAGCACGTTGACGCCGAAGGGCACCGCGATGAGTGCCCGCAGCCGGCCGATGACATAGGCCATCGTGGCGGTGGAGGCGGTGTCGGCGGTGAACTCGTACGGGCGGTCGTTCTCGTTGCCGAACATCACCGCGTCGACCCCCGCCGCCTGCAGCGCCGTCAGATCCTGGCGGGCATCATCGACCAGGCCCTCGAGGCCGCGCTCGGCGTCGTGCAGCGGGGCGCCGGGCAGGGCGCCCAGATGCACCATGGCGATGACGGGCTTGCCGCCGCCAAATACCTTCCTGAACTTCTCGGTCACGACCAGCGAGCCCCGTCCGGAATGTAGTAATCATAAGTAACAGCTTGAATTTCTGCCGTCCATTGCATGCCCTACACGCGGGGGCCGGGGCCTGGGCGCCTCGCGCGCCCCTTTCCTTCAGCCCGGCGGGAAGGCTGTGCGCGCCAGCGTCTTCCAGTCCCGCAGCGCCATGGCGATGGCCTGGTGCATGTCGAGGTAGCGATAGCTGCCAAGGCGGCCGCCGAACATTACGCCCGGCGCCGCGGCAGCCCGGGCCTGGTAGCGGGCGAGGCGGTTCCGGTCGGAGGGGGTCTCGATCGGATAGAACGGCTCGTCGTCGCCGGCGGCGAAACGCGGGAACTCGCGGGCGATCACGGTGCGGTCGGCGGGATAGGCGCGCTCGGGGTGAAGGTGGCGGTATTCGGTGATGCGCGTAAACGGCACGTCGAGATCGGCGTAATTGACGATCGCCGCCCCCTGGAAATCGCCGGTCGCCAGCACCTCGTACTCGAAGCGGGTGGTGCGCCAGCCCAGGGCGCCTTCGGCGTAGTCGAAATAGCGGTCGATGGGGCCGCTATAGACGACCGGCGTGGCGGCCGGGGCGCGGGCTCGCCAGTCACGCCAGTCGACCCCGAGCACCACGCGGATCAGCGGGCTCGACAGCATGCGGCGGAACAATGCAGCGTAGCCGTCCTGCGGCATGCCCTGGAAGCGGTCCGAGAAATAGCGCGAGTCGAAGCTGTAGCGCACCGGCAGGCGCGTGATGACGGCGGCCGGCAGGTCGCGCGGGTCGGTCTGCCACTGCTTCAGGGTGTAGCCGCGGATGAACGCCTCGTAGAGCGGTCGCCCGACGAGGGAGATGGCCTTGTCCTCGAGGTTGGCCGACTCGCCCTCGGCCGCGCCGGCCTGGGCGGCGATCAGCTGCCGTGCCTCGTCGGGGGTGAAGCGCCGGCCGAAGAACTGGCAGATGGTGGCGAGGTTGATGGGCAGGGGGTAGATCTGCCCGGCATGGACGCTCCAGCCCCGGTGCTGGTAGGGGGTGAAGTCGGTGAATCGGGACAGATAGGTCCACACCTCCTCGTTGGGCGTATGGAACAGATGCGGGCCGTAGCGGTGCACCTCGATGCCGGTCTCCCGGTCGGGCTCGGAATGGGCATTGCCGCCGACATGCTGCCGGCGGTCCAGTACCAGCACCCGCAGGCCGCGCTCGCTGGCGGCGCGCTCGGCGACGGTGGCGCCGTAGAAGCCGGCACCCACCACGATGAGGTCGGCATCCGCAAGCGCGTCCAAGCTCGATCTCCGCTGGCGGTCCGGGGCGGGCCTAGGCGACCTCGGCGGCAAAGTCCGCCGCAAGACGGGCCAGGCCGGTGCCGAGGTCGGTGGTGACCGTCCAGCCCAGGACGCTGCGCGCGCGGCCCGGGTCCCCGACAAACCTGCTGATGTCGAAGGCACGGGGCGGCGCCGTCACCATCCGCGCCCGGTGGCCGCCGAGTGCAATCGCCTGTTCTGCCAGATCGGCGAGCGTAATACCGACGCCGCTGACGAAGTGGATCGGGGGCGGGGCGGGATCACCTGCCTCCAGCAGGTCGACGAGCCGGGCGACGCCGTCGGCGGCATCCTCGACATGCGTCAGGTCGAAGGTGCAGCGGTTGCCGTCAACCCTAAGCGTGCCGCCGGTCACCGCCGCACGGAGGAAGGCCGGCACCACGCGGGTGGCGTGGTCGGCGGTGCTGCCGTAGACACTCGAGAAGCGGACGATGGCGGTCTTCAGCCCTGCCCCTCGCGCCTCGCCGCACAGCCGCTCCGCCTCGACCTTGCTGCGGGCATAGGTGTTCATCGGGCGAAACGGGGCACCCTCGTGCACCGGCAGATCGTCCTGCTGGCCGTAGACCTCGCGGCTGCTGGCATGGATGAACCAGGGGCGGCGTCGCGCTGCCAGCGCCGCATCGAGAAGTGCCCTGGTGGCGTCGACATTGACGGCGCGGCAGCGTTCGGGGTCCAGCTCGCCCTCCACCACGCGGGAGACCGCCGCCAGGTGCACGATGCCATCGACCCCGTCGAGCAGTGGGGCCAGCCGCGCTGCATCGACGATGTCGATCCGGCGCTCCTTGTCCCGGGCGCGGATGTCGAGGCCGAGTACGGCGAACCCCGCGGCTCTCAGTCGCCGGGTCAGGGCGGTGCCGATCAGCCCCTCGGAGCCGGTGACGAGGATCGTCCGTCTGTTCATCACTTCGCTCGCCTTGCGAGAGAGCAGAACGCTAGCATCGGCGGTCCCCGGCGGCAACGGCAAGCCCGGCAGCCGCGGCGATGTCATCGGTCACGGGGCGACGAGCCGCGCCAGCAGGTGCAGCAGCAGCCTTGCGGGAGCGGCCTTGTAGCTCCGCGAACGCAACACGTCGAGGAACCGGCGCAGCACGCCAAGCTCGGCCACGCGGTCCCGCATCGCCTGCCTGTCGAGCAGGGTGTCCTGGGCGGGAAAACGATAGGCCACAGCCGCCTCGGGGCTGTCGAAGCGCGCCAGCGCCACCATCTTGGTGGCGACTGCGACGGGCAGGGCGAATTTCTCGGCCCGTCCGAGCCGGTGCAGCCGACTGCCCGTCGAGACCGGGCGCGTGTGGATCGCCGGCGTCGCGTCGAGCACGAAGGTGCGGGGCGGGCGGTGCAGCAGCGCCTCGGCCAGCCGGGCGATCAGCGGCTCCAGCCCCCAGCCGGCCTCGAGATGGGGGTGCACGTGCAGGATCGGCAACACCGCCTTCTCGAACACTTCGCCCGAATAGGCCGGCGCCATGATCTCGACGATGTTGGTGGCGTGGCAGCTGGCTCCCGCGATCTGGCGGGTCACCTGCCAGGAGACGTACTCGTTCGCAATCGACGGCTGGAAGCTGTCCGCCCCGATCTGCCGCGCCAGCGCGAAAGCCTCGGAGAGGGCGGCGGCGCCCCCGGGAAAATCGATGTCGTCATCGGGCAGGAAGACGTAGCCGTAGTCCGACATCGGGGGGAGGCCCTGCTCGCGGGCGAGGCGACCGACTTCGCCTACCAGCGTCCACTTGTATCCCTTGCCGGCAAAGAAGCGGTCAGAACCCTGCCGGTAGCGCTCGGCCACGGCCGCGTCCTCGCCGTAGTAGCAGACCCACAGCTCGAAATCCCGGCCGGCGGCATAGCGTTCGTGCAGCGATTCGTCGCCCGCCATGACGATCACCAGATTGCGCATGCGAACCTCCGTCTTCGGCCGCGTCGGCTGCCGGGCCCTTCACACGCCCACGCAGTTGTGGTCCTGTCAATGCGGCGCCCGCGACGGCTGTCCCGCCGGGCCGCCGCGCACCAGATTGCGCTTGGATCAAGCAGGCCCGCCGGGTTAGCTTCGGGGCCTCCTGGAGGATGAGTTGTCATGAACAAGTACCTGCTGTCGCTGACCGTGGCGACGATGCTCGCGACTGCCTCCGGCGCCGCCCTGGCCGCCGGCGAGAAGGTGTCGCTGATCACCCCCTACCTGTCGGCCACGGCGACCGCCGAGATGGTCGACGCCTTCAAGGCAAAAGCGGCGGAAAAGGGCTGGGCGGTCGATGTCGTCGACACCGCCGGCGACATGGGCGCGTTCGCCAGTCGCATCGAGGATGCAACGACCGCGGGTGTCGCGGCCATCGTGCTGGTTTCGGTGGATCCGGCGCAGATCCAGGACCAGGTCGACAAGGCCAAGGCCGCCGGCATTCCGGTGGTCACCATCGACGGGGCGAAGAACGACGCCACGGTGCTCAACGTCACCTCCGACAACTACGTGCTCGGCGAGACGATGACCAAGTTCCTGTTCGCGCAGATCGGCGATGCCGGCAACATCGTGCGCTTCTTCCATTCCGCCCATCCCGGGGTGCGCCAGCGCGAGATTGCGCTCGACGACGCGCTCAAGGCCAATCCGAACGTCAAGGAAGTGGCCAATCACTACGTGCAGGTGCCCGGCCAGATCGACGACAGCCGCGCCGCCATGGACGCCATCCTGCTCGCCAATCCGGGCGAGGGGGCCATCGACGCGGTGTGGGCGGCGTGGGACGAGCCCGGCATCGGCGCCAACCTCGCCATCGAGGCCGCTGGGCGCAAGGGCATCGTCATTGCCGGCATCGACGGCAATCCCGAGGCGATCGAACTGATCCGGGCGTGCAGCGCCTATGTCGGCACCGTCCGGCAGGGCTTCGCCGAGATGGCGAACATCGCCGCCGAGGAGCTCAGCAACATCTTCGCCGGGGCCTCGCCGACGCAGGCCGAACTCTACGCGCCGGTCGAGCTGATCACCCGCGAGAGCCTCGGGGTTACCTGCTAAGCCTTGCTCGCACTCCGTGGCATCGCCAAGCGCTTCGGCGCCACCAACGCCCTCGCGGATGTGAACCTGTCACTCCGCGGGGGCGAAGTTTTGGGCCTTGTCGGGCACAACGGCGCCGGCAAGTCGACGCTGATCAAGATCGTCGCCGGGGTGCAGCCGCCCGACGACGGCGACATCCGCATCGACGGCCGGCCCGTCCGCTTCCATTCGCCCCATGACGCCTATGCCGCGGGCATCCGCGTCATCCATCAGGACGCGCCGCTGGTCCCTGGCTTCGACGCCGTCGAGAACTGCTTCCTCGGCCGGCACTACCCGCGCCAGCTGGGGATGATCGACCGCCGAGCCATGCGGCGCGCGATTGCCCCGATCGCGGCCGGAATCGCTCCCGACCTGCCGCTCGACGTCCCCGTCGCGTTGCTGTCGCCGACGCAGCGGCAATTCGTGCGCCTGCTCAAGGCGGTCGCCGACAAGGGTCGCCTGCTCATCCTCGACGAGCCCACGGCGGCGCTCCCGGCCGAGGACGCCGAGGCGTTCTACGAGGTGCTGGGCCGCACGCGCGAGCGCGGCACCTCGATCCTCTTGGTCAGCCACCGGCTCGACGAGATCGCCGCCTTCTGCTCCCGCGCGGTCGTCCTGGCCGACGGGGTGGTGGTGGCCGAGCACGCGGGGGCGGACCTGACGCCGGCGGCCCTCATCCGCTCGATGGGCGGCAGTGCGGCCGGCATCCCCCGCGACGCCGCCGCGCCGGCGGTGGCCCCCGTGGTGCTGGCGCTGGAAGGGCTGACTACGGCGGCGCTGCGCCAGCCCGTCTCGTTCGAGGTCCGCGCCGGCGAGGTGGTGGCGCTCTACGGGCTTGCCGGTTCGGGCCGCTCGCACCTGCTCAATGCCGTTTGGGGCGAGGAGAAGGTGCATTCGGGCGCCATGCGCCTCGAGGGCATGGCCTACGCGCCGCGAGGTCCGCGCGACGCCGTGCGCGCCGGCATCTCCTACGTGCCGGCGGACCGACACCGCAGCGGGCTGTTCGCCGATTTCGACCTCGTCTTCAACAAGACGCTGCCGCTGCTCGAGAACTACCGCCGCCTTCCCGGCCTGCCGTTGCCCGATCCGCGGGCCGAGCGCGCCGCCTTCCTCGTCGCCGCCGAGCGCGTCGCCATGGCCTTCGGTTCGCCGCGCCAGCTGGCGCGCACGCTGTCGGGCGGCAACCAGCAGAAGCTGATCTTTTCGCGCTGGGCCAACCGGCACTCGCGCGTCATGCTGCTCGACGAGCCGACGGAGGGCATCGACGTCCTGGCCAGGGCCACGATCCGGCAGATCATCGGGGCCATCGCCGGCGACGGCAACGCCGTGCTTGTCTCCACTTCCGACCGCGACGAGGCGCTGCAGTTGGGGGACCGCATCGCGGTGTTCCGCCACGGCGCCATCGTGCGTATCTTCACCCGCGCCGAGGCGACGCCAGAGCTGTTGTCCGCCGCCGCCCAGGCCAGGGAGCCGCAAGCCGCTTGACCCCCTCGACCCTCAGCCGCTTCGGCACGCTCATCGCCTTTGTCCTGCTCTGTGTCGGTTTCTCGCTCGCCGCGCCGCAGGCCTTTGCCAGCCCGGCCAATTTGTTCAACCTGGTGCAGCAGATGGCGACGCTCGCCATCGTCGCCACCGCCGCGACGCTGGTGATGACCATCGGCGAGTTCGATCTTTCCGTCGGCTTTGCGGCGTCGCTCGCCGCCGTCATCTGCTTCGTGCTGTTCGCGCAGGGTTACGACGTCTGGCTCGCGGTCCTCGCGGCGCTGGCCGCCGGTATCGCCGCGGGGGCGCTCAACGGCGTGCTGGTGGCGCGCTACGGCATCCCCTCCTTCGTGGCGACGCTGGCGCTCGGCACCGTGCTGTCGGGCCTCGCCTTCGGCCTGTCGGGCGGCGAAAGCCTGTTCCGCCAGGTGCCTGACGGCTTCAAGGCG
Organism: Devosia sp.; assembly: GCF_036406155.1. Taxonomy (GTDB): domain Bacteria; phylum Pseudomonadota; class Alphaproteobacteria; order Rhizobiales; family Devosiaceae; genus Devosia_A. The sequence goes on along the minus strand of NZ_DASWVV010000074.1, from coordinate 32,551 downwards.
CTGGGCCGCGGCGACCTGTTCGGCATCCCCGTGCTCGCGCTGTGGATCGCCGGCGTACTGGGGGCGGCGGGCTTCGTCCTGGCGCAGACCGAGTTCGGGCGTCACCTGCGGGCGATCGGCGGCAATGCGCAGGCGGCGCGCCTCGCCGGCCTGCCGGTGCGGCGCGACGTGGTCGTCACCTTCGCCGCCGCCGGCGGACTTTCCGCCCTTGCCGGGCTGCTGCTCGCGGCGCGCCTGGGCAGCGTCCAGCACACCATGGGCGAGCCGCTGCTGCTGCCCGCCTATGCGGCGGTGTTCATCGGCACCACCGCCTCGCCCACGGGCGCCCCGACGGTCGCCGGCACGCTGCTCGGCGTCGCCATTACCGGGGTGATGGTCAACGGCATGACCATCGTCGGGGTGGAGCCCTTCATCCAGCGCATCCTGACCGGCGTCATCATCATCGTCGCGGTGCTCCTGCGCCGCTTTGGGCGGAGGGCCGCATGACCATCCTTGTCCTCGATTGCGGCAGCTCGGCGCTCAAGGCGACGGCCTTCGCCCCGGACGGCAGCATCGCCGCGACGGCGCAGGCGGAGTATGCCGGGGCCACGGAACATCGCGCCTCGCCGGAAAGCTGGTGGCAGGCGGCGGTCGCGGCCATGCACGACCTGCCTCCCCTCAACTGCCACGCGGTTGCGCTCAGCGGCACGATGGAAAACCTGATCCCGATCGCCGCCGACGGCGCGCCGCTGGGCGAGGCGCTGCTCTATACCGATCCGTGCGGAGCGCCCTATCTCGACCGCATGCGGGCCGGGCTCGAGGGCATCGATGCGGCCGGCATCACCGGCAACGCCCCCGAGCCGCTGATGACGGCCTTCAAGCTTGCCTGGCTGCGCGACAACGCACCAAAGCATTTCGAGGCGGCCCGCTGGTTCCTGCCCGGGTCCAAGGATTTCCTGCTCCACGGACTGACGGGGCGGGCCGTGACCGACGCCAGTTGCGCAGCGACCACCGGGCTCATGGACGTGCGCTCGCGCCAGTGGTCCGAGCCGCTGCTGGATCTGTTCGGCGTCGCGCGGGACCGGTTGCCGGCGATCCTGCCGGCCACCGCCATCGTCGGCCCGCTCGCCCACGCCGCCGCCGCGGCGCTCGATCTGCAGCCGGGGATCCCGGTGATCAACGGCTGCGGCGACGGCGCCGCGACCACCATCGGCAGCGGCGCCGAGCAGGCCGACGACGTCAGCCTCTATCTGGGCACCAGTGGCTGGGTGGCCCGCGTCGCGGCCGGAAGCGACCCGGCGCCGCGCCCGTTCTACCGGCTGCCGCACCCGCTGATCGACGGCGTCATCGAGATCGCGCCGATCATCTCGGCCGGGGCGGCGGCACAATGGGCGCGCGACGCGCTGGGCATCGACCTGCCCGCCGCCGAGCGCCTGGCGGCGGCCGCCGATGCGCAACCCGCCGACGTCGTGTTCCTGCCCTATCTGAGCGGCGAACGTTCCCCCTTCGTCGATCTCGACCTGCGCGGCGGGTTCACCGGCATCTCGGCCGCGGACGGGGCGGGGAGCCTGTACTACGCCGTACTCGAGGGCGTCGCCTTCGCCATCGCCGCCAATCTCGACGCCATGGGCGGACAGCGTGGCGGGCGGGTGAGCCTGGTCGGCGGCGGCGCGCGCAGCGCCACCTGGCCGGCGGTCATCGCCGACGTGCTCGACGCCGAGGTCACCATCCCCGCGGCCCCGGCCAGCGCCACCAGCCTCGGTGCCTTCCGCATCGCGGCCAAGGCCCTGGGCTATGCCGAGACCGCGTCGCTGCGGGTCCGCTCCGTCGCCCCCCGGGCCGGGCGCGGGGAGCGCGTCGCGCGCCTGCGCCGGCGCTTCGAGGCGGCCACGCAGTTCCTGCGCACGCTGGACTGACCGCCTGCCGCGGAACCGGCCTCGGGCCGGGTGCGTTCCGGTGGCACCGGAAGGCGGAGGCAGTGATGAAACCCGACCCGTTGCGCGTACTCATCGTCGAAGACGAAGGGATCGTCGAGATGATGATGGAGGAGATGGTGCGGCACCTCGGCTGCACCGTCGTCGCCTCGTCGCGCACGCTCGATTCCGGCATCGCCATGGCCGAGAGCGAGCAGGTGGATTTCGCGCTGCTCGACTTCGATCTGGGCGGCGGCGCCGATGCGCTGCCGATCGCCGAGGCGCTCGAGGAGCGCGGCATCCCGTTCGTGTTCGTCACCGCCCACGCCGCCGAGCTGCTGCGCGACACCCATCCGCACGTGCCGGTGCTGGTCAAGCCCCTGCAGCTGGGCCAGCTCGAACGGGTGATGCCGCTGCCGCGTACCGTGCACTGAGCAGCGCCGCGGGCTCAGGCCGACTCCGTGCCCGCGGGCGGGTAGACGTGCTCCTGCCCGTTGAAGTCGGTGACGGTGAAGCAGCCGTCGCCGCGCGGCACCAGCGCGCTCGGCCCGATCGAGGCCTTGCCGTGCCCGCCGGGGATATCGAGGATGTAGGTGGGCTGGCACAGCCCGGAAATGCGGCCGCGCAGCCCCGCCACCAGCTTACGGCCCTCCTCGATGGAGAGACGGAAGTGGCTGGTGCCCGGGGCGAGGTCGGGGTGGTGCAGGTAGTAGGGCTTGATCCGCGTCTCGACCATGGCCCGCAGCAGTTGCGCCAGCGTGTCGGGGTCGTCGTTCACTCCCTTGAGCAGCACCGACTGGCCGAGCAGCACGATGCCGGAATCGGCCAGCCGCGCACAGGCAGCACGCGCCGCCGCCGTCAGTTCGCGCGGGTGGTTGGCGTGCACGGCGACATAGGTGCTGCGGCCGCTCGCCTTGAGCGCCGAGATCAGCTCGGCGTCGATGCGCTCGGGCTCGACCACCGGCACGCGCGAATGGATGCGCACCACCTGGACGTGGCCGATGGCGCCGAGCGGGGCGATCAACTCGGCGAGCCGCCGCGCGGAGAGCACCAGCGGGTCGCCGCCGGTGAGGATCACCTCCCAGATCTCCTCGTGCTCGGCGATATAGCCGAGGGCCCGAGCCAGCGCCTCCGGCGACAGCGTCCCCAGCCCCTGCGGCCCGATCATCTCGCGGCGGAAGCAGAAGCGGCAATAGACCGGGCAGACATGCACGGCCTTGAGCAGCACGCGGTCGGGATAGCGGTGGACGATGCCCTCGACCGGCGAGTGGCTGAGGTCGCCGATGGGGTCCGCGCGTTCCTCGAGTGTGGTCTCGAGCTCGGCGCCGCTGGGCACGAACTGCCGCGCGATCGGGTCGTTGGGGTCATCGGGATCGATCAGCTCGGCCATGGCGGGAGGGATGGCGAGGGTGTAGCGTTCTGCCACCGCCTCGAGTTCGGCGCGCCGCTCCGGCGCGGCGAGGCCGGCCTCGATCAGATCCTGCGGCGTGCGCAGCGGCCGGCTCATGCCAGCGCCTCGGCCACCGGCGCCCACAGCACCTGGTCGATGCGGCTGGCGCCCGTCGCCAGCATCACCAGCCGGTCGAAGCCGAGCGCCACCCCGCTCGCCGCGGGCATGCCGGCGAGGGCGGCGAGGAAGTCCTCGTCGAGCGGATAGCGCTCGCCGTAGAGGCGCTGCTTTTCGTCCATCTCGGCGGCGAAGCGGCGGCGCTGCTCCTCGGCGTCGGTCAGTTCGCCGAAGCCGTTCGCGAGTTCGACGCCGCAGGCGTAGAGCTCGAAGCGCTCCGCCACGCGGGCATCGGTGGGCGACCGGCGCGCCAGCGCCGCCTCGGAGGCGGGATAGAGATCGAGCAGGGTGGGCCGGCCCAGCCCCAGGTTCGGCTCGATCTTTTCGACCAGGATGCGGCTGAACAGGTAGCTCCAGCCGCGATCGTCGGGGACCGTCAGCCCGGCGTCACGCATCTGCCCCGCCAGCGCCTCGCCATCGGTGGCGCCGCTCGCATCCAGGGTGGCGAGCAGGTCGATGCCCGCATGGCGCGCGAACGCGTCGGCAACGCTCAGCCGTTCCGCTTCGGCGTGCGGATCGCAGGCGCGCCCGCGCCAGCGCAGCGTCGGCGACCCCGCTGCCCGGGCCGCGAGGCGGAGCATGGCGATGCAGTCGCTCATCACCGCCTCGTAGGGCTCCCCGGCACGGTACCACTCGAGCATGGTGAACTCGGGGTGGTGCAGGGGGCCCCGCTCGCGGTTGCGCCACACGTGCCCGATGCTGGCGATGCGCCGCTCGCCGGCCGCCAGCAGCTTCTTCATGGTGAACTCGGGCGAGGTATGCAGATACAGCGGAAACTGCGTGCCGTCGTTGCCGGTAGCGAGGGTCGAAAAGGCGTGCAAATGGGTTTCGTTGCCCGGCGAGCGCTGCAGGCCCGGGGGATCGACGATCACGAAGTCATGCTCGGCAAAGTAGCTTCTGGCCGCCGCCTCGATCCGGTTGCGGGCCAGCAACACGGGCCGGCGGTCGGCATGCACCGCCGGTGTCCACCACGGGGAGACCGGCGGTGAAGGGGGCGAGGAGGGCAAGAGCGGCGTCTTTCGTGCTCGGGACTGGCGGTTTTGGCGGATTTGCGCTATCGGCGGCAGCGAAACACGAGACAGATGCGCGCGGCCGGGCCGAATGGCCATTCATCTAGGCCGCCGCCACCGCTGGAACAAGGAAGAAGTAATGGTAAAGGTCATCGCCTCGTCGCTGCGCAAGGGCAACGTCGTCGAGCAGGACGGCAAGCTCTATGTCATCCTTACCTCCGAGAACATCCACCCGGGCAAGGGTGCCTCGGTCACCCAGGTCGACATGCGCCGCATCACCGATGGCGTGAAGGTGTCGGAGCGGTGGCGCACGACCGAGATGGTGGAAAAGGCCGACGTCGACGAGCGCGAGTACCAGTACCTCTACGAGGACGCCGAGGGCTTCCATTTCATGAACCCGGAAAGCTACGAGCAGATCGCCGTCCCGGCCGACGTCATCGGCGACCAGAAGGCCTATCTCAACGACGGCATGCTGGTCTTTCTCAAGACCTTCGAGGGTACGGCACTGGCCATCGAACTGCCGCAGCGCGTGACGCTGGAGGTGGTCGAGACCGAGCCCGTGGTGAAGGGGCAGACCGCCTCGTCCTCGTTCAAGCCCGCCATCCTCAACAACGGCATCAAGACCATGGTGCCGCCGCATATCGGCGTGGGCACCCGCATCGTGGTGATGACCGAGGATGGCTCCTACGTCGAGCGCGCCAAGGACTGACCTTTCGGCCGGGCGCCGCGCGGCCTACAGGTCGCGGGCGTCGGCCCAGGCCGACAAGCCGTCCTCGAGCATCACGCGGACCCAGCGCCCGCGCGTCTCGAGCACGGCGATGCGCTCGCCGCGCCGGAGCGTGAACAGCAGGGGCGCGAGGCGCGACGGGCCCGCCCGCAGCATGAGGGGGCTCCCGATGCGGGCGAACTGCAGTTGTCGCACCTGCCGCGGCTGCTCCGCCTCGACCAGTTTTCGCTTCGCCTTGGGCGGGGTCAGGCGCTCGGGCGTCGCCGTTTCCGAAAGATAGCGCGAGGACACCCAGCCGCTGTCGCCGTTGTCGGCGACAACCAGGGTCCAGCCGCCGGAGGTCTCTGAGGCGCTGACCTTCTGGCCCGGCTTCAGCACGAATAGCTTGGCCGTCGAGGCCGACGGGCCGGCCCGGACGTTGACGGCGCTGCGCCCCACCCAGAGCGTGCGGGCGGGGGCCTCGACCGTTGCTTCCGGTGCGGGCGCGGCGGGGACGGGGGCAGCCGGCGCGATCGACGCGACCGCCACCGTGCCGCTGCGCTCCGGCGCGAGCGGCGGGGGCATCGGCTGCGGCGCTGATGCCGGCAGAGTCGGGGCGGCAACGGTCAGCGCATCGGGCAGGGAGCCCGTCGCCTCCGGCGCGCCGCCGTCGCTTCCCAGCGCAAGGCTCGCGGCGGGCTGCCGGGTCTCGTCGCCGGGGATCAGCAGGAGGGCGGCAACGCCCGCTGCCGCGATCAGGGGCCAATGGGACATCCGGGGCAGGCTGCGCATGATGAACCGTCCTTTCGCTTATCAAAGCGCGAGCGGGGGTGCCGGTTCCCCGTGCCCGGCGAATCCGACGGCGGCGCCGCGCCCAGGTCGCCGGAGCGGGGTTGATGCCGGTCAAGGCGCGCTCTCGCGCCGCCGGCATTGTGCGGATAGAATCGGCTGAGATGGGCCGGGTCGGCCACGAAGGGAGGACTGCGATGAGCGTGGAGCAATGGGCCGCTATTGGCGGCCTCGTCGCGGTCGCTGCCCTGTTCGGCTGCTCGCCCGCGGAGGATCCGGCGGTGGCGCAGGGCCGGCAACTGGTCACCACCTATTGCGCCGATTGCCACGCCATCGGGCCGACGGGCGAGAGCCCGCTCGACATCGCCCCCCGCTTCCGCGACCTGCATCTGCGCTACGACGTCGCGTTCCTCAGCGAGGCGCTGGTCGAGGGCATCGTCACCGCCCATCCCGAGATGCCCGAGTTCGAATTCGACCCCGACCAGGCCGAGGCCATCGTCGTCTACCTGAAGTCGCTGGAATAGCTGCCGCGACCATGGGCGCCACCGCGTTTCGCACCGTGCAGCTGACCAAGACCTATGGCAGCGGCGATACCGCGGTGCAGGCGCTGCGGGGGACCGACCTCATCCTGCCGGCGGGGGAATTCACCGCCATCCTCGGTCCCTCGGGCTCCGGCAAGTCGACGCTGCTCAACATCCTGGGCGGCCTCGACCGCGCGAGTTCGGGCCAGGCCTGGTTCGAGGAGCACGAACTGACGGCGCTGAGCGACGCCGGGCTCACCCGCTATCGGCGCGACCATGTCGGCTTCGTGTTCCAGTTCTACAACCTCGTGCCCAGCCTCACGGCGCGCGAGAACGTGTCGCTGGTCACCGAGATCGCATCCCACCCGATGCGGCCCGAGGAGGCGCTGGCCCGCGTCGGCCTCGCCGACCGCGCCGAGCACTTCCCGGCGCAGCTCTCGGGTGGCGAGCAGCAACGCGTCGCCATCGCCCGGGCCATCGCCAAGCGCCCGAGCGTGCTGCTGTGCGACGAACCGACCGGTGCGCTCGACAGCAAGACCGGCGTCGCCGTGCTCGAGGCGCTGACGCATGTCAACACCGAGCTCGGCACCACCACGGTCATCATCACCCACAACGCCATCATCCAGAAGATCGCGCATCGCGTGCTGCTGATGGCCGATGGCCGCATCGTCGACGAGATCGTCAACCCGACGCGACTCAAGCCGTCCGAGGTGTCGTGGTGAGCGCCCTCGACCGCAAGCTGTTCCGCGATCTCGGCCGGCTGTGGGCGCAGGGCCTGGCCATCGCGCTGGTTGCCGCCGCCGGGGTGATCACGCTGCTCATCGGCATCGGCACGCTGCGCTCGCTGAGCGAGACGCAGCAGGCCTATTACGAGCGCTACCGCTTCGCCGATGTGTTCGCCACGGCGACGCGCATTCCCGGCCCCGTCGTCGACCGGGTCGCCGGCCTTGCGGGCGTTGCCGTCGCCGAGGGCCGCATCCAGAAGCGCATCATCCTCGACATCGAAGGCATGGCCGAGCCGGCCAACGGCCTCGTGCTCTCCATTCCCGACCTGGGCGAGCCCCGGCTCAACGCCCTGCACCTGCTCGAGGGGCGCCTGCCGGAGCCGGGCCGGGCCGGGGAGGTGGTGGTGTCCGGCACCTTTGCGGCGGCGCAGCGCCTTCGCCCGGGCGCCACCCTGTCGGCGATCATGGACGGTGACAGGCGCGAGTTGCTCGTCACCGGCATCGCGCTCTCGCCCGAGTTCGTCTACTCGGTGGCGCCGGGCGAGTTCCTGCCCGACGATCGCCGCTTCGGCGTCATCTGGATGCCGTACACGGCGGCGGCGGCGAGTTTCGCCATGCAGGGCGATTTCAACGCGCTGAGCGTGCAACTGGCGCGCGGCGCCGAGGCGCGCGCGGTCATCGCCGCCCTCGACGAGTTGCTGCGCCCCTATGGCGGCGCCGGCGCCTACGGGCGCGACCAGCAGACTTCGCACGCCTTCCTCGCCTCCGAACTCAGCCAGCTCGAGGCGATGAACTTCGTGCTGCCCCCGATCTTCCTCGGCGTCGCGGCCTTCCTCGTCAACATGACGCTGGGGCGGCTCGTCACGCTCGAGCGCGAGCAGATCGGCCTGTTCAAGGCCATCGGCTACGGCTCGGCCACCATCGCCTGGCACTATGTCAAACTGGCCCTGCTGATCGCCGCGGTGGGCGTGGTCATCGGCTGGGGCCTCGGGGCCTGGCTCGGCCGCCTGCTGGCCGGGGTCTACGCCGAGTTCTACAAGTTCCCGTTCCTGTTGTTCGACGAGCGGCCGGACGTATTCGCCATTTCCGGGCTCGCGGCCCTGCTGGCGGCCGCCCTGGGTTGCGTGCAGGCGGTGCTGTCCACGGTACGGCTGCCGCCGGCGGTGGCCATGTCGCCGCCGGTGCCCCCGGTCTATACGCGCTCGCTGTTCGACCGCTATGCCCGTGTCGGCCGCCTGCCCAAGGCGCTGACCATGGCCATCCGCAACCTCGTGCGCCGGCCGCTGCGGGCCGCACTGACGGCGCTCGGCATCGTGCTCGCCACCGCGCTCCTCGTCGGCGGCATGTTCGCCGAGGACTCCGTCGATTTCCTGATCGATGCCACCTATTTCCGGGCGGAGCGGCAGGATGCGAGCCTGGTGCTGGCGCGCGCGGTCGGCCCCGGCGGGCTCGAGGCCACCAGGCGGCTGCCGGGGGTGCTGGCGGCCGAGCCGGCGCGGGCCGTCCCGGTGGTGTTCCGCCACGGGCTGCGCAGCAAGCGCGCGGCGCTGGTCGGCAAGCCCGCCCATACCGATCTCAGCCGGGTGCTGGACGCCCGGCTGGACGCCGTGGTGCTGCCCGAGCACGGGCTGCTGCTGACCGAGACGATGGCCGGGCTGCTCGGGGTCCGGCCGGGGGACGCGGTCAGCATCGAACTGATGGACGGCAGCGGGCGCGTGCTCACCGAGACCGTGTCCGAGGTGGTGCAACAGTTCATCGGCCTCGGCGCCTACATGGAGATCGGCGCCCTCAACCGGCTGCTGGGCGAGGCGTCGCTCGCCGACATGGTCAGCCTCATGGTCGACGATGCGCAGTGGCCGGCGCTGTTCGCTGCGATCAAGGCGACGCCGGTCATCACCGGCGTGACGCTCGAGCAGCGGGCCGTGCAGAAGTTCCGTGACTATATCGGGGAGAATATCGGGGCGTCGCGCCTGGTGCTCGTCCTGATGGCGAGCCTCATCGTCTTCGGCGTCGTCTACAACGCCATGCGCATCCAGCTCTCCGAGCGCGCCCGCGAACTCGCCAGCCTGCGCGTGCTGGGCTTCACCATCGCGGAGGTCTCGATGATCCTGCTCAGCGAGCTGGCGCTTCTCATCGTGTTGTCCATCCCGCTCGGCTGGGTCGTCGGCTACGGCCTGTCGTGGCTGGTGGTCAATGGCGGCTTCGAGAGCGAGCTGTTCCGCATACCGCTGGTGATCAACCGCTCGACCTACGCCATGGCCGGCGTGGCCGTGCTCGCCGCTGCGACGTTTTCCGCCTATTTTGTCCAGCGCCGCATCGCCGGCCTCGACATGATCGCCGTTCTCAAGACGAGGGACTGAGCACGATGAAATGGGGCCGCATCGTCGCTGCCGCCGGGTTCGTGGCCGCCGTCGCCGGTGGCCTGTGGTGGGCGTTCTCGCCCCAGCCCCTCGGCGTCGACATTGCCCGGGTCGAAACCGGGGACTTGCGCATCACCGTCGACGAGGAGGGTCTCGCCCGGGTCCGCGATGTCTACCAGGTCTTTGCCCCCGTGGGTGGCGAATTGCTGCGCCTGCCGGTCAGGGTCGGCGACAGGGTGGCGCAGGGCGCGGTGGTCGCGACGATCCTGCCGCAGGAGAGCGGCCTGCTCGATCCGCGCTCGCGGGCCGAGGCCGAAGCGGCGGTGCGGGCAGCCGAGGCCGGTGTGATGTCGGCCAAGTCCGAGCTGGATATCGCGCTGTCCGAGCGGGACTACTGGCGGACCGAGGTCGAACGCGGCGAGCGGCTGCTCGAGCGCGGCATCGCCACGCTGCAGGCGGCGCAGCAGGCCCGCCTCGAGCTGTCCCGGCGCGAGGCGCTCATCGTCAGCGGGCAGGCGGCGCTGGAGATGCGCACGCACCAGCTCGAGCAGGCGCAGGCGCGCCTCATCGACCCGGCCGCGGCGGCGGATGGCGAGGCGCGCCGGGTGCTGGCGCCGGTCGCCGGCGCCGTGCTCGGCATCGACAACGAGAGCGCCCGCAGCATCATGGCCGGCGCCCCGCTGCTGCAGATCGGCGAGCCGGACGATCTCGAAATCGTGGTCGACCTGTTGTCGGCCGACGCCGTGCGCATCGCGCCGGGGGCGCCCGCCATCATCACCGGCTGGGGCGGGCCGGAGCCGCTGGCCGCCAGGGTGCGCCGCATCGACCCCACCGGCTTCACCCGCGTATCGGCGCTCGGCGTCGAAGAGCAGCGCGTCCCGGTGCACCTCGACCTGCTCGCTCCGCCCGCGGCGCGGCCGCGGCTCGGCCACCTCTACCGCGTCTTCGTCAGCATCGAGGCGCAGCGCGTGGAGCAGGCCGTGCTGATCCCGACGGCGGCCCTGTTCCGGGCTGACAACCAGTGGAGCGCCTTCGTCGTCGAGGCCGGCCGGGCGGTGCTGCGGCCGCTCGTCATCGGCGCGCGGACGGCGGAACTGGCGGAAGTCGTCGCTGGCGTCGCCGCCGGCGCCGAGGTGGTCGTGCACCCGTCTGACCGGCTCGCCGACGGGACGCCGGTCAAGCCGCGCTGACGCGGCTCCGCCGGCGCCTCAGGCTTCGCGCAGGAACCGCGCCGGCCGCGCCGACAGCGCCTTCCACGTGGTCGCCGCGCCGGCGGCGACGGTCAGCAGCACTGCCCCGACGATGACCTCGGCGATCAGCACCGGGTCGGCGGAAAAGCCGATGTCGATGGCGCTCTCGGTGATGGCCCAGGCGCCGGCGACACCGACGATGGTGGCGATCGCCGCCGCGAACGCCCCAAGCAGGCAGTATTCGAGCGCGAACGCCCAGACGACGTCGGCGCGGGTGGCCCCCAGCACCTTGTGCACGGTGGCGTCGGCCTCGCGCTGCTTGCGCCCCGCCGCCATGGTTCCGGCCAGCACGAGCAGGCCGTTGACCACGGCCAGCCCGCCCACGATGTTCACCGCCGTGCCGAGCTGACCGAGGATGCTGACCGCCTGGTTGAGGGCATCGCCGATGGGAATGAAGGTCACCTCGGGGAAGGCGCGGACCAACTCGCGCTCGAGGTCCTTCTCGTGGCCCTCCGCCGCCTTGATGGTGCCGAGGAAGGTCGAGGGGAAGGCCTCGACGACCCCGGGCGACAGGGTGACGATGAAGTTGATCCCCTGCTGATACTCGTAGTCGCGGAAATTGGCGATCGTCGCCTCGATCGTCTCGCCGTAGAGCTCGAAGCTCAGCTTGTCGCCGACGGCGAGCCCGAGGTCGGCCTTCATGCTGATGCGCAGCGATACCAGCGGCGGGCCGTCGTAGTCGGGCGGCCACCACGTCCCGTCCACCACGGTCGATCCCGCCGGCAGGTCGCGTACCCAGGTGATCGGCACCTCGTCGCCGAGCAGGAACTCGGCCTCCTCGCTGATGCCGGTGAGGGTGTCCGGGTCGACCCCGGCGAGGCGGGTGATCTTGCCGCGCAGCATCGGGCTGGATTCGAAGCGGGCGAGGAACGGGTCGCTGCGGGCCATCCCTTCGAGGGTCGCGACCTCGTCGTCGAACAGGTCGGTGGCGACGAAAGTGGGGGCGTCGCGGCTCACGGCGCCCAGCAACTGGCTATGCAGGTTGGCGTTGAGCAGGGCGATGACCAGCAGCATGGCGAGCCCGAGGCCGAGCGACATGATCACCACCGGCGCGGTCGAGCCCGGCCGGTACATGTTGTGCAGCGCGTGGCGCAGCCGGCTGGGCGCGGCCGGCGGCAGCCGCCGCAGCGCGCCCTGCAGCAGCCACGCCGAGCCCCGCAGCAGCAGGAAGGCGAAGACGACGCCGACGGCGTAGCCGCCCACCAGCCACGGGTCGCCGGTGATGAGCACGGCAAGCACGAAGATGCCGGCGACGGCGAGGGCGATGGGCGCGACGACGCCGGGGCGCAGCATGTCCCGGCGGGCCGGCGGCGGCAGCACGGCGCCGAGCGCGCGGAACAGCATGGCCGGGCTCACCTTCTGCGCCCGCACCAGCGGCAGGTAGGAATAGGCGAAGCCGGCCAGCACGCCGAAGCCCGCCGCGGCCAGCAGCGGCATGGGCTCGATCAGCGCCGGCAGGTCGACGCCCAGCGCCCGGCCGAGAAGCGGCAGCATGAGCAGCGACGAGACGCCGCCGAGCAGCACGCCGAGGCCCACCCCGATCGCCGTCAGCACGCCGACCTGGGTCATGAAGTGCACCAGGATGCGCCGGCCGGTCGCCCCGAGGCTGCGCATGGTGGCGATGGAGCGCTGGCGGTCACCGATATAGGCGGTGACGCCGTTGGAGACGCCGACGCCGCCGACCAGCAGCGACGACAGCCCGACGATCAGGAGAAACCGCGCGAACAGGTCGTAATAGCGGGCGAGGCTGCCCGCCGCTTCGCGCGGGGAGCGCGTGCTCCAGTCCTTGTCGTTGAACTGCGCCGCGATGGCGGCGGCCGCCTCGGCGTAGCTCATGTCCCGCAGCACGATCTTGTAGCGGTGCTTGGTCAGCATGCCGGGCAGGGGCGGGCGCAGATTGTCCATGCGCGCCAGCGCGTCGGTCGATACCACCGTGGTCAGCCCGAGATGAAAGCCGCGCACGGCGCCGTCGGGCAGCGTGTTGAGGATGCCGCGGGCCTCGAGTTCGAGGCCGCCAATGGTGAACTTGTCGCCCAGCGCGATGCCGAGCCGGTCGAGCAGCACGACGTCGACGATGGCGCCGTAGCGGCCGTCGCGTTCCCCCAGCAGTACGGCGGGCTTGTCGCCCGGCGTCAGCTGCGGGCTCACCACGTTGCCGAGCAGCGGGTAGTTGCCGGCGACGGCGAGCAGGTCGGCGAAGGCACTGTTGTCGCCGGCCGCGGCGCGGGCGTTGCTGTCGACGACGCTGGTCACCTCCCCCAGCATTTCGAAGAAGGCCAGTTCCTCGGCGGTGGCGTCGCGATCGGGCCGCGAGGCTTCGAGATCGCCGCCCAGCAGCGTCGTCGCATCGCGCACCACGGCGATCCGCAGGCTGTCGCCCACCGAGCCGACCGCGGCGATGACGCCGGTGCCGAGCGCGAGGCAGGCGATGAGCACGCCGAAGCGGCGCAGATCCCCGCGCAGGTCGACGAGCCCCACGCGCATCCAGTCGAGGAGCCGCCTCACGGCTGCGCGACCCCGGCTTCCTCCGACAGTTGGCCGTGGTTCATCAGGAGCCTGCGGTCGGCCCGTGCGGCCAGGGCGCGGTCATGGGTGATCAGCATCACGGCCGTGTGCTGTTTGCGCGCCAGGTCGAACATCAGCGCGATGACGCGCGCCCCGGTGTCCTGGTCGAGGTTGCCGGTCGGCTCGTCGGCCAGCAGCAGCCGCGGCCGCGTCACCATGGCGCGCGCCAGCCCGACCCGCTGCTGCTCGCCGCCCGACAGCGCGCTGGGCAGGTGGGTCAGCCGGTCGGCCAGTCCAACTTCCTCGAGCGCGGCGGCGGCGGCGGCCTGCATCTGTTTGAAGGGCTGGCCGGTTTCGGCGATCTCGAGCGCCAGCGTGACGTTCTCGAGCGCCGTCAGGGACGGGATCAGGTGGAAGTTCTGGAACAGGATGCCGAGGTTGCGGCGCCGGAAGATGGCGAGCTGGTCCTCATCGAGCCCGGTGATGTCCTGGCCCGCCACCACCACCTTGCCGCTCGTTGCCCGCTCGAGGCCGCTCAGCACCATCAGCAGCGAGGTCTTGCCACTGCCGGACGGCCCGACGGTGGCCACCACCTCGCCGGCCTCGACCCGCAGGTTGATGTCCTTGAGGATGTGCAGCGGCACCTTGCCGGACATCAGGTGCAGATTGGTGTCCGTGGTTTCGATGACCGGCGTCGACATGGTCTGGCATTCTCGCTCTGGGGGCGCCGGAGGCGGGGAGCAGGTGTTCCACCGCCTATACACTGCGCAGGGGCCGAGTCCACCCCATATGCCACGGAAGCAGCGGTCGCAACGAGACGCACGCCGAGGTGATGAGCACCGGCGCCGCCGGTGTGCTAGAGGGGGCTGGCACGAGAAGGAGCGATTGATGCGACGCAGGACTTTGCTGCTTTCGGCTGCCGCGCTGCTGCTGCCCGTCACCGGGGCCGGCGCCGCCGCCGCCACGCTTGAGGTGTTCAAGGATGCCGGCTGCGGCTGCTGCGAAGGCTGGATCGCGCATATGCGCCAGCACGGCTTCACGGTCGCGGCAACGGACGTCGCGCCCGAGCACATGGGTGCGCTCAAGGCCGCGGCCGGCATCGGACCGGGTCTCGAATCCTGCCACACCGCGCTGGTCGAAGGCTATGTCGTCGAGGGCCACGTGCCGGCCGGCGACGTCGTCCGCCTCCTGGCCGAGCGCCCCGACGCGGTGGGGCTGTCGGCGCCGGGGATGCCGCTGGGTTCGCCCGGGATGGAGGGCGCCGGGGCCGAGAGCTACGACGTGCTGCTCATCCGCCGCGACGGCGCCACGGAAATATTCGCCCGCCACTGACGGCGGCGCCTACGCGAGTTCGAGGCGCAGGCGCCCGTCCGTGAGCGCGACGCCTCGGCCGAAGCGCCGGCACTCACGATCCATGACCTGGTGCAGCGCTGCCGCCTCCGTGCTGTCCGCAGCAGCGAGGCGGAAATTGCGGATGCGGAAGGGCACCATTTCGAGGCCGGCGAGGCTGCCGTCGGCGCTGTCGACCACCGGCATCCAGAGCAGGGACAAATCGCTGCGCAGGCCGCGCTCCGTGCCGATGCCCTCGTAGTCGTTGAGAAAGTCGCCGCAGCCGTAGACGACGAGTTTGCCGCGATGCACTTCGGCCGCCTTGGGGTGGTGCGAGGAATGGCCGCAGACCACGTCGGCGCCGGCCTCGATCAGCTGATGGGCGAGGCGGCGGTCGGTCGGGTCGATGCCGTAGCCCCAGTTCGGCCCCCAGTGGAGCGAGCAGACGACGATGTCGCCGGGCCGCTTGCCGGCGGCGATGCGCGCCGCGAGGCGCGCCGTTTCCGCCGGCCGCCCGTCGGGCAGGAAGGCGACGCCGGGCCGCTCCTCGCCTGCAGCCCATTCGGCCGGCACGCCGCTGCTGGGGCGGCTGGCGGCATGCACCAGCAGGCGCCCGCCCCCCGCCAGTTCCAGCACCGCCGGCGCCGCCGCCTCGGTGGCGTCGCGCCCGGCGCCGGCCGTTGCGATCCCGGCCGCTGCCAGCACGTCGAGGGTCTCGAGCAGCCCGCGCTCGCCCCAGTCCAGCACGTGGTTGTTGGCGAGCGTGCAGCAGTCGATCCCCGCCGCCGCCAGCACCGGCAGATTGTCCGGATGCATGCGGTAGTTGATGCCCTTGGGCCAGTGCAGGTCGGAGCGCGTCACCGCCGTCTCGAGATTGACGAGCACCGGCGCGGGGCCGGCCAGCAGGTCCAGCGCGTCGCCCCAGACATAGTCGAAGCCCGCCCCGCGCGGGATCGGGCCGTTGGCCCGCTCGGCAATGCGCACATAGTCCGCCGCCGAGGTGAGATAGCCTTCATACAGCACCGGGTCGGACGGGTGGGGCAGGATTTGGTCGATGCCCCGTCCCGTCATCACGTCGCCCGCCAGCAGCATCGCGGTCAGCGCCATCGCCGTCACGCACTCTGCGCCAGGGTGTCGCCCTCGGCCTCGCGGCCGCGCACGACGCGCCTGCCGGCGAGGGCACCGCGCGTCTCGGTGACCACGGTGCACTGCCCCTCGGGCAGGCCGTCGCAATGATAGTAGATCACCACCCAGTCGCCGGTGCGCTGCAGTTCGTGCGCCAGCGCGGTGTTGGAGAACAGCGCCGTGAACTGCCACGGGCCGCGGCCCGTGTGCAGGATCGGCAGCCAAGCCCTGCCCGCGGGGTTGAAGCGACGCGGTGCGATGGTCCGCAGCGCACCGGCCGCGGCCTTCTGCCGATACTCGCGGTCGACGTCGAGCAGCAGCCCGACCGATGGGTGCTCCTGGCCGTCTCGCCGCTGTCGCAGCCGCGGCCGGCCCAGCCGCTCGGCCAGCACGGCGCGGATCATCTGCGCCCGACGCGGGCCGATGCCGGCGACCCGGTCGAGGCTGCCGTCGCTGGCGGCGATCTCCAGCGCTTCGAGGGACTCGATGGGCAGCCCCTCGCACAGGCGCCGGGCGAGTTCAGGGCCGATGCCGGGGATGGTGCGGAACAGGCGTCCCGGCTCGCCCGTGCCGCGTAGCCGGTCGAGCTGGGCCCAGTGCCCGGTCGTCACCATTTCGGCCAGCGCCGCGGCGATGCCGTAGCCGATGCCGGGCAGGATGACGAGGCCGTCGCGGCCCTGTTGCGCGAGAATTTCGGCAACCGGGCGGTCGAGCCCGTCGACGATCTCGGCGCCCCGGCGCCAGGCGGCGACGCGGAAACCGTCGGCGCCCTGCTGCGTCAGCAGGTCGGCGAGTTCGCGCAGCCTCGCGGCGAGTGCGGCGTTGCTGGGCTGGACGGGTCGGTCGCGCATTTGCGCCGACTCTAGAAACGGCGCCCGGCGCGCCATTGATCCCGATCAAGCGGCGCAGCGGGCGGGCGGTGGAATGATCGCCGCTGCAACGGCACGCAATCGGCAGCGTTTACCCACGGCCCAACCGGCAAGGAGCATGAGATGAGCAGCGATCCCCACGGACTTGGAGGCCCCGGCCCGAGCTACGAAGACGTGCGCCATCTGTGCGGCGACGTCGCCGACTGGAAGATCAGCGCCATTCTCGCCACCGGCGCCACGCTGGACGAGATCAACGCTGCCATCGCCTGGGAGGCGGGCGAAGACGACGTCATGGGCGGGGCGCGCCGGCCGCTCGTCGGCGGCGCGGCCGCGGTATACGACATCCTCATCGCCGACGAGGACTACGGCGACGAGGAGCGCTGAGGGCGGGGCGACCTCCCGTTTCGGCCCTGGCGCTGCCCACTGCCGCCCTTGCCGACGGAAGCGTCGAAGTACTGCACTGGTGGACGTCCGGCGGTGAAGCCAGGGCGGTCGGCGAGCTGAAGGCCGCCTTCGAGGCGCAGGGCGGCACCTGGATCGACTCTCCCATCGCCGGGGGCGGCGGCGATGCGGCGATGACCGCGCTGCGCGCCCGCGTCGTTGCCGGCAATCCGCCTTCGGCCGTCCAGCTCAAGGGACCGGGCATCCAGGAATGGGCGGAGCAGGGGGCGCTCGCCGATGTCGACGATGTCGCCAAGGCGGAGAACTGGGATGCGGTGCTGCCGCCCGTACTCGCCGCCATCATGAAATACGAGAACAAATACGTCGCCGCCCCGGTCAACATCCATCGCGTCGACTGGATCTGGGCCAACCCGGCCGTGCTGGCCAAGGTCGGCGTCACCACCATGCCGACCACCTGGGACGAGTTCAACGCAATCGCCGACAAGCTCAAGGAGGCGGGGATCACGCCCTTGGCCAATGGCAGCGATCCGTGGCAGGACCTGACCCTGTGGGACGTGGTCGCACTCGGGGTCGGCGGTGCCGAGTTCTACCAGAAGGCCATCGTGCAGCTCGATCCGGCGGCGCTCACCAGCGACACCATGGTCAAGGTCTTCGACCAGATGCGCAAGATGCGCGGCTATGTGGACGAGGGCTTCGCCGGCCGCTCCTGGGATCTCGCGACCCGCATGGTCATGAACGGCGAGGCGGCGTTCCAGATCATGGGCGACTGGGCCAAGGGCGAGTTCGCGGCGGCCGGCAAGGTGCCGGGCACCGACTATTGGTGCGCGCCCGCTCCCGACCAGGGCGGCTATATCCTCAACTCCGACAGCTTCGTGTTCTTCAAGGTCAGCGGCGAAGACAAGGTCAAGGGCCAGAAGGTGCTGGCGAGCCTCGTCATGTCGCCGAGCTTCCAGGAGACGTTCAACCTCGCCAAGGGGTCGATCCCGGCACGCACGGACGTGGCGCTCGACAAGTTCGATTCCTGCGCCGTCAAGTCGCATGAGGATCTGCTTGCCTCCATCGGCAACAACACGCTGGTGCCGAGCCTCAGCCAGGAGATGGCCATTCCGCGCAGCTATCGCGGGGAATTCCTCGATCTGGTGACCCAGTTCTACAACACCGACATGTCCTCCGCCGACGCCGTCAAGGCGCTGGCCGCGGGCATCGAGCGGGCCAGGGCACAGTAGACCTGGCGGAAGCCGGGGCGGGCGGTGCCTGCCCCGGTCGTCGCGCCGGGCGGCGTCGACCGCCGCAGCGTCACGGAGACAGCCAGGCCATGCCGCCGCCTGCCAGAGCGAAATCGGCCCGCACCCTCGGCATCGACCGCTTTCTCGAGCGCTGGCTGCCGCAGATCGTGGTTTCGCCGCTGTTCGCCGCGAGCCTCATCTTCGTCTACGGCTTCATCGTCTGGACCGTCTACATCTCTTTCACCCGGTCGGGCGTGCTGCCCAGTTACAACCTCGCCGGGCTGCTGCAATACGAGCGCCTGTGGAGCACGCCGCGCTGGTACGTGGCGCTGCAGAACCTGTTCGTCTTCAGCGGGCTGTTCATCGCCGGCTGCATGGCGATCGGCATCCTCCTGGCCATCCTGCTCGACCAGCGCATCCGTATCGAAGGGGTGATCCGCACCATCTACCTCTACCCGATGGCGCTCTCCTTCATCGTCACCGGCACGGCGTGGAAGTGGATCCTCAACCCCACGCTCGGCATCGAGAAATTCGTCCAGGAGCTGGGCTTTCCCGGGTTCAGCTTCGACTGGCTGATCGACCCGCACATGGCCATCTACACCGTGGTCATCGCCGGCGTGTGGCAGTCGTCGGGCTACGTCATGGCCCTGTTCCTTGCCGGGCTCAGGTCCGTCGACGACGAGATCATCCGCGCCGCCGCCATCGACGGGGCCGGGCCGGTTCGCACCTATGCGACGATCATCCTGCCGATCATCCGCCCGGTGTTCCTCAGTTCGATCATCGTCCTCGCCCACATCGCCATCAAGAGCTACGACCTCGTGGTGGCTCTGACCAATGGCGGGCCGGGCTACGCCACCGACCTGCCGGCAACCTTCATGTATTCCTTCGCCTTCCAGCGCAGCGAACTGGGCGTCGCCGCGGCCAGCGCGGTGATGATGCTGGTGACGATCATGGCCATCATCGTGCCCTACCTCTATTCCGAGCTCAGGGGAGGGCGGAAATGAACGGGGAAGGCATCGTCCGCCGCAAGGGCGCGCGCCAGGCGGTCCTGCGCGCCCTGCTGTTCACGGTGCTGGGCCTGTTCTGCCTCGTCTATCTCATGCCGCTGGTGGTGATGATCTCCACCTCGCTCAAGTCGCTGGCCGAGATCCGCACCGGCTCATTCATCGCCCTGCCGCGCGAGGTGACCTTCGACGCCTGGGCCAAGGCCTGGAACTCGGCCTGCGTCGGGGTGCGCTGCAATGGGCTTGCGCCCTATATGTGGAATTCGGTGGCGATGGTGGTGCCGGCGGTGGTCATCTCCACCTTCCTCGGCGCCGTCAACGGCTACGCCCTTACCAAATGGCGCTTCCGCGGCGCCGACACCATCTTCGCGCTGATGCTGTTCGGCGCCTTCATCCCGTTCCAGGTGGTATTGCTGCCGATGGCGAGGACGCTCGGCTATTTCGGGTTGGCCGGCAGCACCTACGGGCTGATCCTGGTGCATACCGTGTACGGGCTGGCCTTCACCACGCTGTTCTTCCGCAATTTCTTCGTCTCGGTCTCGGACGGCATCGTGCAGGCGGCCAAGATCGACGGCGCCGGGTTCTTCGCCATCTTCTTCAAGCTCATGCTGCCCATGGCGGTGCCCACCATCGTCGTCACCGTGATCTGGCAGTTCACCCAGATCTGGAATGACTTCCTGTTCGGCATCGCCTTCACGGTCGGCGACAGCAACCCGGCGACGGTGGCGCTCAACAACATCGTCGCCTCGAGCACGGGCGTGAAGGAATACAATGTCGACATGGCTGCCGCCATCATCGCCGGCCTGCCGACGCTGCTCGTCTACGTGCTGGCCGGCAACTATTTCGTGCGCGGGCTCGCCGCCGGCGCCGTGAAGGGGTGAAGCGATGGTGGAAGTGCGGCTCGACAAGGTGTGGAAGCGGTTCGGCAGCAACGACGTCATCAAGGGCATCGACCTCGTCATCGCCTCGGGCGAATTCGTGGTGCTGGTCGGCCCCTCCGGTTGCGGCAAGTCCACGCTGCTCAACCTCATCGCGGGGCTGGAGACGCTGAGCGGGGGCGACATCCATATCGGCGCGCAGCGCGTCAACGACGTCCCCCCCAAGGACCGCGACATCGCCATGGTGTTCCAGTCCTACGCGCTCTATCCGACCAAGACCGTGCACGGCAACATCACCTTCGGCATGGAGACGCGCAACATCCCCCGCGCCGAGCAGGCGCGGGCGGTGGCCGACGTCTCCCAGCAGCTGCATATCGAGGGCCTGCTCGAGCGCAAGCCCGGGCAGCTCTCCGGCGGGCAGCGCCAGCGCGTCGCCATGGGGCGGGCGCTGGTGCGCGACCCCGACGTGTTCCTGTTCGACGAGCCGCTCTCCAACCTCGATGCCAAGCTCCGGATCGAGATGCGCACCGAGATGAAGAAGCTGCACCAACGGCTGGGCAAGACCACCATCTACGTCACCCACGACCAGGTCGAGGCGATGACGCTGGCGTCCCGCATCGCCGTCATGGACAACGGCCACATCCGGCAGTTCGGCCCGCCGGCGGAGATCTACGAAGACCCGATGGACCTGTTCGTCGCCGGCTTCATGGGCTCGCCCTCGATGAACATCGTGCGTGGCCGCATCGCCGGGGAGGGCGGCGCCCGCGTCGAGGTCGCCGACGCCGAGGGCAGCATCTCCTTCCCGCTGCCCGCCGCCCTCGCTGCCAAGGTGGCGGACCGGCCGGGCGAGGAGGTGGTGCTCGGCCTCAGGCCCGAGATCATCACCCATCCCGGCGCCCACGCGCCCGGCGCCAGCGTCTTCGAGTTCGCGCGCAGCATCGACGTCGTCGAACCCACCGGCCCCGATACGCTGCTGGTCTTCACCCTCGGCGGCAGCGAGGCGATCGGCCGGGTGCGGCCGGACGAGGCGGTCGCAGCCGGCCGGCCCTACCGCTTCCAGGTCAACATGGACAAGGCCAAGCTGTTCGACCCGGCAAGCGGCGTCCGCCTGTAGCGGTTCCCGTGCGGCTCAGGCGGCCCGCTCCGGGGCGATCTGCGCGAAGTAGCGCTCGGTGTCGGCGCGCGTGCACAATTCGGTGGCCTCGGTGGTGACGGCCGAGGCTGCGGCGGCGGCACCATAGCGGCAGGCGTCCTCGAGCCGCCAGCCCTGGGCGAGGCGCAGCACCATGGCGCCGACGAAGCTGTCGCCGGCGCCGACGGCGCTGCGCACCGTGACGGCGGGCGGGCGGACGTAGAAGCTCCCCCCGGCAGTGGCGACATAGGCGCCCTGTTCGACCAGGGTGGCGATGGCGACCTCGGCGGCGCCCCGCCCGATCACGTCGTTGGCGAGCGTGACGGCCGCCGCCCTTGGGTCGTCGCCGCCCACCAGTTCCTGCGCCTCGAGATGGTTGAACCGGACGATGTACGGCTTTTCGGCCAGGGCGGCGGTGAGCGCCGGCCCGGAGGTGTCGAGCACGAAGCGGGCGCCGCTGTCGCGCGCGATCCGCGCCAGGCGCGCGTAGATGTCGGTCGGCATGCCCGGCGGCAGGCTGCCGGTGGCGACGACGAAGCGGTAGCCGTCGCCGATCTTGCGCTCCAGCGCCGCCAGCAGCAGGTCGATCTCGAGGTCTTCGCGGGGCGGCCCGGGCAGCACGAAGCGGTAGTGCTGGCCCGAGGACTGCTCCATCACGGTGAGCGAGAAGCGCGTCTCGCCCCGCGCCTCCCAGACCTCGCAGTCAAGGCCATAGCCCTCGAGGATGGCGCGGTACTGTGCGCCGGTGGCGCCGCCGAGGACGACGAAAGCCCGGCTCTCGCCGCCCAGGATCTTGATGGCGCGCGCGACGTTGGTGCCGCCGCCCCCGGCGTCGTAATGCGGCGGCGTGCACCTCAGCTTGCGCGCCGGCCGCAGCGCCTCGGTCGAGGTGGTGATGTCGAGCGCCGGGTTGAGCGAGATGGTGAGGATCGGCGGCGTCGACATGCCTCAGGCTCCGGCTGTCTCGCCGAGATAGAGGCGGATGACCGTGTCGAGCATGGCCAGTGCGTCCTCGCGCGGGCGCTGGAAGCTGTTGCGGCCCACGATGGAGCCGTGCCCCCCGCCCGCCCGGATGGCGCGCACTTCGTCGTACAGCGCCTGGCTGTCCTTGGCCGGGCCGCCGGAAAACACCACGATGCGGCGGCCGTCGAAGGCCGCCTTGACGACATGGGCGACGCGGTTGGAGAGCACCGAGAAGTCGATGCCCATGCCGGCATAGGCGGACTTGGCCTCGGGCTGCTCGATATGCGCCGAGGGCAGCTTCACCTTGATGATATGGGCTCCCAGCAGGGCCGCCATGTGGGCGGAGTAGGCGACGACGTCGAGCGCCGTCTCGCCGTCCTTGCTCAGCTTGCCGCCGCGCGGGTAGGCCCAGACGACGACGGCGAGGCCGCAGGCGCGCGCCTCGGCGGCGGCCTCGCGCACCTCCTCGAACATCTCGTACTGGCTGTCGGCGCCCGGATAGATGGTGAAGCCGATGGCCGAGCAGCCGAGTTCGAGTGCATCGCCCACCGTACCGGTGATGGCCTGGTCGGCATGGCCGGCGAGGCTGTTGGCGCTGTTGGCCTTGAGGATCAGCGGCACCGCGCCGGCGAACCGGTCGGCGCCCGCGGCGAGCAGGCCGAGCGGCGCGGCGAGGGCGCTCAGCCCGGCCTCCACCGCCAGTTCGAAGACGTAATGCGGATCGTAGCCCGCCGGGTTGGGGGCGAAGCTGCGCGCCGGGCCGTGCTCGAAGCCCTGGTCGACGGGCAGGATGACCAGCTTGCCGGAACCGCCGGTACGCCCGTGCAGCAGCAGCCGCGCGAGGTTGGCCTTCACGCCGGGACGCTCCCCGTCATACTGGGCGAGGATGTGGCGGACGTGGTCGCTGATCTGCATGTCTGGCTCCGGTCGTGGCGGTCGGGCGAGGCCGCTTCAGGCCTCGATCCGTTGTGAAAGGGCGATGGCGGCGCCGCGCAACCCCGCATCCGCGCCGGTCTTGATGACGTGCACGGGAATCGAGGCGACGTAGGCCGCATGCGACCCCTTATAGTCGAATGCGGCGCGGAAAGCGCCCGTCGACATGGCATCGACGATGTTGGGGGCGATGCCGCCGCCGATATAGACGCCGCCGCGGGCGCCGAAGGCGAGGGCGACGTCGGCGGCGAAGCGCCCGAGCCAGGTCACGAACTGTTCGAGCGTCCGGTTCGCCGCGGGATCCTTGTGGGTGCGGACCCGCGCCACGACGTCGGGGGCGCGCAGCGCGTCCTCGCCACGGCCCGAAAGCGCGCGGTAGAGGGCCACGAGGCCGCGGCCGGAGAGCAGTTCCTCGGCGCCGAGATAGCCGGGATCGGCCACCACCTGGCGCAGCAGGGCGAGTTCGGCGGCTTCGGTCGCCCCGAAGGTGACGTGACCGCCCTCGGTGGCGACGGCCACCTGGCCCGTCGGGGCGTTGAGCAGCGCCGCGACGCCCAGCCCGGTGCCGGGGCCCAGGACCGCCATCGGTGCGCCGCCGACCGCGGTGCCGCCGCCGATGCGGTGCAGATCGTGCGCGGTGAGGCGGGGCAGGGCCAGTGCCAAGGCTCCAAAATCGTTGACGAAGTGCACGTGTGTGGCCTGCGTGATCATGCGGATTTGGTCGCGCTCGAACCGCCAGGGGCGGTTGGTCATGGTGGCGGCGCCGTCGGCGACGGGGCCGGCGATGGCGAGTCCCACCATGTCCGGCCGCTCGGGGACGCTCTTGAGGTAGCGCTCGATCGCCTGCCGCGGGTCGTCGAAATCGGCGCTCGCCAGCAGCGCGAAATCGCTGATCGTCAATTCGTCGATGTCGGCGATGGCGAAGCGCATGTTGGTGCCGCCAATATCGCCCACCAGCGCCCTGCGGGAATATCTTTTCATCGCGTCCTCTCGATCGGCCCGGGTGTGTGACACCCGTACGCAATCCGGCGCGGCTGCAGGTTGATCTGGATCATGGGGCGGCCCCGGGCGGCGCCGACAATTGACTGAAATCAAGACGCGGGCGGGCGAAGGCGCCCACGCTGCAAGCCTCGGGGGAGCGCGCCGGCGCACCCCCGGCCTCAGAGCGGGAGTGCGGGAATGGCGAAGCAGCGGTCGCCCATTGCATGGTTCGAGGACATCGGGCGCGCCGACGTTGCGCTGGTCGGGGGCAAGAACGCCTCGCTGGGCGAGATGGTGCGGGCCCTGGCCGGCAAGGGCATCAAGGTGCCGCCGGGCTTTGCCACGACCGCCGCCGCCTATTGGCAGTATCTCGACGCCAACGATTTGCGCCAGCGTGTCGGCGCGCTCCTCGCCGAGTGGGACGCCGGCAAGGCCAGCCTCGCCGAAACCGGGCAGGCCATCCGCGCCCTGCTGCTCAAGGGCGATTGGCCGGCCGACGTCGCGACCGCCATCGTCGAGGCCTATCGCAAGCTGTGCAAACGCACCGGCAAGAACGAGGTCGCCGTCGCCGTGCGTTCGAGCGCGACCGCTGAGGACCTGCCGGACGCGAGCTTTGCCGGCCAGCAGGAGACCTTCCTCAACATTACGGGCGAGGAGGCCCTGCTCAGGGCCTGCCGGCGCTGCTACGCGTCGCTGTTCACCGACCGCGCCATCAGCTACCGCCAGGCCAAGGGCTTCGACCACATGCAGGTTGCGCTCTCCATCGGCGTGCAGCAGATGGTGCGCGCCGACCAGGGCGGCTCGGGCGTCATGTTCTCGCTCGACACCGATACCGGCTTCGACCGGGTGGTGCTCATCAACGCCGCCTGGGGGCTGGGCGAGAACGTCGTGCAGGGCACCGTCGATCCCGACGAGTACCAGGTGTTCAAGCCCCTGCTCACGGACAGGACGCTGGTCCCGATCGTCGAGAAGAAGCTCGGCAACAAGGCGCAGAAGCTGATCTACGGGGCCGGCGACAGCCCGACCCGCAACGTGCCGACCTCGAAGGCCGAGCGGGCCGCCTACGTGCTGGGCGACGACGAGATCCTCGCCCTGGCGCGCTGGGCCGTAATCATCGAGGAGCACTATGGCCGGCCGATGGACATGGAATGGGGGCGGGACGGGGAAACCGGCGAGATCTTCATCCTGCAGGCCCGCCCCGAGACCGTGCAGGCGCGCCGCGAGGCCGGCGTGTTCAAGGCCTACAGCATCGGCGCCAAGGGCCCGGTGGCGGCGCGCGGCCTGTCGATCGGCGACCAGGTGGTGAGCGGCCATGTCTGCCTGATCGAAAGCGCCCGGGACATCGACCAGTTCATCGACGGCTCGATCCTCGTCACCGCCACCACCGATCCCGACTGGGTGCCGGTGATGAAGCGCGCCGCCGCCATCGTCACCGACCACGGCGGCCGCACGTCGCACGCCGCAATCGTCAGCCGCGAGCTGGGCCTGCCCGCCGTCGTCGGCACCGGCAACGCCACCGAGGTGCTGCACAGCGGCGAGGAGGTCACCGTTTCCTGCGCCGAGGGCGACGAGGGCTTCGTCTACGAGGGACGGGCCGAGTTCAGCGTCCGGACCGTCGACGTCGCCGGGCTGCCGCAGACCCGCACCGCGGTCATGCTCAATCTCGCCAACCCCGGGGCCGCTTTCCGCTGGTGGCGCCTGCCGGCCGACGGAGTGGGGCTGGCGCGCATGGAATTCGTGGTCACCAATTCCATCCGCGTGCACCCGCTGGCGCTGCTGCATTTCGACCGGCTGCGGGACGAGGCGGCCAAGGATGAAATCGCCGCCCTGACAGCCGGTTACGAGGACAAGGCCGAATATTTCGTCGACCGGCTGTCGCGTGGCCTCGCCCGCATCGCCGCTGCCCTCTATCCGCGGCCGGTCATCGTCAGGATGAGCGACTTCAAGACCAACGAATATGCCGGCCTGGTCGGGGGGCGCGAATTCGAGCCGAGGGAGGAGAACCCGATGCTCGGCTTTCGCGGTGCCTCGCGCTACTATTCGGCGCAGTACCGCGACGGCTTTGCCCTCGAATGCCGGGCGATCCGGCGGCTGCGCGAGGACATGGGCTTCCGCAACGTCGTCGTCATGATCCCCTTCTGCCGCTCGGTGGGGGAGGCGGACCGGGTGCTGCGGGAGATGGAAGGGAGCGGCCTCAAGCGCGGCAAGGACGGGCTCGAGGTCTATGTCATGTGCGAGATCCCCTCCAACGTCATTCTCGCGAAGCAGTTCGCCGACCGCTTCGACGGCTTTTCCATCGGCTCGAACGACCTGACGCAGCTGACGCTGGGGGTCGATCGCGATTCGGGCGAGCTGGCCGAATTGTTCGACGAGCAGGACGAGGCGGTGCGCTGGATGATCGCGCGGGTGATCGCCGAGGCGGGCAAGGCCGGCGCCAAGATCGGGCTGTGCGGGCAGGCGCCGAGCGACCACCCCGAATTCGCCGAGTTCCTGGTCGAGTGCGGCATCGATTCGATTTCGGTGAGCCCGGACAGCTTCATTGCCGTGAAGCAGCGGGTCGCGGCTGCCGAGGCCCGCCTCGCCCGGCGCAAGCGGGAGCGGGCGTGATGGCCGGCCTCGACGCCCGCGAGCAGGCGCAACTCGGTCTCAAGAAGATCGAGGACGCTGTCGTCATGCTGCTGTCGCGCGCCCCGGACGGCCTCGCCATCGACGACATCGCCCGCGACCTCGGCCTGAGCGAAGGGCTGCCGCCGAACCGGCGCAACGCGCTCGCCTCCGCCGTCCTCGAGGTGCTGGTGCATACCGGCCGCATCCTGTGGGACGAGGCGGGCGGCGTGTGGCGCGACAATCCCGAGATGGGATAGGCGGGAAGACCTACGGCTCGCCCGCGGCGTGGGCGAGCCCACCTGCTTCGATCCCGGCGGCGAGGCCGCGCGGGCTGCCCTGGTCCTCGACGAAGCGGCGCACGATGGTGGCGAGCCATTCGCGTGCCGGCTTCATCTCGCCCACGTCGACGTCACGCCGCGGCGCGAGGCGGGCGGCGCCCATAGCCGCCAGCCGCCGGTCGAGGCGCTTGCCGGCGCCGCAGAACTCGTCGTAGCCGGAATCGCCGAGCGCCATGACGGCGAAGCGCACCTCGTGCAGGTCGAGCTCGGATTCGTCGAGGAAGTCGAAGAAGTCGATCGCCGATTCGGGCGGGTCGCCCTCGCCATGCGTGCTGGTGATGGCGAGGATGTCGCGTTCGCCTGCGAGCTTGGCGGTGTTGTAGGTGGCGAGGTCCCTGAGCCGCACCGCGGCGCCCATGGACAGCGCCAGCGTCGCGGCGGCCTCGGCAAGGTCCGCGGCATGGCCGGTTTCGGTGGCGAACAGGATGGTGAGCGGACGGGCCGCCAGATTCAGGACAGGGATCGACATGCTCGATGCTGACCACAGAGGCGGCACGCCTTCCTTGCGCCGGCGCAAACAGCGCGGCGGGGCGACCCGGAAAATTCGCCGTTCCGCCCCATTGACTCGGCCCCGCCGCGAGGCATATGAGCGGCCTCAGGACATCTTGCCCTAACGCAAGACTTTCGACCTGGGAGGGTCGCACATGACAGAAGCCCTGACCGCGCCGGCGGTGAAACCGGCCAATCCCAATTTTTCATCGGGCCCCTGCGCCAAGCGTCCTGGCTGGACGGTGGACGTACTGGCCAATGCGCTGCTCGGCCGCTCGCACCGGTCCAAGCCGGGCAAGGCCCGCATCCAGCGCGCCATCGACCTCACCCGCGAACTGCTCGAGGTCCCCGCCGACTACCTGATCGGCATCGTCCCCGCCTCCGATACCGGCGCCGTCGAGATGGCGCTGTGGGGCCTGCTCGGCGCCCGCGGCGTCGACATGCTGGCCTGGGAATCGTTCGGCGAAGGCTGGGTCACCGACGTCACCAAGCAGCTCAAGCTCGAGGACGTGCGCGTCATCCGCGCCCCCTACGGTGAGCTGCCCGACCTGGCCCAGGTCGATTTCGGCCGCGACGTGGTGTTCACCTGGAACGGCACCACCTCGGGCGTGCGCGTCCCCGACGGCGACTGGATCCCGGCCGACCGGCAGGGGCTGACCATCTGCGACGCCACTTCGGCGGCCTTCGCCCAGAACCTCGACTTTTCGAAGCTCGACGTCGTCACCTTCTCCTGGCAGAAGGCGCTGGGCGGGGAGGCGGCGCACGGCATCCTCATCCTCAGCCCGCGCGCCGTCGAGCGGCTCGAGACGTTCAAGCCCGACCGCCCGCTGCCCAAGATCTTCCGGCTCACCAAGGGCGGCAAGCTGCTGCGCGAGGTGTTCGAGGCGGCCACCATCAACACCCCCTCGATGCTGGTCATCGAGGACGCCATCGACGCCATGGAATGGGCCCGCTCGCTCGGCGGCCGCAAGGCGTTGCAGGCCCGCGCCGACGCGAACTTCAAGGTGCTGGATGCGTGGGTGGCGCGTACCCCCTGGGTCGATTTCCTCGCCCAGGCGCCGGCGAGCCGCTCCAACACCTCGGTGTGCCTGTCGATCGTCGACCCGGCGGTCACGGCGCTCGGCGCCGAGGCGCAGGCGGCCTTCGCCAAGGCCATCGTCGCCCGCCTCGACAAGGCCGGCGCCGCCTACGACATCGGCGCCTACAAGGACGCCCCCCCGGGCCTCAGGATCTGGGCCGGCTCGACCATCGAGGCGTCCGACCTCGAAAAGCTGACGCCGTGGCTCGACTGGGCCTTCGCCGCCGAGAAAGCCGCGCTCAAGGCGGCTGCGTAGTTCCGACTTCACGACCCCCACCCTCGGTTTCTCCCCGCAAGGGGGAGGGAAGCGAACGAACCGGGGCCCGGGAGCCCGGGTTCGACTCCACCCCTTGAGGGGGCCGGGGTGCCGGGGTGGGGGTTCATAAGTTTCCGCCGGCGACTGTTCCGGCAAGCAATCAGGAGGCACCCATGCCCAAGGTTCTCGTTTCCGACAAGCTGTCGAAGACCGCCGTCCAGATCTTCAAGGATTACGGCGTCGAGGTCGACTACCTGCCCGATCTGGGCAAGGACAAGGACAAGCTCTACGAAGTCATCGGCGAATACGACGGCCTCGCCATCCGCTCGGCGACCAAGGTCACCGAGAAAATCCTGAGTGCTGCCAAGAAGTTGAAGGTGATCGGCCGGGCCGGCATCGGGGTCGACAATGTCGACATCCCGGCGGCGACCAAGCAGGGCATCATCGTCATGAACACGCCCTTCGGCAACTCCATCACCACCGCCGAACACGCCATTTCGCTGATGCTGTCGCTGGCGCGCCAGATCCCCGAAGCCGATGCCTCGACCCGCGCCTCCAAATGGGAGAAGAACCGCTTCATGGGCGTCGAGGTCACCAACAAGACGCTCGGCATCATCGGGGCGGGCAATATCGGCTCGATCGTCGCTGATCGGGCGCAGGGGCTGAAGATGAAGGTCATCGCCTTCGACCCGTTCCTCGCGCCCGACCGCGCCATGGAGATCGGCGTCGAGAAGGTCGACCTCGACGAACTGCTCCGGCGTGCCGACTTCATCACGCTGCACACCCCGTTGACCGAGCAGACGCGCAACATCCTGTCGGCGGACGCGTTCGCCAAGATGAAGGACGGCGTGCGCATCATCAATTGCGCCCGCGGCGGACTGATCGACGAGAAGGCGCTCTACGCGGCGCTCGAATCGGGCAAGGTCGCCGGCGCCGCGCTCGACGTCTTCCTCGAGGAGCCGGCCCAGAACAACCCGCTGTTCGAGCTGCCCAACGTCATCTGCACCCCGCATTTGGGCGCCTCGACCACCGAGGCGCAGGAGAACGTGGCGCTGCAGGTGGCCGAGCAGATTTCGGCCTATCTGATGCACGGCGAGATCTCCAACGCGCTCAACTTCCCCTCGATCACCGCCGAGGAGGCGCCGCGGCTGACCCCGTGGGTGCAGCTGGCCGAGGCGCTCGGCTCGTTTGCCGGGCAATTGACCGAGACCGCGATCCGCGGCGTGCGC
Source organism: Devosia sp. (assembly GCF_036406155.1). Lineage (GTDB taxonomy): Bacteria > Pseudomonadota > Alphaproteobacteria > Rhizobiales > Devosiaceae > Devosia_A. The sequence continues at coordinate 2,387 of NZ_DASWVV010000074.1, read as the reverse complement.
ATCGAATACGAGGGCGACGTCGCCTCGCTCAACACAAGGCCGATGACGGCGGCGGCGCTCTACGGCGTGCTCAAGCCGACGCTGCACGAGATCAACATGGTCTCGGCCCCGCAGATCGCCAAGGATCGCGGCATCCAGGTCGAAACCACCACGCGCGACCAGCAGGGTGCCTATGAGAACTATATCCGCCTCACCGTGGTCACCGAGCGGCAGGAGCGCGGCGTCGCCGGCACCGTCTTCGCCAACGGCAAGCCGCGCGTCATCCAGGTCAAGGGCATCAACATGGATGCCGAACTGACGCCGTCCATGCTGTACGTGACCAACGAGGACAAGCCCGGCCATATCGGCCGGCTGGGCACGCTGCTCGGCAAGCTCGACATCAACATCGCCAACTTCAACCTGGGCCGTGCCGAGGTGGGCGGCGATGCCATCGCGCTGCTCTCCATCGACGGCACCCTGACCGACGAACAGCTCCAGCAGATCGCCGGCCTCGAAGGGGTGAAGCAGGCCAAGGCACTGCGCTTCTGAGCCGGAGCGGGAGTTTCCGGGGGTCCATCGGCGCCCGCAGTGTTCCCGCGCGGAGGCCGTGTGACCCCCTCCCCAACCCTCCCCACAAGGGGGAGGGTGTCCTCCGGTGGGTGTGGCGCGATCGTGCCCCAGGGCCGGCAGCGGGCACCCGGGAGTGACCCCCTCCCCGACCCTCCCCACAAGGGGGAGGGTGCGCCCCGGTGGGTGTGACGCGATCGTGCCCCAGGGCCGGCAGCGGGCACCCGTCATCCGCCGGACCCGGCAGCAACGCACCCTTCACCCTCCCCCGCGAAGCGCGGGGAGGGTCGGGGAGGGGGTGGCGCAGCGGGCCGACGAGGATGACGTTTGGTGGTCGGGGCCGTGTCCTGCAGTCGGAACTCTTCTCCCGCGCGGAGGCGGGGAGTGACCCCCTCCCCGACCCTCCCCGCAAGGGGGAGGGTGCGCCCCGGTGGGTGTGACGCGATCGTGCCCCAGGGCCGGCAGCGGGCACCCGTCACCAGAGCCAGCCGCAACGCACCCTTCACCCTCCCCCGCGAAGCGCGGGGAGGGTCGGGGAGGGGGTGGTGCAGCGGGCCGACGAGGATGAGGTTCGGTGGCTGGGGCCGTGTCCTGCAGTCGGGACTCTTTCTCCCGCGCGGAGGCGGGTGTGACCCCCTCCCCGACCCTCCCCACAAGGGGGAGGGTGCGCCCCGGTGCACTTGGCGCGATCGTGCCCCAGGGCCGGCAGCGGGCACCCGGGTGTGACCCCCTCCCCAACCCTCCCCACAAGGGGGAGGGTGTCCTCCGGTGGAGTGTGATCCGATCGTGCCCTAGAGCGGTTCTGGCTTAGTTTGAAGCATATCCTGCATTTGCGAAGTAGTTTGCGCATTCTTCTGGCTCGATGGATTGGACGAGGGCGCCGATGTGGCGCCATGTATCGGGGACGGTTCGGCGCTGGGCCATGCGCATGCAGTGCTTGATCTTGGCGAAGGCCTGCTCGATGGGGTTGAGGTCAGGGGAGTAGGGCGGCAGGTACCAGAGCCTTGCGCCGCGGGCTTGGATGGCGGTGCGGATGTCGGCAGCCTTGTGGCTGCCCAGATTGTCCATGACGACGATGTCGCCGGGCCTGAGGGTGTCGAGCAACTGCTGGTCGAGCCAGGCGCGGAAGGCGCGGCCGTTGATGGGGCCGTCGAAGACGCAGGGGGCGCTGATGCCGTCCTGGCGCAGCGCGGCGACGAAGGTCATGGTGCGCCAGTGGCCGTGCGGGGCGTAGCCGCGCAGTCGCCGGCCCTTCCGGCCCCAGCCGCGCAGCGGCGCCATGTTGGTCTTGATCCAGGTCTCGTCGATGAACACCAGGCGGGACGGGTCGAGCCGTCCCTGCCAGCTCTTCCAGCGCTCTCGCCTGCGGGCGATATCCGCCCGCGCCTGCTCAAGGGCGAACAGCGTTTTTTTTGAAGCGCAGCCCCTCGGCCCGCAGGAACTGCCAGACCGTGTCGTGCGACACCCGCACCCCCCGCGCCGCCAGTTCGTCCCTCAGCTTGAACAGCGTCAGGTGCGGAACCTGCTCGATCCGCTCGATGATGAAGGCCCGGTGCGGCAACAGGATCCGCTTGCGGTAGCCGCCCATCTTCGCCGGCGCCACCGATCCCGTCGCCCGCCAGCGCTGGTGCCACTTCACCACCGAGGACACCGCAACCCCAAACCGCGCTGCCACCGCCCGGCAGCTCTCCCCGCCCGCAACCGCCGCTACAACCCGCTCCCGAAGATCATTGGAAAGAGGTCTCATCAGATGCTGGCCTCCTCACCAGTCAGCATCTTGAATCACAAACACCCCAAAACCGGAATCCCCTGCGATTCAAAAAAGAGCCGAACCGCTCTAG
>NZ_DASWVV010000073.1:0-1753 GCF_036406155.1 Devosia sp. | reverse complement strand
CACCCGGCCGCTCCGGCGAGGCGCCAGCCTCACCCTTTTGCGGACTACCCGCTCCGAGGCGACCGCCTCGCCGGGGCCGCTTCCCTCGACAAGGGAGGCGGCGCACAGACAGAGGCGAAACCGTAAGGCGGAATGCCCGGGCGGCGTTTCGGCGCGCCCTCAGTAGGGCTCGCTGCCGACGAGGATTTCGCGCTTGCCGGCGTGGTTGGCCTGGCTGATCACGCCCTCCTGCTCCATGCGCTCGATCAGCGTCGCCGCCTTGTTGTAGCCGATGGCGAGGCGGCGCTGGATGTAGGAGGTGGACGCCTTCTTGTCGGTCAGGACGATGTGCACGGCCTTGTCGTAGAGCTCGTCGCCCGAACCCGGCCCCATGTCGTCGCCCACGGCGCTGTCGGGATCGAACTCATCCTCCTCGGCGGTGATCGAGTCGAGATAGTCGGGAGCGCCCTGCGTCTTGAGATGCGCCACCACCGCCTCGACCTCGGCGTCGGAGACGAAGGGGCCGTGCAGGCGCCGGATGCGGCCGCCGCCGGCCATGTACAGCATGTCGCCGTTGCCCAGCAGTTGCTCGGCCCCCTGCTCGCCCAGGATGGTGCGCGAATCGATCTTGGAGGTGACCTGGAAGGAGACGCGGGTGGGGAAGTTGGCCTTGATGGTGCCGGTGATGACGTCGACCGAGGGGCGCTGCGTCGCCGTGATCATGTGGATGCCGGCGGCGCGCGCCATCTGCGCCAGGCGCTGGATGGCGCCTTCGATGTCCTTGCCGGCGACCATCATCAAATCGGCCATCTCGTCGACGATGACGACGATATAGGGCAGCGGCTCGAGGTCGAACTGCTCGCTCTCGAAGATGGCTTCGCCGGTTTCCTTGTCGAAGCCGGTCTGCACCGTGCGGGTGATGACCTCGCCCTTGCGCTTGGCCTCGGTGACGCGCTGGTTGAAGCCGTCGATGTTGCGCACCCCGACCTTGCTCATCTTGCGGTAGCGGTCCTCCATCTCGCGGACCGCCCATTTGAGCGCCACCACCGCCTTGGACGGGTCGGTGACCACGGGGGTGAGCAGATGCGGGATGCCGTCATAGATGCTGAGTTCCAGCATCTTGGGGTCGATCATGATCAGCCGGCACTGCTCGGGCGTCATCTGGTAGAGCAGTGACAGGATCATGGTGTTGATGCCCACCGACTTGCCCGAGCCGGTGGTGCCGGCGATGAGCAGGTGCGGCATGCGCGCCAGGTCGGCGATGATCGGCTCGCCGCCGATGGTCTTGCCGAGGCAGATGGGCAGCTTGCCCTTCATCTTCTCGAAATCGGACGACGCCAGCATCTCGCGCAGATAGACGGTCTCGCGGCTCTCGTTGGGCAATTCGATGCCGATGGCGTTGCGGCCGGGGACGACGGCGACGCGGGCCGAGATGGCGCTCATCGAGCGGGCGATGTCGTCGGCGAGCGAGATGACGCGGCTCGACTTGATGCCGGGCGCCGGCTCGAGCTCGAACAGGGTGACGACCGGGCCCGGCCGCACGTTGATGATGTCGCCCTTGACGCCGAAATCCTGCAGCACGCCCTCGAGCCGGCGGGCCATGGCCTCGAGCCGCTCGGGCGCGTGCTCGGGGCTCGGCCCCTTGTGCCGCGGGGTGGCCAGGAGGCTCAACTCCGGCAGCTCGAAGCCGCCCGGATCGTCGAGCAGCGAGCCCTGCGCCTCGCGGCTGGCGCGCAGGCCGGGCGTCGGCCGCGCCGCCGGGGCGGCGACACGG
>NZ_DASWVV010000072.1:0-4381 GCF_036406155.1 Devosia sp. | reverse complement strand
GCGGCGCCGCGCGTGGCCTTCGGCTCCCTGGTCGAGATGGGGCTGATCGCGCCCGGCACGACGCTGGTCGACCAGCGCCGGCGCTACGCGGCCCTGGTCAGGGCCGACGGCTCGCTCGCGGCCGGGCCGCACGCCGGCTCGATCCACCGCGTCGGCGCGCTGGTGCAGGGCGCCGAGGCGTGCAACGGCTGGACCTTCTGGCACACCGAGGACGCCGGCCGGCTCGTTCCGATCGACAGCTACCGCGCCGATATCCGCACGCAGATGCAGCGCCTTTCCGCCTGACCTCCAAACTTCAGGCAAGCAGAGCCGCCGGTCGCAAGGCCGGCGGTTTGCTTTTGCCGCGGCCGCTGCTCAGTCCAGCGCCGTCGCCAGTACCTTGCGGAAGACGCTGGGCAGGGCCTCGGCGCCGAGTTCGGCCGGGTCGGCCCACCAGCCGGCAGACAGCGCCGCAGGATCGGGCACGGTCGTGGACCAGACTTCCAGCTCCAGCCGGAAATGGGTGAAGACGTGCACGACGCGGCCGCGATGGCGCCACTCGGCGGCAACGGGGTAGCCCGGCGCGGCGGGAGCACCGGTCCAGTCCGACACCGGCACCTCGGTCATCCGCGCCAGCAGCCCCTTGTCGGCGCGGCCCTGCAGGTAAACGTCGCCGGCGCCGTCGCGCATGACGAAGGCGTGGCCGTAGCGCGTCGGGCGCTCCGGCTTCGCCGGCCTGACCGGATAGGCGAGCGGTTCGGCGCGGGTGCCGGCGCAGCCGGGCCGCAGCGGACAGCGGGCGCAAAAGGCAACCCGCGGGGTGCATATCGTTGCGCCGAGATCCATCAGCGCCTGGGCGAAATCGCCGGCGCGGGCAGGCACCGAGGCCTGGACCGCCGCCCGGATTTCGTCCTTGGCGTCGCGCACCGGCGCGGCGAGCGCGAGGTAGCGGGCGAGCACGCGCTCGACATTGCCGTCGACCACGGCAACGGGCTCGTCGGCGGCGATGGCGGCAATGGCGGCGGCGGTATAGGGGCCGATCCCGGGCAGCGCCCGCAAGCCGGCCGAGGTCGTGGGGAAGACGCCGCTATGGCAGGCGACGACGTCGCGCGCGCAGGCGTGCAAATTGCGGGCGCGGGCGTAGTAGCCCAGCCCCGCCCACTCGACCAGCACGGCTTCGAGCGGGGCAGCGGCGAGGTCGGCAACGCGCGGCCACAGCGCAAGGAAGCGGGCATAGTATTTCTGCACGGCCGCCACGGTCGTCTGCTGAAGCATGATTTCGCTCAGCCAGACACGGTAGGGATCGGGTCGCTGCCCCGCCCGGCGCTGCGCCGGGCCGACGCGCCAGGGCAGCACGCGGGCCTCGGCGTCGTACCAGGCAAGCACGGCGGCGGCGTCGAGCGGCGGCATGGGGTTTTTTCGGCGGGCGGCTTGCGGCATGATGGGGCAACACATGACCCGCGCCCTGCCCCGAGGCAAGGGCGCCAGCGAGTTGTCACCAATGGCGCCACGACCCAAGAAGGACGCCGCCCCCCGGCGGCTCAACCGCGCCGTCGGCGCGGCCGAGGCACTGGGCCGGGTGCTCGACCCGGTGCTGCGCAAGCGTGGCTTCGCCAGCCGCGACATCCTCACCCACTGGCCGGCCATGGCGCCGCCCCCCTACGACAAGGTGGCGCTGCCCGATCGGCTGGCGTGGCCGCGCGGCGCGCGTGGCGCCGAGGGTGCGACGCTGTACCTGCGCTGCGTTCCCGGGCACGCTTTGGCCTTGAGCCACGAGGCCGGACCGATCGCCGCCGCCGTCAACCGCTATTTCGGCTATTTCCTCGTAGGTGCGGTCCGGCTCTCGGCCGAGCCGTTCACCCCGCATTCAGGCGTGGACGACGACACTCCCCGCGAGGTCAGCCCGGCGGTGCGCGCCGAAGTCGAGCACAGGCTCGCCCCGGTCGCGGACGACGGGCTGCGCGATGCCTTGCGCCGGCTCGGGCACGGGGTTCTCGGCCAGAGCCGAAAATAGGGAATTCACCGGCTGTTGATGGCCGCGCCCCTTGTCGTCACCATGCCGGCGTGTAGTGTGCGCCAGCCAAAATTCGGAGTTATTGCCGTGACCCTTACCCGCCGAGACACCCTTATCCTGGCCACGTCCGCAGCGCTTGCGAGCCTTTACGGGTTCGGCCCCGCGCTGGCCAAGGAAGGCGACGTGCTCGACGTCGCCAAGCTCGCCCAGGTGGCGGTTCCCGACCGTGTGCTCGGCAGCGCCGACGCCAAGGTCACGGTGATCGAATACGCTTCGCCGACCTGCCCGCACTGCGCGACGTTCCACAACAACGTCTATCCGCAGTTCAAGACGGACTATATCGACACCGGCAAGGTGAAGTTCATCCTCCGCCCGTTCGTGCGCAACGTCCTGGACGCGGTGGTGTTCCTGCTCGCCGAAGCGGCCGGCGAAGAGCAGTACCACACGGTCATCGCCACCTATTTCAAGACGCAGGAACAGTGGGGCACGGCGCAGAACCCGCGCGATGCGCTGCTCGGCATTGCCAAACAACTGGGTTTTACCGACCAAAGCTTCGAGGCCGCCTTGACGAATCAGGAGCTCTTCGCCGCCATGGAAAAGATGCGCGAGCAGGCGCTGGACGAGTTCAAGCTCGAGGGCACGCCTACATTCTACATCAACGGCAAGCAGCTGACCGGGGACAAGACGCTTGAAGAGCTCAAGGCAGCGATCGATCCGCTCCTCGCCTAGCGCTCCCGCGTCGGGAGGCGCGCGGTGAAGTTCCAGCGCCTCAAGCTCCACGGCTTCAAATCGTTCTGCGACGCCACCGAGCTGCACCTCGAGCCCGGGCTGTCGGGCGTCGTCGGCCCGAACGGGTGCGGCAAGTCCAATCTCGTCGAGGCGCTGCGCTGGGTGATGGGCGAAAGCTCGTACAAGGCGATGCGCGCCTCGGGCATGGACGACGTCATCTTCGCCGGCTCCGGCAGCCGCCCGGCCCGCAATTCGGCGGAAGTGACGCTGGTGCTCGACAATGCCGACCGCACCGCCCCCGCCCATCTCAACACCGCCGACGTGCTGGAAGTCACCCGCCGCATCGAGCGCGAGGCGGGTTCGGTCTATCGCGTCAACGGCAAGGAGGTGCGCGCGCGCGACGTGCAGTTGCTGTTTGCCGATGCCTCGACGGGGGCGCGCTCGCCGGCGCTGGTGCGGCAGGGCCAGATCGGCGAACTGATCGCGGCCAAGCCGCAGCAGCGTCGCGCCCTGCTCGAGGAGGCGGCCGGCATTTCCGGGCTGTACTCGCGCCGGCACGAGGCCGAGCTGCGGCTCAAGGGCGCCGAGCAGAATCTCGAGCGCGTCGACGACGTCATCGCCCAGGTGGAGCAGCAGCTGGAGACGCTGAAGCGCCAGGCGCGCCTCGCCATCCGCTACCGCTCTCTGTCCGGCGAGATCCGCAAGGCGGAGGCGACGCTGTTCCACCTGCGCTGGGTGGCGGCGCGCGTGGCCGAGAAGGAAACCGCGGCCGAGCACGGCAGGCTGGTCAACCAGCTGGCCGAGGCGCAGCACGTCGAACTGGAAGCGCAGAAGGTGCTGTTCCTAGCCGACAAGGCGGTGGAGCCGCTGCGCGCGACGGAGGCGGCGACCGGCGCAACGCTGCAGCGGCTGGTCATCCTCGCCGAGCAACTGGCCGAGGAGGCGCGCCGCAGCGACGCCCGCCGCGCCGAACTGGGCGAGCGGCTGAAGCAGCTCGAGGCCGATGCGGCGCGCGAAAAGGCGCTGCTCGGTGAAAGCGAGGAGACGCTCAAGGCCTATGCCGAAGAGACGGCCCGGCTCGAAGCCGAGGCCGCCGGCGAGCGTCAGGAATACGATGCCGCGAGGGACGCGGCGGACGCGGCGCAGGCGACGGTCGGGGCGGCGGAAGCCGAGATGCGGGCGGCGGCCGAAGCCGAGGCGCAGGTGCGCGCCCGACGGGCGCAGGCGCAGCGGGCACGCGAGGACGCGGCAGCGCGGATCGGCCGGTTGACGCAGCAACTGGCCGAGGTTGCTCGCGAGGCCGGGCAGGTTGCCGCCCGCCTCGATACCGACAAGACGATGCAGGAGCGGCGCGCAGCGCTCGAGGCGGCGCAGGCGGCAGCGCGCGCCGCCGAGCAGACGGCGATCGCGGCGGAGAACGACAGCCAGGCGGCGCAGGCGGCGCTGGAGGCGGCCCGCCCGGCGCTGCAGGAACTCGAGGCCCGGCTCAACCGGCTCGAGGCCGAAGCACAGACGCTCGGCCGCATCCTCGCCGGCGGCGAGAGCCTGTGGCCGGCGATCGTGGATGCGCTCAGGGTGACGCCGGGCTGCGAGACGGCGCTGGGGGCCGCGCTCGGCGAGGATCTCGAAGCGTCCGCCGATGCCGGCGCCCCGCTGCAC